>JAFZGL010000083.1 GCA_017555395.1 Oscillospiraceae bacterium | reverse complement strand
CTGGATCGGGTGATTGCACTGGAGGGACGGAATTCCGACGGTATGGAACTGGTGAAGGGAATAGATGTCACCGGTATGTCCTATGACGATGCCATGCAGAGGGTTCTGCTGAGTCAGGGTATGGAACCATATCTTGCTGACGGAAGCCAGATCACCATCACTGTGGCAGGCGGCGGAACGGATGCCCATGCGGAGCAGATGCTGAGCAAAGTGCTGTGCCGTGCCTACAATATTGCGGACAGAAACAATGTGCTCTACTGTCAGGTGGACTGGGAAACGGTCAAAGCAGCCCAGAAGGTGAATCTGTGTATTCCCAGATACCTTGCCTGGCAGAATCTGCTGAAAAATGATCCCACCATTACACCGGAGGATGTTCGGGAGATTCCCAAGGAAACCATCCGGGTTCTGGCACAGACCATCATCATCGAAGATCCCTGTCATTAACAGGGTTATGTTAGAAGGAGAATAGAAAAATGTTAATGCTGATTTGGAACAACATTGCCCGTCGGCGTACCCAGTCGACCCTGACTGTCACCATTACGGCACTGACGGTATTGGTATTTGTTATGGTCATGGGTATTTTCCAGACGGTGACCCAGGGTCTTGCCCTCAGCCGGGAGCGCCTGGGCGCAGATGCCATTCTGATGCCCAAGTATTCCAACGCCAAGGGTGATGATCTGCTGTTCACTGCCATGCCGGAAAACATCTATATGCCCATCGAAGTGGTGGAGCAGGCCAAGCAGCTGGATGGCGTGGCTGCCATGTCCCCCCAGTTCTACTGCCAGACCCTGGCTTTGGGCTGCTGCGATCCCGGCGAGGAGGCCCGCATCATCGGTTACGATCCCGAGACAGACTTCATTCTGAAGCCCTATCTGGATGAGGTGCATCAGAACGGTATGAGTGAGACAGAGGTCATCGTAGGCAATGCCTATGAAGATGAAGATCTGGTGGGTATGAACTACATGATCCTGGGCCGGATCTTCAAGGTGGTCAGTGTGCTGCAGCCCACCGGCACCGGCATGGACTCCACCTTCTTTATGGACTGGCGGGTCGCTCAGGACATGTGTCTGGAATCCGAAGTCCTGCGGGAGAACTGGACCAAGAAGGATCCCCACGATTATATCTCCGTCATCATGATCAAGTTTGAAGAGGGTGTTGATCCCAATGCCTTCGTCCGTCAGGTGGAGGAATCCGGCATGGAATGCAAGGCACTGCTGACCGGCGATACCATTTCCGACCTGCAGAGCCAGCTGGAAATCACCATGAAGGTCATGTTCGCCCTGTGGGCCGCTTCCCTGCTGATCGCAACCCTCTCTCTGGTCGGCCGTTTCAACGCGCTGGCCAAAGAGCGCAAGAAGGAGATCGGCCTGCTGCGGGCCATCGGTCTGAAGAAGGGACAGGTTTTCGGTCTGATCATTGGTGAGACCTGCACCATGGCCCTCATGGGCGGCCTGCTGGGCAGCGCCATTGCCCTAATCTGCATGGATCCCGTCATTGAACTACTGAAGGGTGCCTTCAAGCTGTCCCCCTCCGTCTGGAGCACTTCCCTGGCACTGCTGTGCGGTGCCGCCGGTATTGCGCTGGCTGTTGTTCTGGGCTTTGCTTCTGCTGTAACCCCCGCGCTGAAGAGCGCTTCTATGGATCCCCAGGCTGCTATTACACAAGGTGAGGTAAATTAATATGGAAATCTGCAAACTGGAACATATTCACAAGGATTATCGAATGGGTGAGATCGTCACCCCTCTGAAGGACATTTCCCTGACGGTCAACAAGGGTGACTTTATTGCGGTGGAAGGTCCTTCCGGTATCGGTAAGTCTACGCTGCTGTACGTTATGGGTACCCTGCTGAAGGCTGACGAAGGTATCTATACCTATGGCGGTAAGGACGTCTCCCAGTTTAATGATGCCCAGAAGTCTGAATTCCGGGCTAAGAAGATCGGCTTCCTGTTCCAGGATTCCACCATGATCCAGGCGCTGACCCTCCGGGAGAATCTGATCTTCACCCAGGGTGTTGGCGGCAACAAGAAGAATCTGAAGAAGGTGGATGAACTGCTGTATCAGTTTGGTCTGGAAGACCGCGCCGATTTCTTCCCTCATCAGCTCTCCGGCGGACAGCGCCGCCGTGCCATGGCGGCCCGCTGCTTGATCCACGAACCGGAACTGATCCTGGCGGATGAGCCCACCAACGACCTGGATGAGCACTGGTCCGAAGAGATCATCCGCATTCTGAAGGAACAGACCACCAAGGGTACCGCCGTGGTCATGGTCACTCACAATTCCCGCTGGGCCGGCCAGGCCACCCGCCGTCTGCGCCTGGAAGACGGTGTTCTGGCAGATATTGCCGAGTAAGGGAGAAAAACAATCATGCTGATGCTGATTTGGAATAACATTGCCCGGCGCCGTACCCAGTCTGTCATTACCGTCACCATTACGACCCTGACCATCTTTGTGTTCGTCATGGTCATGGGTATTTTCCAGGTGGTGACGCAGGGTTTGGAACTCAGTCGGGAACGCCTGGGTGCTGATGCCATTCTGGTTCCCAAGTATGCTTCGGCCTCCGGCAGTGACCTGCTGTTTACCGCTTTGCCCGAGAACATCTATATGGATAATGAAGTTCTGGAGCAGGCAAAGGAACTGGATGGAATCGCGGCTGTGACACCTCAATTTTATAACCAGACCCTGGATCTTTCCTGCTGTGATACCGGTACGGAGAGACGCATTGTCGGTTATGATTTTGAAACCGATTTCATACTTCCCCATCATCTGGAAATTTCCGGACAGGAATCCCTGAAACCCGATGAGGTGATTATGGGCAGCAACTACTCTCCGGATCTGATCGGACAGATGTACTTCCTGCTGGGCAAAAAATTTACAATCGTAAATGTGCTGAAACCCACCGGTTCCGGTATGGATGATGTCTTCTTTATGGATATTGATATGGCACGGCAGATGTGTCTGGATTCTCCGGAAATTGCCATGCACTGGAAGGATGAGGATCCTTTCACCAAGATCTCCGTCATCATGGTAAAATTCCAGCCCGGCACGGATGGCGAAGCGTTTGTGAAACAGGTGGAGGAATCCGGCATGGATTGCCGGGCTGTCCTCACCAGTGAAACCATTTCTACCCTGCAAAAGCAGCTGGAAGCCATTATGAAGGTCATGTTTGCCCTGTGGATGGCAGCACTGGCCATTGCGGTACTGGCTCTGACCGGTCGGTTCAATGCCCTTGCAAAGGAACGCCAGAAAGAGATCGGTCTGCTCCGCGCCATCGGTCTGACCAAGGGAAAGGTGTTCAGTCTGATCATCGGAGAGACCGGTCTCATGGCCCTCATGGGCGGACTGCTGGGCAGCGGCATTGCATTGCTCTGCATGGGACCTGCCATTGAACTGCTGCGGGAAGCATTCGTGCTGTCCCCCTCTGTCTGGACCAATTCCATGGCAGCCATCTGTGGCATCACCGGTGTGGTGCTGGCTGTGGTTCTGGGCTTTGTCTCTGCGGTGTCCCCTGCGCTGAAGAGTGCATCCATGGATCCTCAGACCGCCATCACCCGCGGTGAAGTAAATTAAAAAGATCATTTTGAGGATTTTCACGCAGGGGTGGCCAACCGGCGGCAGAAATCTGAAAAAATGTCTTGATAAATGAACATATCACTGGAGGAATTCTATATGAAAACCAAGATGAACAAAATTATGATTGCCCTGCAGGCACTGGCAGCTGTGCTGCTCATCGGTGCCATCAAGATCTGGGCACCTGTTTGTGGAAAGATGCTGGAACTGGTCAGCGGTAAGCAGGTTCCCATGAAGTGCCACTGGGCCGGTCAGGCAGCCATTGCTGTATCTGTTATCATTCTGGCAGTTGCCGTCATGGCATTCCTGGCAAAGAAGGAGTACAAGGGCTTCATGGTTGTCAATGCTGTCGCAGGTGTTGTTCTGTTCCTGATCTTTACCAATACCCTGGTCGGTGTCTGCGCAAGTGCAGAGATGCGCTGCCAGATCACCAAGATCTGGGGCATGGGTGCTGCTGCAGTTACCTTTGCCACTTCTCTGATCAATCTGATCAGCGGCAAGGAAGGCCAGATTCCCGGCTAATTTGTTTTTACAAACCCCTCCGGCATCCCCGGAGGGGTAAAATTTTTTGAAAAAAGGAAAAATAATACTTGATTTTCTGAAACAGTTGTGGTAATATACCTTGGCGCTGAGGTGCAGCAAAATATCCGGGTGTG
>JAFZGL010000082.1 GCA_017555395.1 Oscillospiraceae bacterium | reverse complement strand
GGCAGCGGTCGGCAGATGACGAAGCCGCGCCGTCGGCGAGGAAGATGCCGGGCACCGCAACAGGAATTGTTCGGCCAACAAGAAACATGATAAGGAGAACAGAAATATGAAAGCTACAGGAATTGTAAGAAGAGTGGATGACCTTGGCCGCATCGTCATTCCCAAAGAAATCCGCCGCACACTTCGCATCAGAGAAGGAGACCCGCTGCTGAAAACATTGACAGTGCGTGAACGGTACTTATGGGCTATGAGAACGCTGCATCATCGCTTGAAATAACATTCTCTTAGAGAAAACAGTTTTCAGAAAATCCATTGTTGATTGATAACAAAACCGACCGGAGCTAAAGCACCGGTCGGTTTTATCTGTATGATATCTTCGTGGGAATTTCTTCTTACAGGACGTGGATATTTTCCTTCTCAAAAGACACCCAAGCGGTATCGCCCACCTCATAGACCTTTTTATTTCTGGGATTGTAGTCAGTAATCTTCACCAGGGTATCACCCACCATCACATGATAGTTCTGGTAGGAACCCATGAAGCAGGACACAATAACCTTACAAGGCAGAACACCACTGTCTGCCAGTATTGCGGCCTCCGGACGCAGAACCAGGGTGCAGTCCTTACCCACGGGCTGTTCGGAAACACCCACAACAGGAACCATATGACCTTCCACAGTGACGCTGCCGCAGTCTCCATTTTTGTCGGAAAGCTTGCCCTTCAGGAAGTTAGCCTCACCGATAAAGTCAGCCACGAATTCGCTGGCGGGATGGTAGTAAATCTCCTGGGGTGTACCAATCTGTGCCACAACACCCTTCTCCATGATGATGATCTGGTCGGACAGCGCCATGGCCTCAGACTGGTCATGGGTAACATAGATGGCGGTGATACCGGCCTCCTGCTGGATACGGCGGATCTCCGTACGCATGGTCACACGGAGCTTGGCATCCAGGTTGGAAAGAGGCTCGTCAAACAGCAGCACACCGGGTTCCAGCACCAGAGCTCTTGCCAGGGCAACACGCTGCTGCTGGCCGCCGGACAGCTGGTTGGTCATGCGCTCTTCCATGCCCTCCAGGCCCACCAGAGCCAGGATCTTCTTGACCTTTTCCCGGATGGTATTCTTATCCATTTTGCGCAGCTTCAGACCGTAGGCAACATTGTCAAAAATATTGTAGTGAGGCAGCAGCGCATAGCTCTGGAACACCATGGCGGTGTCACGCTTGTTGGGGGTCAGCGCGTTGATGGCTTCGCCGCCCAGGTAGATCTCGCCTTCGTCGGGGCTTTCAAAGCCCGCAATCATGCGCAGGGTGGTGGTCTTGCCGCAGCCGGAGGGGCCCAGCAGCGTTACGAAAGAACCGGGAGTGATCTCCAGAGAGGTATCCTTAACCGCGTAGAAATCCTTGCCCGTCTTGGGATCCTGATAAATTTTGGAAATATGTTCCAGGCGTACGCCCTTTTTCTCTTTAGCCATGTCAGTCGACCTCCTTGAGTTTCCGGCTGGTTCCGAAATACTTGATAAACAGGTTCATCAGCAGCACCGAGCCATAGGTAATGGCAATCAGAATGGTTGCGAAGGCACAGGCAATGCCGTAGGAACCCTTCTCCGCGAATTCATTGATCTGCACAGTGATCAGCAGGAACTGAGGTGTTACCAGCAGAATGATAGCAGAAATAGCGGTAATGCTCCGGACGAAGGCCGTCACCAGACCGCTGAGGAAGGAATCCTTGATCAGCGGCAAAGTCACCGTCATAAAGACCCGGAAGCTGTCAGCACCCATGTCATAGGCGGATTCTTCAATACTCTTGTCGATCTGACGCAGAGCGGAAATACCGCTTCGGGTACCGGTAGGCAGGGATCTGACCACGAAGACGATGATCAGAATCACAGCACTGCCGTAAATACCCTGCAGGAAACCGGAGCCGAAAACACCCTTTACAAAACCACGGATATAGCCGATGCCAAGAACTGTGCCAGGCACTGCCATAGCCAGCATGGAAACAAATTCAATAAAGCCCTTGGCTTTGAACTTCCGCTTGACCACCAGATAGGAGATGATCATACTCAGCAGCGCCGTAATGGGGGCAGAGGCCAGAGACAGCAGGAAGGAGTCCCGGAAGGCCTTGAAGCCCTTGTACTTCTCAAACACCCGGACAAACCACTTGGTGGTGAGACTGAAGTCATAGCCCCAGGTATTGAACAGAGCGCCGAAGGGAACACAGACATACATCATGATGACAAACAGGGCTATGAGGGAGCAGGCCACTGTCAGCGGAACCGTCACAGAGCGGTCTTCAATGAGCATTCTGGCACGGGAAGCCTTGCCGGTAAGGGTGGCTGCGGTCTTGGCCTCCAGCACATATTTCTGCACCAGATACATGGCAAGGGTAATGGTCAGCAGCACCACAGCCATGGCAGCCGCGCCTTCCTTGTCATAGGCGCCGGTGATCTGCAGGTAAATGGTGGTGGCCAGGGTATCGTAGGAACCGCCGATGATCATGGGGTTGGCAAAGTCCGCGATGGATTCAATGAAAGTCACCAGGAAGGCATTGCCAATACCCGGCAGGATCAGAGGCCAGGTTACATCGGTAAACACCTGGAATCGGGAAGCGCCCATGTCCCGGGCAGCTTCTTCCAGAGAGGGGTCGATGTTCTTCAGCAGACCCTTCAGCATCATGTAGCACACCGGGAAGAAGGTCAGGGTCTGGACGATGGTGATGCCCCAGAAGCCGTAAACACTATTGTCATAAATCTTCAGCAGGTAACGGGTGATGATGCCGGCCTTGCCGAAGAGCATGATCATGGACAGAGAAAGCACAAAGGGAGGGGAAACAACCGGCAGCATGGAGACCACCTGGAACAGGCCGCTCATAAACTTGCTGCGGACCTTGACGTAAACCTCCACATAGGCGAATAGCAGGCCCAGGATGGTGGAAAAAATACCTACCGCAAAGCCAACCTTCAGCGTGTTGGTGATAGCAGTCCGGAAGGTATGCATGCCGAAGATCCGCTTGAAGATCTCCAGAGTGAGTCCGGTCTCCTTGCCGTACACACTGTCCACCAGCAGAACAGCCAGAGGGTACAGAATGAACAGCGTCAGAAACGTGATCAGAACCACGATGGTAGTGACCATAATCGGATCCGCCAGCAGCTTTTTCCGCTCCAGCGCCGCGCTTTGGCGTGTTGCCATCGATGGATTCCTCCTTTCGGGAATGAAATAGAAAAGGGGGATGGAGGAAACCCTCCATCCCCCGAAGGTATGTGGTCAATTACCGGATACGTACTTCATCAGGAGGTCTGGAAGCGGTCATCTGCGTTGGCGCCCAGAGCAGTGAAGACTTCCTCAACGTAGGTGGTAATGTTGTTCTTGGCATCCTCGAAGTCATAGTCCATGACGTTCTCGGGATCCAGGCCGAACTCAGTTGCGATAGCGGGCTGAGTAGCATTGTCAATGACCAGGAACTGGTAGGAGCCGTTGTCCTGTGCCAGGTTGACGCAGTCGGGGCTCAGAGCAAACTCGATCCACAGCTTGGCAGCATTGGGATGCTTTGCGCCCTTGAAGATAGCGGTAGCACCGATCTCGTAGGAAGTGCCGGAAGAGGGGATGATCAGTTCCACATTGCCGTAGCCATTGTCAACGATCTGGGTGATGCCGTCATGCAGGAAGCCGATGCCGATGACACATTCGCCGGTACCAACGTTCTTGGAAGGACCGGAGCCGGACTTGGTGTAAACATGGATGTTCTTGTCCAGTTCAACCAGGTAGTTGATGCCTTCATCATGACCGTACTTCTGGATCATGGTGTTGATGACCAGCTTTGCGGTGCCGGAGGTGTTGTAGTTGGACAGCCAGATCAGGCCTTCGTATTCGGGCTTGGTCAGATCAGCCCAGTCAGCGGGCTTGTCAAGACCCATGCGCTCCAGTTCATCAACGTTGACCATGAAGCCCAGGATGCCCTTGTAAATGCCGTACCAGTAGCCGTCCTTGTCGCGGTAAGCTTCGCCCAGCAGGTGGGATGCGTTTTCAGCTTCGTAAGCTTCCAGCAGGCCTTCTGCAGCGCAGACGTTGTAGGGGTCAGTGGT
>JAFZGL010000081.1 GCA_017555395.1 Oscillospiraceae bacterium | reverse complement strand
TAATACATGATAATGCAGAAAGCGCCCAGGCATTTGACGGATGTTGTCACCAGTGCGGGGATAAAATTAATGCAGCCGTCGGCCACAATACTCACATCGGAGTTCAGCCGGTTCAGCAGATCGCCGCTGCGGTAGGGTTCCAGCGCCTCCCAGCCCGCCCGAAGGATCCGGCTGTAGGTTCTGTGCTGCATCTCATTGCGGACCCGGACATGGATGGTAGCACTGATCCGGGAGGAGAGTCCCTGAAATACCAGGCCGCCCAGCATCATAATACCCATGATCACTGCGGATCTGCGCAGCAATTCCGAGCCGAAGCCCGTGACCGCATCGATCAGGTACTTGGAGGCCACACTGGAGGCAAGGCCCATCACCGTACCCACCAGTCCCAGAATGCCGGTCACCAGGATCTTACCCTTCTGCTGTCCGGCTCTGGCCATGAGCCATTTCGCTTCCCGCAAGAACTGCTGCGGATCGTCTTTATACAGTTTTTGTTTCACTTGCTCCCAAAAACGCATATCCGCATTCTCTCAATCTGCTGTTTCCGATTATTTGCATTCTTACAGAATCGTTATGAAACCCCATAATAATCCTTTATAAGAATATCACAATCGCCCTGTATTGTCAATCAGCACAGCCCGGAACAAACAAAAGCACGCCCCGCAAGGGAGCGTGCTTTCGATACACGTTAAAATTATGCCTGGGGGATGGTGCCGCCGTTTTCGATGGTCAGGTTTCTCACCATGGGCAGCAGGGAAACCAGGAACTGCCGGAATTCGTTCCACTTCATGCTGGTGGTAATGGAGGGCATAATGTCTTTGACGATGGTTTCCAGATCGCCGACATACTGGGTTCTGACCTTCTGGACAATACCTTCGAACATTCTCTTCTGGCCGCTGAGGGCATTGATGCCTTCGGCTTCTTCATCAGCCCACATGGCGATGAACTCATCTGCCAGCTTCTGATCCATGGTCTGCTGACCTTCCTTGATCTCCTTGCCCATGGCCTCAGTCAGATAGGCTGCCTCTTCCTTGTTAATGTCGATCTTGATGCCGTCCAGGCGGAACACGATCCGTGCCAGGACCTTCAGATCAAATTCGAAGTTGCGGTCAACCTTGATTTCAAAGTTGTCGTACAGGGTCTGGTTGATCAGTGTCATGGCACCGGCAGTGCCGCCGCAGTAGGTAGCGCCCAGGCCGTAGACGGTATTCAGGGCAGCTTCTTCGCCCTTGTACTTCTTATAAGCGGGAACCTGAACGGTTGCCTCGGGATCCAGGGCACTCATGGTCATGGTCTTGGTGGTGCGGTTCATGGAGCACAGAATCATGGTATCGGTAACCTTGACTTTGCCGTCCTTCTTGACGGGCTTGCAGACGATCAGGTAGTTTTCAACCTTTTCCTCCACATTCTTTTTCTCTTCAGCAGGCTCGGTCACATCTTCCGCAATGGCAGTGCGGTCAACGGGATCTGCCAGAGACACGACCTTCACATCGTCAGTCTTCTGTGCGGGAGCGGCATACTGGATCTGCTCCACCTCCACATGGTTGATGCCGCCCAGCAGGCTGTTCACATACAAACCGGCGGCGGTACCGACACCCAGTACCAGCACAGCCAGCACACAAACCGTGATCAGCATTGCCTTCACGCCCTTGCGGGGTGCGGCTGCTACCTTTCTTTCATAACGTCCGCGCTTGCTCATATATATCCTCCTTCGCCATTTGGCGATTAATAGCTTAACTTACACTATAGCACATAGAAAACCGGAATGCAATTGAAGTTTTTTCGATTTTATAAAATAATTCCGGCTTTACGCCATATAGAACATCAGCAGCGCATCCCGCATCTTGAAATAGTTGGGAAGACTGCGCCAGCCGCTGTTGGGATTATTATAGTTATAGCCGATGTGGGTATTGGGCAGTGCCGCCTTCGCCCGGGTATAGGTATCATAGCCCAGACCGGTGATCCACAGATTTTTCAGCTGCTTCATCTCAAAAACAGGAGAGATATCTCCGGGATTGTCCGCAATATTCAGATCTTCCAGCGCCGTGCACTCCTGCAGCGGTGTATAATCCAGTTCCATGCTGAGAGAATGCATCACCAGGAACTTGAGGTTCTTGCAGGATGCCAGCGGAGCCAGATCCACGATGTGGTTCAGGGCAATGTCCAGGTACAGAAGATCCGGCATGAATTCCAGGAACTCCAGCTCTGACAGGCTCATGTGCCCCAGATCCATGCTGATCATGTCCTCGCAGTAGCGCAGATTATAGGCATGCCAGTCCGCAATGCTGCCCGCTGTGACCATGAATTTTGTGGGCATAAACAGTGTCGCATCCGTCCGGGTGGCCAGATTGCCGATCTGGACAGACCAGATGACCTTGTAATCCTCCCGGTGCGCTTCCCGGAACTGACTGACCGCTTCATTTTCCAGCCAGCAGCCCACCAGCGTCAGGGTCTTTGCCTCCGGGAAGTAAGGCATGGCGGCTTCCAGTTCCGCAATCAGATCCGGCGTAACATCGGTTCTGTCCGGCAGAGGATGGGCATCCGTCACCTTGATGGAGGACTGCACCTCTTCCCGGTCGCACATCACGGGCTGCTGAAGGCCGTAATCCCAGGCAGATTTTTCACCCAGGTCCGCGCCATCCTCCCGGGACAGCACCGGCATCAGGTCGATATGGGTTTCATCCCACTGGAAGGTCATGCCCAGCAAGGTCTTCTCCCAGGTCACTTCTGTATCGGGCAGCGCTTCCCTCAGAGCCAGCAGGGATTCTGCCGGGACTTCCGGTTCCGGAAGTTGGATCTTCTTCAGCCAGGGGCAGAGGCTCAGCAGCTGAAGCTGATTATCCGTGACGCCGGAAACGGAAATCTCCGCCACATCCTGTTCCATCACAGAGCCGAAAACAATCACCCGGAAGTCAATACCGTTGCTTTCACAGTATTCTTTCAGCTCCGGGAAGTTGGCAGCATCTCCGCCTTCGCCTACTGTCACCTGTTTCAGGTTCGTCAGGCAGGGCAGCAGTTCCAGGTCT
>JAFZGL010000080.1 GCA_017555395.1 Oscillospiraceae bacterium | reverse complement strand
CGCCGTTGTAGCCGTTCTTGAGGTTCACGCCGACCTCATTGGCGGCCTGCATCTTGAACTGCTCCATGCCCTGCTTGGACTGGGGGACGTTCAGCTTGTTGGAAGAATTGTTGCTCATGATCGTTCTCTCCTTTTATCTTTCGGGAAGCGGCTTGCTCCCCGAAGGAATCAAATCGCTTTCCGTGGGAGTATTATGTGCGGTCGAGGATCAGTTATGATTGGATAGTTGCGGAAAGGGTGGGAATGGCTGGCAATTTCTGTTTGCGGCTATGAAGGACGGATATCCTCAGGAATAAGAGAAAATTGACAGGTTTATTGAACTATTGGCTTTTTACATATCGTTTACCCATCAGGAAATCCACCGCTCATACAATGTTAATGCCGTTCCGGTCCAGGGAGAGGCCGCATTCCATTGCGATGACGATCTTCCCGTAGTTGTCCGGAATCTTGTGCAGAGTAGTGTTTGACCAGGAGTTGAGATATTTCTTTACATTTACAACTATTATGATAAAATTATCTTGTGACTGGCTCATGCAATATATTTCAGAAAGAAGAGATAGAGATGTTTGATATATTTATTCGGTGTATTTCCGAGCTTTTCATGCCAGTGGTAGAACCAAATTGGCAATCAAGATGGTGCGTTGTAAATTTGGTTATATGCGCTGTAACATTATTCAGCGTTACGGCGATGTACACGACGCTGTATGGAGGCAGTTTTTCCGACAGTTTCTTTGCGAAAAAATGGAAAAAAGCAGTGCAGAGGAAGGGAAACCCCACGGCTGTACAGGGAAACCCCACGGCTGTACAGGGGAACTCCGCTGCTCCGCAGGGTGGCGCTGCCACTACACAAGGAAAAACCATGTTATGGGGTGCCGTAACTGCCGGCATTCTCACGGTCCTCATGCTGTGTGGCCATTACTATCTCGAAGCTCCCGATGAGACCTTTCCGCTGCACCAGCTGGCGTATCCCTTTGTGTCCTGGATTGACACGATCCTGAATCTAAGAGGCATTCTCAGCATTCCCACTCCGCTGTGTCCCTGGCTGGGAATCCTGAGCCGCCATGTCTATATCTTCCTGATTATTTTTGGTATTCAAAAAGTCGGATACGCCGCCGGTGTGGTTACCCAGCAGTTTGTTGAATATCTGAAGAATACTTTCAACGAAACGAACATTGATGCCGCCCTGGGGTCTAAAATCGTGAAAAGGGTGCTGCGTATCCTCGGCATCTTTATCGGCGTTTCGGGCGTGACGACCGCTGTTACGGAGTCTGAAAATCTGCTTGATTTTTCCAAGAACTTTTTGGATGGACTCATGGAGATCCTGGAAAAAATAACGCTGATTGCACAGCTTCCCACCAATCCGGCCACGCTCAGCGAGCTTGCATTCGCCTTTTTGATCACCTTCCTGAGCATTGGTATGATTATGGTCTATGCCACGATCATATCGGTTTTCTTCTCGTTCATCGCGGTTATCTGGGAGAAGAAGGATAAATTCCCTGAATGGTTTAGAACCTATGTGGTCCCCCACCTGAAGTATATTCTTTGGGCTGTGGTGGTGCTGGCGGTACTCTCTGTCCTGGTCACGTTCTGTGTAAACTTTGATAAGGTCGTGCAGGTGGCGACCAATTTCATTCAGAACAGTCCTACCACGATTTTTGCGCTGGTCCAGCAAATCGTTCTGACATCCCTGGGGGCCTGTATTGGGATCCTGATGCTGACCTTCCTGATCTCCTTCTGGAAGTTCGCTGTGGTTTTTTACAAAAATTGGAAGAATAAGCTCAGCAGCATCAAAAAAGGCTCCGTCACCGCCGAAAAAATCGTGCGCTTCTTCGGCGCGATCATCGTGATCCTGGTGCTGCTGGTTGCGTTTGTATGGGCATACGACTACCTTCGTGATTGGATGATCGACCGTGTGCAGGATCGGGAGGACGGTTATGGTACCTGGTGGCTTGCCGGTCAGTGCTGCTCGCTCCTGTTTGCGATCTCTTTCCTGATCATCGGAGTGGCTCTGGCGGCGGCGATGTGCCTTTCCGCGCTGATCGAGATCGGCCAATTCTTCTTCCCTGGAAATCAAACGGGAGGCCGCCTCAGTGGGTTTATCAAGCACTTTGTCCGATTGATTTCCAATGTCTTCATGACGCTTCTGACGGTCGGCGAAAGCTATATCGATACCATACTGCGTATCTTTGTCGGCTATAAGACGGAATCACAGAAGAACAACGCCATGTTTGTGGCAGCCTGCTTCGCATCTCTTGCCAGCTTGCTGAACACATATCTGGGCCTGTATAACTTCAATCACAGCAAAGACTCCATTATTCCCACCATCACCTCCCTGGCAATCGCTTTCTCTGTCCAGCTGGCGATGCTGATCTCCGGCATGAAGGCCGGTCAGGGCATGGCGGAAAGCATCGTCAACGATGCCAAGCTTGTCGGTTCCGGAAAGCGCAAAGCGATCTTCCAGAAGCAGTTTATCTGTGTGCTGTACTGGCTGTTCCTGGTCGGCGTTCTGTGCGGCACCGGACTGCTTGCCGGTCAGATGCATCAGAACCTGACGGCTGTCGGTGGGATCGCGCTGGCAGTCATTCTGGTATGCACCGCCTGCTATATGTTTGGTGTGATGACGCAGAAGCTATGGATGGTCTATCTTCCCGTTGTTGTTCTCTTTGGCGGCTATCTCTTCTGCAATGGCCTTCCGCAGGCGATCTCCTCCATGATCCCCATTATCCTGACCAGTCTGGCCGCTCTGGCTTTTGCTTATGGCATTACCACACAGATGCTGGATATTGAGTCGATCAGGGCCATGAAGGACCAGTCGGGCGGAGCGGCTCCGCCCCCCAAGCAGCCGAAGCCCCGCAGACGGAAAAGAACCGTTCCTGCTCCCGGCATGGATATGTCCCAGCTGGTACTCTCCAAGCCCCGACGCATTCCGGCCCGGTATCATTTCGCGGTCTATATCCTGCTGATGATCGTGTCCACAGGCTTTGCCTTCAATAACCTGTTCGGATGCTATGCCGCTCAGACGCAGCTCAAGAATCAGGCGTATCAGCAGATCCGGACCTATGCAGAAAAGGCTGTAAATGATCAGGTCCAGGAAATCGTTCGGGAATATACAGATAATGAAGCCCAGCTTGTGGATGGTATGACCAAGCGAATCTCCTGGCTGGAACAGGAAAATGCAGCCAATGAAAGCCAATTGACCCAAGATATTCCTGCAAGCGGCGATCCCGAATATAATAAGTGGTTTGACAGACACTTCTACTATCGTGCCGAGGTGAAGGATAATCAGCTCCTCACTGCCGGAATGAAGAGCTATCTCACACAGGACAGCGCTGCATTTGCGGACATCAAAGCGTTTACCGTCTATACATACCTGCATTACCGCGGTGACCGGGTAAGCCCGGAGTATACGACCTATGCGTTCGGATTCTCTTATGAGAAATCCCCCGGAGTGATTGAAGAAACGACTGTTCTCGGCACGAAATATGGCGAACCGGAAGACACCCTTACCATAACTTACGATGGGAGAGATATCGACTTCGTCAATCGAATTAAGGACCCGGACCGCGACGGTCAGACGATCGTTGTCACCGAGCGAACTGCCACCAATCCGAACAAATACACCGTCATGAGAGGGATGCTGACCGTTTTGGAGTCCATCGAGGACAAGGTTTACAATCTGAGGGACAAAAGCAATGCTCCGATCTCCGGCGGCGCAGACGCGGCTGAAGTCAAGCAGATCCGTCTTGACATGCATACCCTGCTCGATACCAACGAAGCCCTGGATGCTTTGCTGGAATCCATGTTTGGTATGTACAAAACTGCGACCAGTGCGTCCGCGGAGACTATGGGTGGTATGCATCAGCTGCCTGTGTATGTGAATCAGTACCTGGAAGCCAAAGGCGCAGCTCCCACTGTGGGGACCGGCCTTCAGGAGTCCGACGATGCGGAGCTGGACGGAGCGGAATTCGGGGCGCTGGAGCAGTATATCAACGGCACCATCAATGCCTACACCCTGCTCAGCACCGTGTCCCTGGACGACACTGCGGTTTCCGGCAACGTGCCTGGCGGCTCCGCAGGAGGTTCCGCATCTGCCGGAGCATCTGATGCGGAAGACGACACCATTGCGCTGCTCAGAGAGTACCTGAACTATGCCCGGGGAATTGAAAAGTCCGATTTCCAGCTCAGCTATGATACGCTTCTGCATGGCGGCTTTGGCATGAATCCCACTCTGGCATATGATGGACAGGCAATCGATGCGCTTTACCGTGCGCAGGCCATCGCATGCTTTATCCTGCTGATCTGTATGCTGGTGGACTTCATGGCATTCTTCTCCGGACTGCTGCTGTTCCAGGAGGCGTTCCTGCTGGATATGGAAAACAGCGACAAGCTCGTAAAATTGGGCTACATCAACTTCGATGCAGTTCTGACCAATTATTTCACACCCTGCGCAGAGGACGGTGTGGAGCGCGAGTATGATCTGGCACTGATTTATTATCTCCTCTATTGTAAAAATGTCAGAGATACTGCAGGTCAGCTGCTGGTGGATGATGATCTGGTAAGCAAGCTCAAAGTGGATGCAGACCGGCTGAAGGCGATCATCCAAAAGGCCGTGGTTTTCCTGGATGAGTATGGCGTATCTGCGGATGATCCGGATTTCCATGTCTGGCTGAAATCCTTTATCCAAAAGAGCGCGATCACGCTCCAGGAGGTCCATAAACCGTAACGAAGAGCTGTTTTTGACCGGATGACGTCCGGCCCCCCACCTCTATACTGACAAAACACCGGGTGCCATTTGGCACCCGGTGAAATTTCGTTGTAGCTTTTTACAATTTTATAGGATATAATACAAATGGATTCGGTGAATTTGCACGATGCTTTTCCGACCCCGGAGAGTGGGCCGCAAATTTCGCAGATCACACAAAAAACAGGAGGTCCTATTATGCAGAAGATCAAGAAACGGCTGTCGCTCCTGCTGGTGCTGTGCCTGCTGCTGGGCATTGCGCTGCCGGCGATGCCCATGCATGCATCCGCTGCCCCGGTGGCAGCGCCCACAGCGGCCAATGACGCGGACTGGGGCCATATGGACGCCGTCAGCGCCCTGCAGCCCGGTCAGACCTATTTCACCGGCAACGAGTGGAAGGGCACCACCGAGAATGACGTGGACAACTCGGACGTATTCCAGATCAACCGCGAAGAGGCCCATTCCTCTGAAATGATCCCCTATGACTCGGTGGAAAAGGCCATCGAGGGCGCGGTGGACTACAGCCCCGAGCTGTCCGGCTACTACAAGCGCATCACCGGCGAGGGCGAAGCCTGGCAGCTGGCCGTCTACAAGAACATGGACGAGGCCAACGCTGCCGCCGGCGACTTCTACAAGGTCGGCTACGACATGGCCGCCGCCCCCCAATACGAGGGCGAGGGGACCGTCGGCTCTGCCTCCACCGCCTACTATGGCGGCTTCCGGGAAGTGACCCTCCCGGCCTCCTGGCAGACCCAGGGCTTTGACTTCCCCATCTATTCCAACATCAGCATCCCCTGGAACGGTGTCTACGGCAACGCCCGGGTGGACGGCAATTTCCTGGCCCCCACCGTGACCAACCCCGTGGGCCTGTACCGCTACGAGCTGGATGTGGACCCCGAATGGGTGGCGGAAAACCGCAAGGTCTTCATCTCCTTCCAGGGTGTGGAATCTGCCATGTATCTGTACGTCAACGGCAGCGAGGTGGGCTACACCGAGGACAGCTT
>JAFZGL010000079.1 GCA_017555395.1 Oscillospiraceae bacterium | reverse complement strand
TTAAGCGGAGCTTTGCTCTGCTGCTGGCACTGGTTATGCTGCTGAGCATGACTGCATGTGGCAGCTCTGAATCCAGCGCCCCCGCTGCAAATGCCCCCGCTGCAAATGCCCCCGCAGCTGAGGCTCCCGCTGCTCCCGCAGTGGATCCCCTGGCAATTACCCCCTACAGCAACGGCCCCCGTTCCATCGAGGAGATCGTTGACGAGCTGCTGGCTGACTACGATCTGCCCGAACTGAGCGAAGAGGACAAGAAGTACACTGTTAACCTGGGTTACTACAACTGTGACCACATGGCTGCTGCTTCCGTCGGCGAATACACCGGTATCTTTGAGAAGCTGGGCATGAATGTTAAGGTCACCGGCAACGGTAACGTTCCCGAAGCAATGAGCGCAGGTCAGATGGATATGGCTTACTGCGGCTGGACTACCACTCTGAGCGCTGTTCAGAACAATGTTCCTCTGTTCATCGCTGCTGAGAACCACACCGGCGGCGCTGAGTACCTGGTTGTTGCCAATGACATCGAAAAGCCCGAAGATCTGATCGGCAAGCGCATCGCAATGGGCACCGATCCCGATACCAAGAACCTGAACTGGGCTGAGTACTGCGATGAGCTGGGTCTGCCCCGCGATATCTCCCTGTATGAGAACTTCTCCATGAGCGACTCTGATGAGTATCTGGCTATGGTTACCGGCGAGCTGGACGCCTACAACTGCTGCGACCCCTGGGGTTCCATGGCAATTTACACCGGTGCCGGCAAGATCATGTCCCGTCAGAATACTGACCGCGGCGGTGAACTGGGTCACGGTACCTGCTGCAAGGTCGCTATGAACTACGAGTTTGCCAAGGCACATCCCGCTCTGGCAGAGCGCATGCTGCTGGCTCACACTCTGTGCCTGCAGTTCATGTACATGCATCCTTACTATGCAGCTGAGATCTTCTCTGCATACTACAACGTTCCCGTTGAAGTTTCCATCATGACCTACTGGAGAAAGTTCGTCAACGAAGGCCGTACCATCCGCTGGGACCTGAACCTGGAGTACATGCGTAACCAGCTGAATACCATGGCTCACTACGGCATCCGTGATGACATCAATACCGTCAATGTTGAGGACTATGTTGACCTGACCTACTTCAACAACTGTGGTGCAAAGGACTTCGTCAAGTTCCTGGAAGAGAACATCGATCCCGTCTTCCCCCTGGATATGGACTATGAAAGCTTCAAGGCACGTGCTCTGGCCATCGACGGCATGAAGGCCGAGGATGTTCCCGAATACGTGGAACTGGACCGCTAAAAGATGACAAAGAACAGCAAGCCGAAAATAGGTCTCCTCTCTATTGCGCTTGCGGTAATAATTGTGGCTGCGCTCGTGTGGAAACATGCGAGCGCGCCTTCGCACGCTTTGGAGGAGCCACTTGTCATCGCTTACGGCGATGATATTGCAGGTATTATTCTGCAGAAAGCACTGAAAGACCTACCTGCAAAGCGTTCGGACATCGGCATGGATGCCATCAATATGGGCGACTGCTGCGGCTCCAATGCCCAGTTTGCTCTGTCTACCGGCCAGGTGGATGTGGCGGTTTTGTGTCCCGATGCCATGCAGGATCTGGCAGAGGCCGGAAAACAGTACACCGTTCTGGGAGAACTGGTATATGACGGAAATGTGCTGGTCACCCGGCCGGACAGCCCCGATGCCCTTGCAGTCATCGGCTATATGAACGGCCGTGATGAACAGCGGGATCTGCTGGAAGAGGTCTATGGGCAGGAAGTAGATCTTCAGCCCATGTTTGCATCGGCGCTGCCCTACGCGCTGGAAAACAAAGCCGTGGATGCCATTATGCTGGATGCATCTCTGGCGCTGAAACTGAACTATCCCACCAAATCCATCTCCAGCGGCGAGGTGACTTCGGTGGTGATCGTACAAGATGATCTGCTGTCAGACCCCCGTCTGAAGGAACTGGTGGCAGCCTGCAATGAAACTGTCCGTCAGTTGTCCGATGAGGCGGTTTTAATTGATATGTTATGTGACTATCTGGAAACAGACAATCAGAAGGAGGTAGCTGACTTTTGGAAATCCGTGACCGTACAATTCGGGTCCCTGTAAACGGGGACAAAAAGAAAGCCCGCAAGATGCTGCTGATGAATGTGGGCGTTATGGGTATGCTCTGTGTTGCCTGGTTCTTTGCAGCCCGGGCCATTGGCAAACCCCTTGTTCTGCCTGACTTTGTGGAGACCATGACAGAATTCATTACAGCATGGTTTAACAAAAAGATTATGAGAAACATGGGTCTGACCCTGTGGCGCGTGTCTGTGGGTTCTTTCTATGGCCTCATCCTGGGCTCTGTGCTGGGCCTGCTGATGGGCTATTCTGAGAAGGTGATGACCCTGCTGTCTCCCTTTATCAATTCCATCCGTCAGGTTCCCATTATGGCATGGGTGCCCCTGTCCATCATCTGGTTCGGTCTGGGTGAAGGACCTACCATCTTCATGATTTTTATGAGTGCGGTGTTCCCTCTGATCATCAACACCATCGCCGGTGTTACCGACATTGACCGCAACTTCTTCAATGCTGCCCGCAGCATGGGCGCCACTACCCCTGCTATTTTCCGGGACATCATCATTCCCGGTGCAATGCCCGGCTTCCTGACCGGTCTGCGTCTGGCGTTGGGTTCCGGTTGGATGAGCGTTATCTGTGCAGAGTTCATTGCCACCAGCAGCGGTTTCGGCTATCTGATGATTGAGGCTCAGGAACGTCTGCAGACATCCAGACTGTACGCTCTGATGATCATGTCTGCAATCGTTGGTTATGCAATGGATCAGCTGATCCGCTTCATCGAACGTAAGGTAACAAGCTGGAGGTTTAAAGATGGTAAGGCTAAAGGTTGATCATGTAAGCAAGATCTTCACGGACCGCCCCGGTGAGACCCAGGTGGTTCTGGATGA
>JAFZGL010000078.1 GCA_017555395.1 Oscillospiraceae bacterium | reverse complement strand
TATTGTTAGATTTCCAGGCAAGCCTTGCAGGATCCTTTCAAATGGAGTATAGTATAAAAAAGACTTCGACCGCCAGAAAGGATGGTTTCTATGACTTATGAAAAGATTCGCCGGGATCATGCAATCGGCGTGTATATTGCCCAGGCGGATGCCTCTCTGGAGGCACTGGGTTTTACGGAGCACAGTTTCCCGCATGTGACCAAAGTTGCAGATATTGCGGCATATCTGTTGGAGAAGCTTGGATTTAATGACCGTCAGGTGGAATTAGCGAAAATTGCGGGATATTTGCATGACATCGGCAACATTGTAAACCGGGTGGATCACAGCCAGTCCGGTGCCGTCATGGCCTTCCGGATCCTGGACCGGATGGACTTTCCCCCGGAGGAGATCGCCGCTATTGTCTCTGCCATCGGCAACCATGACGAGGGCACCGGTGTGCCGGTGAGCCCCCTGGCGGCAGCGCTGATCATTGCGGACAAGTCTGATGTCCGCCGGAGCCGTGTCCGCAGCAAGGAGGATATCCACTCCGACATCCATGACCGGGTGAATTATGCCGTTACCCACAGCAGTCTGGAGATTTTCCCGGAGGAGGGGCAGATCCTGCTCAGTCTGACCATCGATCCGGAGATCAGCTCTGTGATGGAGTATTTTGAGATCTTCACCAAGCGGATGCTGCTGTGCCGCAAGGCTGCCCAGGCACTGGGCTGTGCCTTCCGTCTGAACATCAACGGCCAGATTGTGGCATAGTCCGGGCAGGGCAGATGATCCTTGACGGATGGCCTTTGCCTGCTATAATGAAGACAACATCAGATTCCGGGAGGAAGTATGCAGACTGTTGCTTTAATCGTTGGCCTATGTGCCGTCTTTTTCGGGTTGCTCAGCTACCAGTTCCGCAGGCGCGTAGGAATCATTGCCTGCAGTGTGGTATCCCGGGTGCTCTATGTTGCCCAGTATGTGCTGCTGGGTGCCCTTGAAGGAGCTGTGATGGATCTGTCCGCTATTCCAGCCTCCATGCTGGCGGCGAGAAAACATACGCCCTTTGTGCAGAAGCACCGTACCTTCTGGTGGCTGGCCGGCAATGTGGCGGTGGTGCTCATCGGCTGGATCTTCTGGGAAAATATGGTCAGCCTCTTTGCGATCGTAGGTGTTCTTTTTGAGATCAACGCTCTGTGGATGACAAAGGAGAAGTACATCCGTCTGATCTCCCTTTGCAGCCTGCCTTTCTGGATGGCCTATAATGTGCTCTGCGGTGCCTGGGGCAGTGTTGTTGGCAATGTGCTGATGGTGATCTCCATTTTCACCGCCCTGTACCGCCATGACCGCAAACAATAAAAAGAAGACCGTGTATCAGCTGATACACGGTCTTTTCATTTGAATTACTTCAGAGTCTCCATGACGGCGCGGATTCTGGCAACGGTTCTGTCGTAGCCCAGGATCTGCATGACGGTGAAGAGGTCGGGGGAGTTGGTCTTACCGGTGGTTGCCTGACGGATGAAGGTGGAGATATCGGCAACGGTGCCGGGGAATGCAGAGGGATCTGCCTTGTAGGCCTTCATGTCGGAGGTGAAGCCCATTTCCTCGGTGATCTCCTTGACCTTGTTGAACCAGGTGTTGGCATCGTCATTGATGTCGAACTTCTCCAGGAACCGGGTCAAGGCATCCAGAACAACGCTCTTGTCGAACTTCTCGTCAAAGACAGGGGCTTCCAGATATTCGTCATAGAAGAATCCCATGTAGGGCTTGGCATCCTTCCAGACTGCCAGATCCTTTCTGGGCTTCTTGCCGCCGCGGCCGATGGCCAGAACAGCGGTGGCCAGTTCAGGATCGGCAGCCAGCTTGCTGCCAAAGTCAGGATCAAATTCCTTTGCCCATTCGGTCAGCAGTTCGTAGACCTTGGCTGCATCCATGCGGGAAATGACATTCTTGGAAACGTCAGTCAGCTTGGCGTAGTCAAACAGGGAACCTGCGGGGTTCAGCTTCTTGGGGCTGAACTTGAAGGTGTCTGCGGGAGCATCGGGGTTGGCCCGTCTCCAGTCCTCAAAGTTGGAGTTCAGAATGGTGAGGATGTACTCGTAAACAGCCTCAACAGGGAAGCCCTCTGCCTTGTAGTAGGTCAGTGCCAGTTCGGGGTCCTTACGCTTACTCAGCTTGCGCTTGGAGGTGCCGTCCATCTTCATCAGAGGTCCGATGTGGACATACTTGGGCAGCTTGAAGCCAAGAGCCTTGAACAGCTGAATGTGGAAGGGCAGGGTGGGCAGCCATTCGTCGCCGCGGACAACATGGGTGGTACGCATCAGGTGATCATCCACAGCGTGGGCAAAGTGGTAGGTGGGGATGCCGTCGGACTTCAGAAGAACGTGGTCCACGTCATTTTCGGTGATGGTCAGCTTGCCCTTCACCAGATCGTCGAACTTGAACTGGTTCTCGATGGAGCCGGTGCTGCGGAACCGCAGAACCCAGGGGTTGCCTGCGTTCAGCTCAGAGCGGATTTCCTCCAGGGAGCGGTCGCGCCACATGGCGTACTTGCCGTAGTAGCCGGTGTTTTCCTTGTTGGCTTCCTGGGTCTCACGCATGGCAGCCAGCTGCTCTTCGGTGCAGAAGCAGGGATAGGCCTGGCCTTCAGACACCAGCTTCTTGGCATAGACATGGTAGATACCGGCTCTCTGGCGCTGGCGGTAGGGGCCGTAGAGACCTGCGTCGCCGTCATGGGTGGCGCCTTCGTCAAACTGGATGCCGTAGTGCTTCAGGGTGTCGATGAGGACTTCCACGGCGCCGGGGACTTCACGCTTGGCGTCGGTGTCTTCCACGCGCAGGAACAGAACGCCGCCGCTCTGGTGAGCCATACGCTCGGAGGTCAGACCCTGCACCAGGTTGCCCAGGTGGACAAAACCGGTGGGGGAGGGAGCCATACGGGTGATGACAGCGCCCTCAGGAACTTCTCTCAGGGGGAAACGTTCCTCCAGAGATTCAGGTGTGTCGGTGACATGGGGGAACAGGAGATCAGCAAGAACCTGATAATCCATAGTTAATACCTCTTTTGCTCATAATTTTCTAGCATAGAGTATAGCACAGCCGGGGGCAGAAATCAAGGCTGCGATTTTGCACTTGCCTTATCTGTTTTCCTGTGCTAGAATAGCTAAATAATCATGAAAAAAGGAACGTGAACCCAAATGAGCGACATTATCCTGGAAAATTCCGCACCCAAGAAGAGAATGCTCTCCGGCATCCAGCCCTCCGGCGACCTGCACCTGGGCAACTACCTGGGCGCCATCAAGAACTGGGGCGCAAGAAGCGATCTCTATGAGTGCTTTTACTTCATGGCAGACCTGCATACCATCACTGTCCGCCAGACCCCCGCGGACCTGCGCCGCCGTACTCTGGAGCAGCTGGCACAGTACATCGCCTGCGGCCTGGATCCCGAAAAGAATACACTGTTCATCCAGTCCCACGTCCACCAGCACGCGGAGCTGGGCTGGGTCTTAAACTGCTATACCATGTTCGGTGAGCTGAGCCGTATGACCCAGTTCAAGGACAAGTCCAGCAAGCACGCCGAGAACGTCAACGGCGGCCTCTTTACCTATCCTGCCCTGATGGCAGCCGACATTCTGCTGTACCAGCCCGACCTGGTGCCTGTGGGTCACGACCAGAAGCAGCACTGCGAGCTGACCCGTGACGTTGCCCAGCGCTTCAACGGCGTCTACGGCGACGTGTTCAAGGTTCCTGAGCCCTACATCCCCGAAACCGGCGCCCGGATCATGAGCCTGAACGCCCCTGACAGCAAGATGAGTAAGTCTATGCCCGAGGGCTGTGTCTTCCTGATGGAGCGTCCTGAGGACATTCAGCGCAAGTTCAAGCGTGCCATCACTGACTCCGACACCGAGAACTGTGTCCGCTACGATCCCGCGAACAAGCCCGGCGTTGCCAACCTGATGAGCATCTACTCCTCCGTCACCGGCAAGACCTTTGCCGAGATCGAATCCGAGTTCGCCGGTCAGGGCTACGGCAAGTTCAAGCCCGTGGTTGGTGACGCGGTCATCGAGCATCTGCGTCCCATCCGGGAGGAGAGCCAGCGCCTGCTGAAGGACAAGGCATATCTGGAAGGCGTCTACCGTGACGGCGCCCAGAAGGCCTCCTATGTGGCCGAGAAGACCCTGCGTAAGGTCTACAAGAAGGTCGGCTTCGTGGCCAAGTAAAAAAACAGCTGCCCATGGAATGATCCATGGGCAGTTTTTATTTTGCTGATTTTGCGTAATCCGGCAGTCCGTAGCCCCGGATGCAGATATCGTTGAGGAAGATGTAGCGGTAGGTGACCTGATCGTCCTTGTTGCCTTCAATGACCTTGATCACCGGCCCAAAGGTATCCGCCACGATTCCCACATGGTCAGCCCAGGCGGTGCAGTCACCCCGGCGCCATTCATCCCAGACATAGTAGATGCAGTCACCGGTCCGCGGCAGGTAGCATTCCTCCTCCCGCCAGCGGTCAAGTTCTTTGAAGAGATTGATCTGCTGTTCGCAGCTGCACTCCAGGGGAAGAATGTCCGTCAGTCCGGCCTCCAGGGACACGGCGCTGACGAAGGTGGCGCACCAGTTGTCGGTGTATCCGACCTTGTAGCCTCTGGGACTGGGATCATAGCTGTTGTAATAATCGATGATTTCCCCGTGGCTTCCGTCGGCTTCCTTGCAGCCCAAGTATTGCTCCGCAATCTCCAGGATCCGCTTCCGATTATGGATCTCCCGTTCACCGATGGCTCTGTGGGTATACCACAATGCCCCCGCAGCCATACACAGGGTCAGCAGCACAGTGAGGATCCGGTCCCAATGACAACCCAGCCACAGGGCGGTTTCCTTCAGAAGGGATATGAAATTCACTTTCTCTTTTGTATCCACAGTACCGCCCTCCCATCTTGCCGATTATAGCAGAAACGGGAAGGTTTTGCAATGTTCTATAAAAACAGATAGAGCGCCAGAGTCAGAAGTGCCGTATTCTGATCCTCCCGGCAGTCACCGGAGATCAGGAGCAGCAGCACGATCACCAGCAGATCCCCGGAGTCAAAGTCCCGGGGCAGCAGCTGCCGCAGGAAGGTGAGAACACCGGGATTTTCCGGCTCCCGGAAGGGTCTGGGTCTTGGCCGGGGCGGTGGCGGAGATTTGGACGGCTCCGGAGGCGGACATGGTCTTGGATGTTCCGGCGGAGGCGGAGTTGCCGGAGGGGTGGGGATCTGATCCGGCAGGCGGCTGCGGCGGTAGGTTCCATCGTTCTGGGGCACGTAACGGCTGTACATCCCATCACCTCCCGGACAGCAGCTTCAGTCCGCCGCTGTTTATAAATCCTGATGCCATCTGCGCCAGCCTGGCCGCCCGCATGGCATTTTCCAGTTTGGCAGTCTTTCCCCGGCTGAGATAGGGGGATAGGGCAGACAGCAGATTCTTCTGATTCTGGTCGATGCCTCCTTTTGAGGAGAACCCTGCCAGTTTCTGCACCAGGGAAAGGTCAATGTCCGGCGTCTTCGGCGCTTCAGTCTGAGGCGCGGACTGTCCCAGAGACTGGGCAATGGCCTGGATCTTCTGCATCATATCCGGGTCACTGAGAATGGCCCCCAGAGTATCTTCCATACTATGCTCCATGATTTCCTCCCAACTGCTTCAGGATCGTTCGTGCCCGGGGATCCTTCATAAGCTTCGTCAGTGCTTCCTGGGCGGCTGAAAAATCACCGGCAGCAGCCCGGTCCATGGCCTGCTGCAGATCGGTACCGCCCAGCTGCTGCAGCAGAGCAGCCAGCTGCTGTCCCTGGGCGGTCCCAGCCAGACGTTTGGCGTCCTTCAGAGCGTGTTCAAAATCAGACATGGATATTCTCCTTTCTGAATAGGGTTCGTCAGGGCAGTATATGCGCCGGCAGGGAAAAGAGTGCCTTCAAAATGGATATGCCATGAAAATCAGTAGAAATTTTTGCAAGAGTATGGTATAATCCCATCATGTTCATACTAGATAAGGATGAAATGCCATGAAAATTCTCGTATTATCAGATTCCCACAGCGCTCTGCGGTTCATGTATGCCTGCATGGACGCGGTAAAGCCTGACGCAGTGGTGCATCTGGGCGACCACTATGATGACGGGGAAATCCTCCGGGAGGACTACCCCGGGGTGCGGTTTTATCAGGTGCCCGGTAACTGCGACCGTTACCGCTGCGATCCCCGGCTGCCGGAGATCCTCATTGAACGGGTGCTGGGTGTGAATCTCTATATGACCCACGGACATAAGCACAATGTAAAAATGTTCCTGGGAGCGCTGATCCGGGATGCCCGGGCCAGCCGCTGCGCTGCGGCGCTCTATGGCCATACCCATCTGGCGGACTGCCATCAGGAGGAGGACGGCCTTTGGGTCATCAATCCCGGCTCCTGCGGCTACGGCGGAGGAAGTGCTGCTCTGATGGAAGTGGATAACGGAACAATAAGGGCCTGCCGGATCCTGCGGCAGGCGGATTTGGAGGAACTGAAATGATTTTGGCTGTGGATATCGGCAATTCCAATATCGTAGTTGGCGGTATGGAAGGCCGGAACATTGTGTTTGAAGCCCGTGTCCGGACGGATGCCACCAAGACCTCAGACGAATACTGCATCGACCTGAAGAATATTCTGGACATTTACGGCGTGGACCGGGGCAGCGTGGAGGGTGCTATCATCGCCTCCGTGGTGCCCCAGGTACTCAACTCCATCAAGACCGCGGTGAAGAAACTCACCGGCAAGAATTCCCTGGTGGTTGGACCCGGCCTGAAGACCGGCCTGAACATCAAGATCGAGAATCCTTCCCAGACCGGTGCCGACCTGGTGGTGGGTGCGGTGGCCGCTCTGCGGGAGCATAAGCCGCCTATGATCGTCATCGACATGGGCACTGCCACTACCATGATGGTGCTGGATGAGACCGGCGCCTTTATCGGCGGCTCCATCAGCCCCGGCGTCCGGATCTCCCAGGAGGCGCTGACCAACGGAACCGCCCTGCTTCCGGGTCTTCAGCTGGATGCACCCCGGAAGGTCATCGGCCGCAACACCATTGACTGCATGCGCAGCGGCATTATGCTGGCTCACGCCTGCATGATCGATGGAATGGTGGAGCGGATGGAGGCGGAACTGGGCTACAAGACCACAGTGGTGGCCACCGGCGGTATTGCCAAGTTTGTGCTGCCCATGTGTCATACCCCCATCCTGTACGACAAGGATCTTCTGCTGAAGGGCCTGGCCGCTCTCTATGCCGAGAATGCCAGAGACTGAGCCCTATGCCATGGTCACCAGAAACAGCATGGCGGTGATGGCACCGGTACCGGAAAGGATGGCAGCCAGGATCTCCAATGCTTTTGCGGCGAAGTAGCGTTCGTCTGCAGCGCCTGGATACATGGGCTGACGGACGGCAGGATAACGGTAGGAATTGTGTTTCATCGGATGAACCCCCTTAGTTTTTTCTGTACCTGAAGTATAGCAGAGGTTCAGTCCGATAAACTGGACTTTAGAGCGTTTGTTCGAAAATAAATTCTTCTTAAATTTCCCTTACTGATGCCGGTGTATCTTGCAAGCCCCGGTGAAATATGCTATCATGGGGAAAATGCTCCCCGGAGGATTACTATGAAAAAAATCAAAGAAATTGCTGCCGGATGGAACCGGGTTCAGGCGGATGTAAAAGACAGCCTGAATGCAGATGTCTCCGTCTGGATGAAAATAAAGCGTGTGGTCGGGATCCTGGTGATGATCATCTACCGTCTGCGCAGTGTGTTCCTGGCTGTTCCCGTTGCCTGGTTTGCCCTGAAACTGGCTGCCTACAACTCCGAGCACCTGCCGGAGGAGGTGGGCCTCAACCTGCAGTCCACCGGTGAATTTGCCATGACCATTAGCCGGGAGCTGGCAGTGATGGGCCCTCTGGTTGTGACCGCCGCCTGTCTGGTACTGATGGCAACCTCCCGGAAGGCCATGTACCCCTGGGCGGTCAGCATTCTGACACTGATCCTGCCGGTTCTGCTGCTGGTGAGCAATATCTATCCTGTTTAAACAGAATTAACAAACGCCGCTTTCTGCGGCGTTTTCTTTTTGTACATAATTTCTTTTCGGTGTGTTCAAAAATTCTTCATCAATCGCCCCGCAGCTCTGGTATAATATGGGTACAAACACAGATCCAGTGAGGGAAACCGATGCCGTGGAAATATCTGCGGATACTCCGACGGTGTACCTGTGTGACGCCGGATCTGGCAGGACGAGGAAAAATGAATATGGTGCAGCGGTTCTTCGGAGCCGCTGCTTTTTTGTGCAGAGAGATACCGCAGTGGAAAAGCTTCCGCTGCGGTATTTTCGGTTTATCTGTTATCTTCCGGACAGGGAAGATCCTGCAGAATGGACTTGCTGCCCCAATAGGCGCTGAGATATCCGAAGAAAGAGATCGTCAGAAAGACGGTGTCCGCCAGTGCGATCCCATTCACCGCAGGCTGAGGCAGGTCCGGAAACAGCACCAGGGTAATGAGGCTTACAAACAGTACCGTGGTGCACACCTTCCCTGCGGGGAGGGCACCGGGAAGAATCTGCCGCCGCAGAAGATAGACCACCGCAAGGAGGAGTTGAATGACTTCCTTCACCATGAACAGTGCCAGCACCGGATGGAGCACCGGATGATCCCGGGTCAGACATACGGTCAGAGCAAACTGGGTCAGTTTGTCGGCCAGAGGATCCAGGATCTTTCCCAGGGTTGAGATCATGTGAAACTGCCGGGCGATCCAGCCGTCCAGGGCATCTGTCATGCAGGACAGAGTGATGACCGCACCGGCAGTGTAAAACTGAACCGGCTGCCGGGCATGCAGGTACAGTCCCACATACACCGGAACCAGAACCAGCCGGAACAGGCTCAGCAGATTGGGAACGGTCAGGATTTCTTTTTTCCAGTTGTTGATGAACATTGCTTATTCCTCCGCAGGTGAACGGGTATTGGATGGCGCAGTGTCAGTAGTATAGATCTGCCGGTGTGCGCATTCAAGGGAATGGGGTCGCAGTCGTGAGATTATCCCCGTTTTTCATTTCTTCCGGAACCGGTCTGCAGACCGACTGCCAGGGGATAATGAGCGGCCAGCTGCTTCCATGTGACCTTATCCAGGTGGCCGGTCATGGGAAGACCGCTGAGCTGCTGAAAGGCGGACAGGGAATCTGCAGTGGCGTCATCCAGAATTCCCGAATGTCCGGGGTGGGGGATACTGTCGTAGGCATCCGCCAGTACAGCCAGAATAGCCTGCACCAGTCCCACATGAGGATGGTCATCTCCCTTGCGGATGACCTGCCCCGGATCCAGAAGAATGAACAGAGGCCAGGCGTTGTCCTGCCGGATCAGGGCGGGTTCATATTCTGCAACAATTGCTTCCCAGGTCAACTGATCTGTGATGCCCGTAGGAGAAAGCCCGTGGTTACGCTGAAACCGGGTCACGGCAGCCATAGTTTCCGGTCCGTAGATCCCGTCGGGCACCAAAGAAATATATTGAGGGGAGTCCTCAGCAAGCAAGCGCAGCATGGTCTGCAGGCTGCGGATGGGCTGAGAGAGAAAGGATTCTGGTGGTCTCATCGAATCACCTCCTGCCGGACTGGATCCTGACTGCCGCCGGAAAGATCAGCTCCGGGGAATTGGGTCATGGTGGATGTTCGGGCAAACCGGTTTCTCGGCGGTGTGCCGGTGAGAATGGCATTGGTGTAGGGGAAATCCTCCGGATCCCGCCAGGAGGTTGTCTCGATGCCGGAGTACTGGTCATAGATCTCGTTCCAGGTGTCAAAGTTTACCACCCCGGTCTGGGGCAGACCGAACCGCTGCTGGGCGGCAAGGACGGCGGCTCTTGTGGCGGGGCCGAAGATACCGTCCACCGTCAGAGCCGGGATCTGGGGGATGTAGGCTGCAAGCACCGACAGCATATACTGCAGATGTTCTACCTTAATGCCCCGGTCACCGTATTCAATGGGATCGCTTAGCGCCCAGGAGTTGGCATAGAACTTCTGCCCCTGGCTGCGGAGCTCCGCCAGAGAATTCACCGCCACATAGATCCGTACCAGTGCATACCAGGTGGCTCTGCCCACAATACCGTCTATATCCAGATTGAAGATCTCCTGGAATTTTCGGACAGCTGCCTCTGTCCTGGCACCGAAGATCCCATCCACAGCCGGGATTTTCGGAATGGCCGGGTAACTCTGGGAAATCCGGTTCAGCTCCGTCTGGATGGTGACAACACCGGGACCGGTGGCACCCCGGCGGATGGGGTTACCGGGATAGGAACTTGTGATGCCTGCCACAGGGGCATTGCCCACGATCTCCACATTTCCGTAGTAGCTGCGGATGATCTGCACGGAATTGTAGCCCTGCAGAGCCAGATTCTGGCTGCCCCACTGGCTCAGTCCCTCGCAGGTGACCGTGGTGCCGTTGCAGAACTTGGCAGCCAGAGGTTCTACGAACCCCGGTCTTCGCAGGTAATCGTTGAACAGATCATCCACGATCCGGGCTACATTTTCAAAGTAGCTGCGTCCGTTGACGAAAAACTGGTCATAGGCAGTGGAATTGGTGATGTCATAGTCATAGCCCCGGCTGCGGTACCATTCGGTGTATATCCGGTTCAGGGCAAAGGATACGATGGCCAGGATGTTTGCCCGGAGAGCACTTTCTTCCCAGGTGGGATAGATCTCGCTGGAGGCCACATTTTTTACATAGTCCACAAAGCTGACGGTGACATTTTCCGCATCGGAATTGGGCGGCCCCAGATGGACGGTGATCCGCTGGGGCACATAAGGTATGACGGGCGGCATGCTTCACCTCCTAAAGATTCTGGGGCGGTGTCAGGAAGATGGCGGTCTGATCCCATTGCTGTGGCAGTTCTGCCAGCGGGATCATAACCAGATCCTGTACAGTGGTGGTATCGGCAAATACCTGCAGATTCTCTGATTCGATCAGTTCGTATCCCCGCAGATGGGCATAGAGGTTCACGGCAGCATAGGGTTTTTCTCCGGGATCCGGAGCCTGGCTGTCGGCGAGATCCGGAACCGGGATCTCAATGGGTGCGATCTGACCGCTGCGGTCTGTCAGCCGCAGAGCAATGGCGGTTCCGTCTTCGGCGGTTACCGTGACGGCCACATCCTTCAGTGGAAGTCGGGCATAGCTTTCGTAGGCATTTACCTTTATGTAGCCTGTGGCGCTCATGGAATACCTCCTTTCAGGTTCTCCGGTATTCTATGCGGCAGCCTCAGACCTGGTTACAGAAATGTCTGCATGGTCAGGATATTTGCCGTTTCATAGTCCAGCAGTTTCTGGCAGATGATGGCGATCCTGTCATCCTGATGGGGATATTGGTGCAGGTTTTTAAATCCCCGGATCATCCCTTTGGTGTATGCCTGGATCATAATATCCGCGATTTTGGAATCGCAGTTGCCCCGGGAGAGCTTCATTCGGGTAAACCGGTCGGAGAGAAACCCCAGGATCGGGTCAGGCTCCCGCAGTTCCCAGCCTCGCTGAGAGGCAATGGCATAGGTTTCTGACTCAATACAGTCGAATTCCCGCAGCTGACATTCCAGAGCCCTGCGCAGGGCAGGATCTGATCCCATGTCCAGTACATTGCGGATCCCGGCCTGTCCTGTCCGGGCGGATTTTAAAATAGACAGAAGCATCTGCCTGCCGTTTTTCATGGAAACATCACCGCAGACAGTATGCCCTGTTCCGGGAGATTCCATGCAAGTTTTTTCCTGTATTGCATAGAATAGGGGAACGGAAAGGATGTGATGGATCATGTGCGCCATTGCAGGCCTGCTGGATCTGAGGGCAGATCCGCAGACACGGGAGAAAATGCTGCTGACCATGAAGCGCAGAGGGCCGGATGATTCCGGTTATTTTCAGGATGGAGCATGTACGCTGCTGCACAGCCGTCTTGCGGTGATCGATCCGGAGGGCGGACGGCAGCCAATGACCCTGGAGCTGGAGGGCGAGACCTACACTCTGGTCTACAACGGCGAGCTTTATAATACCGAAGAACTGCGCCGGGAGCTGCTGGGGCTGGGGCACAGCTTTCATGGGCATTCCGATACAGAGGTAGTGCTTCACAGTTATGCACGGTGGGGGCAGGACTGTGTCGAAAAGTTCAACGGTATTTTTGCCTTTGCGGTCTGGGAGAAGAACAGAAGGAGACTGTTCCTGGCCAGAGACCGCATCGGGGTCAAACCCCTGTTCTATACCCTCCGTCAGGGAGGACTTTTGTTTGCATCGGAGATGAAGACGATTCTGGCCCATCCATCTGTGAAAGCTGCCATTGACAGGGAAGGGGCGCTCCAACTGATTATGCTGGGCCCCGGGAGATTGCCCGGCAGCGGTGTATTTCATGGCATTCAGGAACTGGAGCCGGGATGCATGGCATATGTTCAGGCCGGTAAGCTATCTGTGCACCGGTATTGGAAACTCCGGGACAGGGAACATACAGACACATTGCCGCAGACCATTGAGCGAGTACGTTTTCTGGTGACCGATGCCATCCGGCGACAGATGGTATCTGATGTGCCCATCGGGTGTTTCCTCTCCGGCGGCCTGGATTCCAGTATCATCAGCGCTGTCTGCGCAAAAGAACTGGGTTATACGCTGCAAACCTTTTCATTGGATTATCTCAACAACGACCGATATTTCAAAAGCAGTAAATTCCAGCCCAACGCCGACGATATCTATATCCGGAAAATGCAGGAATTCATCGGATCCCGCCACCACTGGACGGTGCTGACACCGGAAACCCTGGCGGTTACACTGGAGGAAGCAACCGTTGCAAGGGATCTTCCCGGGATGGGGGATGTGGATTTTTCGCTGCTGGCTTTCTGCCGGGAGATCCGCAGGGAAGTAACGGTGGCTCTTTCCGGGGAATGCGCCGATGAGATCTTTGGCGGCTATCCCTGGTACCGGGATCCGGAGGTACGATCTCTGGAGGGCTTCCCCTGGGCACAGAATACAGCCCGCCGGGCAAAGCTGTCGCTGCCCGGGATCAGTCCGGATCCGGAAGGATTTGTGGCGGATGCCTACGCTGCTACCTGCCGGGAAAGCGACATTCTGCCGGAAAATTCTCCTCTGGAACGGCGGATGAAGGAAATGGTGAACCTGAATTTCCGGTGGTTTATGCAGACTCTGCTGGACCGGAAGGACCGGATGAGCATGCATAGTTCTCTGGAGGTTCGGGTACCCTTCTGCGATTACCGGATTGCCGAATACCTCTATGGGGTGCCCTGGAGATATAAAGATCTGGGGGGACAGGAGAAGGGCCTTCTGCGCAGGGCGGTGGAAAATCTGCTGCCCCGGGAAGTCCTGCACCGGAAGAAGAGCCCTTATCCCAAGACCCATGATCCCTACTATGCCTCCCTGATGCGCAGCCGGATGGATCGGCTGTTTGAAGAAAAGGATGTGCCGCTGTTTTCTCTGGTCAGCAGAGAAGAACTCCGGGAGTATCTGGATGAAGAGACCCCCTGGCCCTGGTATGGCCAGCTCATGGGGACGCCCCAGACCATGGCCTATTTTCTGCAGCTGGACTTCTGGCTGCGGCATTATCAGGTGGATTTTTTATTCTGATAAAATATAGATGCGGTTATTGACGGGAAATCCCCAACATGATAAACTGATAATATCTATCAATTAATTATCTTCCAAAGACAAGGAGACTGATTATGCGCAAGACAAAAATCATCTGCACCATCGGCCCCGCCAGTGAAAACGAAGAGACTTTGACCCAGATGTGCCTGGCTGGCATGAACGTTGCCCGTCTGAACTTCTCCCACGGCACCTATCCGGAGCATGAAAAGAAAATCGCCCTGATCAAAAAGGTCCGTCAGAAGCTGGGTTTGCCCATTGCCATCCTGCTGGATACCAAGGGCCCCGAATACCGTATTCTGACCTTTGCCGCCGGTAAGGTGGAAATTAAGGAAGGCCAGACCTTTACCTTCACCACCGATGACTGCGAAGGCGATGAGACCCGTGTCAGCGTCAACTACAAGAATCTGCACAATGAACTGAAGACCGGAGACACCGTCACTGCCAACAACGGCATGGTGGTCTTTGAGGTTCAGGAGGTTGTGGGTCACGATATCAGCTGTATCTGCAAGGTGGGCGGCATGCTTAGTAACCGCAAGAGCATGTCCTTCCCCAACAAGGTTATGTCCGGTCCTTATCTGTCTGAACAGGATAAGAACGATATCCTCTTCGGCATTGCCCAGGGTGTTGACTTTGTGGCGGCCTCCTTTGTCTCCACTGCCCAGGACGTCATCGATATCCGCAATCTGCTGGATGCCAATGGCGGCGAAGATATTGAAGTGGTTGCCAAGATCGAGAACCGTTCCGGTGTGGACAATGTGGTGGAGATCTGCGAAAACTGCGCCGGTGTCATGATCGCCCGCGGTGACCTGGGTGTTGAGATCCCCTATGTGGAGGTTCCTGCCGTCCAGAAGAAACTGACCAAGATCTGCCGCAGCATGGGCAAGCGGGTCATCACCGCTACCGAGATGCTGGAATCCATGATCCAGAATCCCCGTCCCACCCGTGCCGAAATCTCCGACGTTGCCAATGCGGTCTATGACGGCACCTCCTGTGTCATGTTGTCCGGCGAATCCGCTGCCGGTAAGTATCCTGTGGAAGCTGTCCGTGCCATGGCTCAGATCGCTGAGTACACCGAACAGCAGACTGACTACAAGCAGCGCTTCATGGCCACCGAATTTGAGGGCAAGAACAATCTGGACTGCATCTCCCACGCCGTTTGCTCCATCGCTCTGGATGTCAACGCCAAGGCCATCGTTGTCTGCTCTGTGTCTGGCCGCACCGCCATGCTGGTGTCCCGGTTCCGCACCCCTGTGAACATCATCGGCATGACCACCGATGTAAAGATCTGGCGCCGCCTGTCCATGAGTTGGGGTGTTACGCCTGTCATGGCAGATCAGTTCCCCAGCATGGATGTGATGTTCTACTTTGCCAAGAAGGCGACCAAGGAAGCCCTGGGTCTGAAGGAAGGCGATAACATCATTATCACCGGCGGTCCCATCAACGGCTTCTCCGGCAATACCGATACCATTAAGATCGACACCATCTAAAAGATAACAAAACTGCCGCGGAAAAGCTCCGCGGCAGTTTTTTGCGCATGAAATGGCTGAATTCCAGGGGATTTTTCAGCGTTTTCCCCACATGAAAGTTTTACTGCATTTTGTTATAATATAACATATCAGCAGGAAAATGTCACTTTTCAGGAGGGGGAAATGTTATGTTTCAGACAGGGGACATCGTTGTATACGGTATTCACGGCGTGTGCCGTATCGTCGGAACGGAAAACCAGATTCGCAATCATACAGAGCAAATTTTTCTGGTATTGGAGCCCATTGGACAGCCGGGATCCCGGTATATGGTCCCGACCTACAATGATGCGGCCATGGTAAAGGTGAAAAAGCTGCAGACCCGGGAAGAACTGGAGGGGATGCTCTCTTCGGAGGCCGTCCGCCGTGACTGCTGGATTCGGGACGAAGGGCAGCGCAAGCAGTATTATCGGGAACTGATCACCAGCGGTGACCGGGAAAACCTGACAGCCATGGTACGTACACTGTATAAGCACAAGGCAGAGCAGGCATCCACAGGCAGAAAAATGCACATATGCGATGACAATTTCCTTCGGGATGCGGAAAAAATCCTGACCGGGGAGGCTGCAGTGGTTTTGCAGCTGGAATTGGATCAGGCAAAACAGTATATCCGCAGCAAATTAAAGACAGAATAAACAGCGTGGAACCAAACCGGTTCCACGCTGTTTTTCACTTACTTGATAAATTCGTCGGTGACGTCATCGCAGGCAAGAGGAACATGAGTGCGGATCAGATCGCAGCCGCGGAAGCCGCGGTCGGTGGTCTCCAGTTCGCCTTCCTGGTTGTCGTAGGGATCGGCCCGCCAGTGCTCCTTGGGAATGTCGAAGTTCACCTGGTATTTCCGGTTGGCCACCATGCGGTAGGGATCCAGGTTACCGAAGAGGAATTCCCGGCGCTCCTGCTTGCCCAGACGGTTGGCGGTGGTGCCGTAGGAGGCATCCACGTACATCCAGCCATAGGGCTCCACATAGAATTCCACCCAGTCGTGGCAAAGGACCCACTTGGGGTTGGCGGACATGCCGCTCTGCCAGCGGGCGGGGATGCCGGCGCAGCGGCACAGGGTGATGAACAGCAGGGCGAAAACGCCGCAGTCACCGTTGTAGTTCCGGGCGCAGCCCTCGGGGATGGTCTCGATGCAGAAGTATTCGGGCACGTGGGTGTACTTCATGTTCTTGGTGATGAAGTCATAGAATGCCCGGGCCTTCATCAGGGGATCTTCGATGCCCTCGGTCAGTTCAGCGCAGAGGGTGCGGATGAAGGGGGTGAAGACGATGTGGGGAGCGCACTCTTCCAGATCGAAGTCATAAATGCCGGGCTTGCCGGTGCCATGGTAGGCATCCTTGTAGACTTCCTTGTGGAGATAGGAGTATTCCACGGTGAATTCGGGATTCTCCTGGGCATTCAGTTCCCAGCAGACGGTACGCTGCTCGGAATCTTCGGGAGAGACAACGGCACCTTCGGGGAAAATCTTCTCAATTTTAATGTCGGACTGCTGGGCACAGGCAGCGGCCACAGGCAGATGTGCCCGCAGGAACATGCCGGGGGTGAACAGCTCATCCTTCAGCTTCAGGGTCTGACGGACGGTGATCCGGTTGGTCATGAAACCTTTTTCCTTCATGATGCCCATGGCATGGTCGGTATAGTTGATGGGAGCGGGGGCGTTGGGATCCTTGGGAGGAATCCGGTTGTAGACTTCATCTACCACAGAGAACAGTGTTTCATCAAAGGTTCTCAGGATGCGCTGCTTGCCGTCCACAAAGAGGTAGTGGACATTGCGCAGATCCATCTGCTTTTCCAGATCCTCCATGGTGAAGTCGGGGATCTTCTTCTGAACGATGGCCAGAGCCTCTTCCTTGGTGTAGGGGAATTCATTGGGCAGGCGCTGGAACATCTCCCGGAAGGCGATGAGAGAGGAGCGCAGGCAGTTGGGCAGATTGTTCTGGGACAGGCGCAGGTCAATCAGACGGATGGCCTCGGTGTAATTGCCGGCCATCTGCTGACGGCGGATGTCGTCCGGCAGCCCCAGGGTCATGTGGGGAATGTGGTCATGAATGTTCATTGTATTACTTCCTTCTTTTTTGAGTACGGATCTTGTCTGTTATCAATACCCGGCGAAACCGGGAACATTGCGTTATTTTGCCATTTCGTACATTGCACCGGCAATGATCTGGGCGTTTTTCATGAGCTTGGGAATTTCCATGAATTCATCAGGCTTGTGTTCACGGGCTTCGTCGCCGGGGAAGATGGGGCCAAAGGCCAGAATGTTGGGAAGGCACTTGGCGTAGGTGCCGCCGCCGATGCAGATGGGCTTGCCGTCGATGCCGGTGTGCTCCTTGTATACCTTCAGCAGGGTTTTCACCAGATCGCTGTCGGCAGGGATATACAGCTTTTCCTTGTGCACCTGCCGGACAGTAAAGCCGTTGGCTTCAAACAGGGTCTGGAAGGCAGGGCCGCAGTCGGCATAGTCAAAGGTGACGGGATAGCGGTAGTTGATAACCAGCTCCAGATGGTGTTCATCAGCAGTCATGACGCCCCAGTTGAAGCTGAGATCGCCGGAGATCTCGTCGTGCAGATGGATACCTGCGGCCTTTCCAACGGTATCCATGCCCAGCTTTTCTGCCAGGAAGGACAGAATGCCGGCCAGTTCGCCTTCAAAGGGCAGTTCCTTCAGAGCGAGCACCAGTCTGCCGATGGCATTTTCACCCAGCCAGGGGAGGCTGCCGTGGGCATTTTCGCCGAAGGCTTCCACGGTCAGGCCGGTATCGGTAACGGTGAAGGTGACCTTTTCGAAGGATTTTTCAGCCAGTCTGGCGGCCAGTTCGGCATTGCATGCCAGTTCGGCCTTTGCGTATTCGGGAACCACGTTGGAGGCGATACCGCCCTTCAGGGAAACAAGCTTCAGATCGCCGGTCTGGGTGAAGCTGCGGCTGCAGTAGCCGTTGATGATGCCCTTTTCACCGTTGATGATGGGATACTCCGCATCGGGGGTGAAGCCCATGACGGGGACTTCTCCGCCGTGCTCCAGATAGTAGTGGACATCGGTGGCACCGGTCTCTTCGTTGCAGCCGAAGATCAGCCGGACACGGCGCTTCAAAGGCAAACCGGAATCCCGCAGAGCCTCCAGAGCAAAGAGCGCCGCAATGGAGGGACCCTTGTCATCCATGGTGCCGCGGCCGAAGATTTTCCCGTCTTTGATCTCGCCGCCCCAGGGGTCAAAGCTCCAGCCGTCACCGGCGGGAACCACATCAAGGTGACCCAGAACGGCTACCATTTCATCGCCTTCACCGTATTCGCACCAGCCCACATGGCCGTCCACATTGCAGGTCTTGAAGCCCATGGCATCGGCTGCGGCCAGCACATGATCCAGGCTGCAGCGGCAGTGGATACCGTAGGGAGCGCCTTCTTCGGCGGGGCCTTCCACACTGGGAATCCGGATGTTTTCCTGCAGACAGGCGAGAAGTCTGCCCTGTTTGGACAATACGAGAGTGTTCAGATCCATATTGTTGCCTCCTTATGGGATCGGTTCCGGAAAGAACCGGATAACTGTATAAAAATCCACAATGATTTTACCAAAGAGTATAAAAACTGTCAACATAGGAACAAAAGAAAAGCGGTGCATAAGCACCGCTTTGTATGGGGAATATCAATTTTCAAGAAGAGAGAGCAGCTGCTGGGGGGTATCCGCAATGGCAGCGGCACCGGCGGACACCATGTCCTCAACCTTGCCATAGCCCCAGCTGACACCGATGGCTGGGATGCCATGGTGCTTTGCACCGATGATGTCAAATTTGGTATCACCAACCATCACCATGTTGTCCTTCTCGCCGCTTTCCTTCAACAGATAGGCGATCACATCTTCTTTGGTGACCCGGTCGCCGCTTAAGGTAGCACCGCAGATGGCGGTAAAATAGTCAGCCAGGTCAAAATGCTCCAAAACCTTGATGGCCATTGGTTCCGGCTTGGAGGTGGCGATATAAAGCTTATGACCGCGTTCGCAGAGGTTCTGCAGCAGTTCCCGGATACCGTCATAGGGACGGTTCTCAAAAATACCGATGGGCACATAGCGGCTGCGGAATACGGCCACTGCTTCTTCTGCCTTGTCCGCAGGAACACCGTGGTTGATGAAGGATTCTGCCAGAGGAGGCCCCACAAAGACCCGCATCTCTTCCCGGGAGGGAATGGGCAGACCGAAATGCTCCAGCGCCAGGATGGAACAGTTGATGATGCCTTCGCCGGAGTCGGTCAGAGTACCGTCCAGATCAAATAATACTGCCTTTGTTGCCATAATGCTCTCCTTTATCTTTTTTGTTAGCATAGCATATTGCTGAAAAATTCGCAAGCACGCAATGCAATGTTGACAATGTGCGCAAAATAATGTTATATTATATAAAAGAAATTGGGTAAAATCACAAAGAGAAAGAAGGTGCCTTTATGCTGGGTAAGATGATGGATTCCATCGGTTTTCTTACTTCTTTTGATCCGGAAGTGGCGGCTATGATGGAACGGGAACACAGCCGTCAGAGCCACGGTCTGGAACTGATTGCTTCGGAGAACTTTGCGTCACCGGCGGTCATGGCTGCCATGGGCAGTATTCTGACCAATAAATATGCAGAGGGACTGCCGGGAAAGCGGTACTACGGCGGATGTGAATTTGTGGATGAAGTGGAGTCACTTTGCATCGAACGGGCAAAGGCATTGTTCGGTGCGGATTTTGCCAACGTGCAGCCCCACTCCGGTGCCCAGGCCAATATGGCGGTGCAGCTGGCATTTCTGCAGCCGGGAGATACCTTTCTGGGCATGAGCCTGGATAACGGCGGACACCTGTCCCACGGCAGTCCTGCAAATATTTCCGGAAAATACTATCATGCGGTTTCCTATGATGTGAACCATATGACCGGCCTCGTTGACTATGACCAGGTGCGGGATCTGGCCAGAAAATATCGCCCCAAACTGCTGATTGCCGGTGCTTCCGCCTATCCCAGAGCCATTGACTTTTCTGCCTTTGCGGATATCGCCCATGAGGTAGGGGCGGTATTCATGGTGGATATGGCCCATATTGCCGGTCTTGTGGCCGGCGGTGTCCATATGAATCCGGTGCCCTATGCGGACATTGTGACCACCACCACACACAAGACTCTCCGGGGTCCCCGGGGCGGTCTGATTTTGGGTAAGGAAGAGTTTGCAAAAAAAGTAAACTCCGCTGTGTTCCCCGGCACCCAGGGCGGCCCGCTGGAGCATGTCATTGCCGCCAAGGCTGTCTGCCTGAAGGAGGCCATGGCTCCGGAATTTAAGGTATATGCCCGGAATGTGGTGAAAAACGCAGCAGTTCTGGCGGATGCGCTGATGGCAGAGGGATTTGATCTGGTTACCGGCGGTACGGACAATCATCTGATGCTGGCAGATCTTCGTCCCATGGGGATCACCGGTAAGGAGATGCAGCGCCGCTGTGACGAAAATCACATCACCCTGAACAAAAATTCTATTCCCGGAGATCCGGAGAAATTCACTGTTACCAGCGGTGTCCGGATCGGTACCGCTGCGGTCACCACCCGGGGCCTGGGGGAAGAGGATATGAAGACTATTGCCCGGTGCCTTGCCCTGACGGCCAGAGATTACGAGGCAACGCAGGAAGAAGTCAGAGCCGCTGTGGCGCAGATCTGTGAAAAATATCCGTTGTACGGTTAAATGTATAGAAATCCCTGCACCGATGGGTGCAGGGATTTTTTTATCCAAACCGTCTGGCATAGCCGCATTTCCGGCACAGTTCTTCCGCCGCGGTTCTGTCGGTGAAACCGTCATAGATGGCTCTTGAGCGGGGCTTTTCCAGAATGGTGTCCATGTCCTCTTCAAACAGATTACCCAGGGCCAGGTCGCCTTCGTGATCCAGACAGCAGGGAACCACAGTGCCGTCGCACAGCACGCCGATCTGATCCCGCAGACCGTAACAGAAAACACGGCAGCTGCCTTCGGGGGCAGTCAGATCCGGCCAGTCGAATTTGTCACCGTATTCCAGGAATACCTTTTCTCCGATGCGGACACCCCTCCGGTCTTCTTTCCACGGATGAGGAAAGAAGTTTTCCATTGCCCGGAGGATCTCGCCGTTCTTTTCATCGGCACCACCCTGATTCCACAGGCGGTACACCACGATTTTTTTGCCTTCCGTATTCTGACCGAAGGCAAAGCAGTCGTGAAGATACTCTTCAAAAGGTACAGCCAGGTCATTGGCCTCAAAGGCATGGAGCGAGATATTCACCTTATGCAGGGCAGGGGAAGTGAGCAGTGTCTCCTGCTGCTTTTTCAGCAGCGTGCCATTGGTGGTGAGAATCACTTTAAATCCTGCGTCTCCCGCCAGTTCCAGAAACCGGGACAGCCTGGGATGGCACAGGGGTTCTCCCATCAGATGAAAATAGAGGAAATCCGCATAGGGTCTCAGTTTCGGCAGAAGTGCAGAAAAATCGTCCTCGGTCAGAGCTTTCTTTTTGCGCTTCGTTCCGGGACAGAAGGCGCATTTTAAATTACAGATGTTGGAGATTTCCAGATAAATTTTGTTGAATCGTTTCATATTAACGAATACCTTTTCCCATATTCCTGACCGTATCATATCCGTTTCGCCTGCAAATGTCAATAAAGTTTGGTATGCATCCCGGTTTCGCCAAAAGCTGACAGGGAGACTGTGGTACTCTGTGGGTATAAGACGCCGAAAGACAGACAGGAGCGGAATAGGGGAGAATACCATGAAACGAATGATGGAATGCCTGGTCATAATTTGTATGTGTATGACAGCAGTTTTTCCAATGCGCGGTTATGCAGCCGGTGGGATCCCGGTGGGCGGTGTTGAACTGCTGATGACCGATGTGCTGGGGCAGCCGCTGGAAGGTGCTTCCTTTCAGATTCTGCGGGAGGCCGGGGAGGAAGAACTGGGTGACCAAGCGGTGGAAAAAAGAATGGTGAAAATCGGGGAGACTCACCGGATCATGACCGTGGAGTCCTTCTGGACTTCCATGGAACTGGCAGGGCAGAAGCAGAGGTCGGTGCTGACCGGCACCGACGGAAGAGCAGGTATATACGGCCTGAACTATGGCACCTACTACTTGCTGGAAACCCAGGCACCTGACGGATTCAACCGGATCCGGGATCCGATCCGGGTCACAGTACACAGGTACAGCCATCTGACAGCAGAAGACGGTATCCGGGATGATGACGGAAAGCTGATTGACAATACATTACAGATCATCAACCTGCGCTATACGCTGCCGGATACAAGAACCTGGGGGGTTGTACAGCTGGCGGCAGCAGGAACAGGAATCCTGTTTTCTTCCGCGGCACTGCTCCTGCTGGGCAGGAAAAGAAGATAAAAAATTCTCCGGAACAGCTGTTCCGGAGAATTGTATTTTACAGAAGGTAACCCTTGTCATCCAGCGCCTGGGCAATCAGATCCAGAAGTTTTTCGGAGGGAGCGGCCACTGTGTGATAGTGACAGTCATCGGTCAGGATCTTCAGGGGATTGTCTTTGGAGGTTAAAATTTTATCGTAAAACTCCCGGGCTTCCTGGGCGTTTTCAATCAGCAGATCGACCCGGATCTGACCGTAGATCTCATGCTCCACAACCACATCCAGAACCTTGCCGCCCAGTTCCAGAATGGTCATGAACTCGCTGAGCACCTGTTCGGTGCTGTGGCGGACAAAGAACACACGCTTGGGCATGGTTGTCTGATGATCTTCACGGCGGTAAATATAACCCCGGTTGGTGGAGAGAATATCGTGGTGCTCGGCACGCATCAGGGCGATGTCCTGAACGATGACCTGGCGGCTGACATGAAATTCATTGGCCAGGGCAGTGCCGCAAAGGGGAGAAGACTGCTCCTTCAGCAGAGTGAGTATTCTGTTTCTGCGTTCTTCACCTGTCATTTCTGCAGCCTCCGATCCATAATCTACTATCTTTTTACCATATTTAGGTAATATTGTCAAACCTTTCTTGACAGAATCACAGAAACGTGTATAATGGTGTCAAAACAACTGACAAGACAGAAAGGAAGAGTGTCATGAACGCATTTCTGGAACGGAAAAATATTGTCATTTCAGGCAAACGGTATGGCATTGATGCTCTTGGAGCCATGGCGCAGGGTTTGTTCTGTTCACTGCTTATCGGCACCATTGTTAAGACTCTGGGTCAACAGCTGAATATTCCCTTCCTGGTGGACATGGGCGGCTACTGTTCGGCCATGAGCGGTCCTGCCATGGCAGTGGCCATCGGCTATGCGCTACAGGCTCCCACTCTGGTTCTGTTTTCTCTGGCAACGGTTGGCTATGCCGCCAATACTCTGGGCTCCACCACACTGTCCGGTGCGGCAGGCGCAGGCGGCCCTCTGGCAGTTTTGATAATTGCCATTGCAGCAGCGGAGTGCGGCAAGGCCGTATCCAAAGAAACAAAGGTGGATATTCTCGTGACGCCTCTTGTGACCATTTTCGCAGGAGTTTCACTGTCTGCCCTGATTGCTCCCGCCATTGGTACGGCGGCATCTTCCGTGGGCAGCTTTGTGGAGTGGGCCACAGTGCTGCAGCCTTTCCTGATGGGCATTCTGGTGTCTGTGTCCGTGGGCATTGCCCTGACGCTTCCTATTTCCTCCGCTGCGATCTGTGCTGCCCTGGGACTGTCCGGTCTGGCAGGCGGAGCCGCTGTGGCAGGATGCTGCGCCCAGATGGTGGGCTTTGCGGTGCTTTCCTTTAAAGAAAACCGCTGGGGCGGTCTTATCAGCCAGGGCCTGGGTACATCCATGCTCCAGATGGGTAATATTGTAAAAAATCCCAGGATATGGATCCCGCCTACGCTGGCCGCGGCCATCACAGGCCCCATTGCCACCTGTGTGTTTCACTTCCAGATGAATGATCCCTCCGGCGGCGTAGCTTCCGGTATGGGTACCTGCGGTATGGTGGGGCCCATCGGTGTGTATGCAGGATGGGTTCATGATGTGGCCACCGGTGTTAAGGATTCTATTACCGGAATGGACTGGCTGGCCATGGCACTGATCTGCATCATTCTGCCTGCGGTACTGACCTGGCTTATCGGCATTCCATGCAGAAAGCTGGGGTGGATCAGGGATGGCGACCTGAAACTGGACTAAAATGAAAATGACCCGCTGATCATCAGCGGGTCATTCTCGTTTGGAAAGAAGAGAGGTAGAAAAGAGGTTTATGAAAGGGGAGCGGTTCACGGCTTCCGCTGCCTTTCATGAGTGTATCTTACCAGGAGATTGTGTCTGAAGTTTGCCGAAAAAGAGAACAGAATGAGAAGAAATTGTAAAGGAAATTCCGGTTGCCTATCGTTTGTTCATTTGCTATAATGGAGCGAAAGGAGGGAACAGGATGAACTTTTTTCGTATTTTCGGTATTGGTGCCAAGAGAATACTGGCGAAAAACTGCTGCGCAAAGGGAATTGTGACTGCTGTGGGGAATTCCTATCTTCATGTGGTGAAAAAACCTGTCAGGCTCTATCCGAACGAACGGAACACCCTGTATTCCCACTACATCTTCTTTACTTATTCCGTGGACAATATTCCCTACAAGGGAAAACTCTACGTGGATGTTACCTTCCGGTGTCCCCAAAAGGGAGAGACCCTGGATGTTTACTACGATCCGGAGAAGCCTGAGAACTACGCTTTCTACTCCTTCGGACCCAATACCTACCCCATAGGATGGTGAAAACATGAAATACCGCTGCCTGGTTCTGGATCACGACGACACTGTGGTTCAGACCATGAAAACCATGAGCTATCCCTTTTGGTGCATGGAGCTTGAGATTTTCCGTCCCGGTCAGGCCATGACCTTTGAGGAATTTGTGCTGGAATGCCACCGCCGGGGCTTTGCCGGACTTTGCAGAGACTGTTTTCAGTTCACGGATGAGGAACTGAAGCAGGAGCATGCCATGTGGATGGACTATGTGATGACTCATACTCCGGAAGTCTATCCCGGCATCCGGGAGATCATCCTCAGGCAGAAGCAGGAGGGGGGACTGGTCTGCGTGGTGTCCCATTCTCATCTGGACAACATTCTGCGGGATTACCGTGCCCATTTTGGCCTGGAGCCGGATGCGGTCTATGGCTGGGAACTGCCGCCCCATCAGAGAAAACCCAATACGTATCCCTTGGAAGATATCATGGCCCGCTATCACCTGAAACCGGAAGAGATCCTTGTGGTGGATGACATGAAGCTTGCCTGTCAGATGGCAGATCCTCTCGGGGTCAGGGTAGCCTACTCCGGCTGGAACGGCCTGGGTATTTCTGAAATTGATGAGGAAATGAGATCCATCTGCGGCTGTTGCTTTGATTCTACGGAAAAACTTTACAATTTTCTGTTTGATTAATTTAACAGTTGTGCTATAATATCCGACAGAGTATGCAAGGAGGTGAGTGATCTGGAAAAGACAGGTATCAAAGTCGTGGCCCGTAACCGGGAAGCATACCACGAATATTTCGTGGAAGAAGAATTCGAAGCAGGTATCGAACTGGTGGGTACGGAGGTCAAGTCCATCCGGGCAGGCACCCTGAACCTGAAGGATGCCTGGTGCGGCATCAAGGACGGCGAGATGGTCCTGAACCAGATGCACATCTCCCCCTATGACCACGGAAACCGGTTTAATGTGGATTCCCGCCGCCCCCGCCGCCTGCTGATGCACAAGCGGGAAATCATGCGGCTCTACGGAAAGGTCAAACAGGACGGCATGTCCCTGATCCCGCTGTCTGTCTACTTCAAGGGCAGCCGGGTGAAGGTGAATGTGGGCCTGTGCAAGGGCAAGAAACTCTACGATAAAAGACAATCCGCGGCCGAACGGGACGCCAAGCGTCAGATCGACCGGGCAATGAAGGAGAGATACTAATATGGCAAATCCTACTTTTAAGATCACCATGGAAAACGGCGGTGTCATCGAGGGTGAACTGTACCCCGACAAGGCTCCCCAGAGCGTTTACAACTTCATCGATCTGTGCAATCACAATTACTATGACGGCCTGATTTTCCACCGCGTCATCAAGGGCTTCATGATCCAGGGCGGCTGCCCCGACGGCACCGGCATGGGCGGCCCCGGCTACTGCATCAAGGGTGAGTTCTTCTACAACGGTTTCAAGAACGAACTGAAGCACAAGCGCGGTGTCCTGTCCATGGCACGTTCCCAGTCTCCCAATTCCGCAGGCAGCCAGTTCTTCATCATGCACCAGGATGCCAAGCATCTGGACGGCCAGTACGCCGCCTTCGGCAAGGTCACTTCCGGCATGGATGTGGTGGATGCCATTGCCAATACCAAGACCGGCATGGCTGACCGCCCTGTTGCTGAGCAGAAGATCGCTTCCATCGTGGTCGACACCAAGGGCGAGACCTATCCCGAGCCCAAGAAGCTGCCCGATCCCTACGGCCGTTTCTAATTGATTTCTACAAGTGGGGTGCTCTGCGCACCCCACATTCCCACCTTTTCTACCCGGGGCCGTACTGGTTTCGACGGGGGTAGTGAGGCCGGATAAGCGAGCCGCGGCGCCTGACCGCGATAAAACGGGTACTTTTTAAATTTAACTGACAACAGAACTGTTGCTCTGGCTGCCTAATTAGGCGCCCATCCGCCCCGGAAGGTCCACGAGCCGGGCTCGGG
>JAFZGL010000077.1 GCA_017555395.1 Oscillospiraceae bacterium | reverse complement strand
CCTCCGTGGTTTCTTCGGTGGTTTCCTCCGTGGTTTCCTCAGTGGTCATCTCCGTGGGTTCTTCCGTTGTTTCCACGGTGCTTTCTGCGGTAGGTTCGCTGGTGCTGTCGGAAGAGGATTCGGTAGTGGTGCCGGTAGGAACAGGTGCAGTATATTCCGGACCGGGATTTCCGTCGACCGGCTTAGTGCGGAAATGGATGGTATCCAGAAGCTCACTGTTTTTAAAAATCTTCACGGAGTATCGGGTATCCGGAGTCAGATCGTCAAACAGCAGGTCATCATCGCCAAGATCCAGAAAACCTTCCTGAACGGTTTCACCGCCGGTGATGAGTTCGTAGGTAAGGAGGTCTCCTGCCTCGGATTTGACTTCATATTCAAAAATCGCACTGTGGGTCTGAATGTTGTCCACATCAAAGTCAGAGGAAAACAGGGCGGCAGTCATTGCAGCAGCTGCCACAAGTGCGGCCAGCGTGGATTTGGAGATACTGGGTTTTGTGCCGCTGCCGCTGTTGACATATGGGGTGTATTCAGGGCCTTCGGGCTGGTCGGGAAATGTGCGGTTGTATTCTTCCGAGTAAAAACCGGACATGCAGTGATCACCTCCTGCGCAGAGTGAACAATAAAAAGTTTGGTTGTATTTTACTAAAACGGATGAAATAAGTCAATCGGTCCAAAGAAAAAATCTTTTGGTTTTCGACATCTTTCCACTTGTAGACAGGGAGAAAATATGATAAACTAAATTAGTTTGAGATAATATAATCATTTCGGAGGTCCTTTATGAACCGTCTTGGCCCTACGTAGCTTTCCTCCGGGATTGAAGTTTGTGATACAGTGATTATCTATGGAGGAAAACAATGTCTGAATTAGTACAAGAAATCAGCCGCCGCCGGACCTTTGCCATCATTTCCCATCCCGACGCCGGTAAAACCACCCTGACCGAAAAGTTCCTGCTGTACGGCGGTGCCATTGCCCAGGCAGGTGTTGTCAAGGGCAAGAAGAACTCCCGCGCCGCGACCTCTGACTGGATGGAGATCGAAAAGCAGCGTGGCATTTCTGTCACCTCTTCTGTTATGCAGTTCCAGTATGGCGGCTTCTGCATCAACATTCTGGATACCCCCGGCCACCAGGATTTCTCTGAGGATACCTACCGTACCCTGATGGCAGCCGACTCTGCGGTCATGGTCATTGACGGCGCCAAGGGCGTCGAGCCCCAGACCCGGAAACTGTTCAAGGTCTGCGCCATGCGCCATATTCCCATCTTTACCTTTGTCAACAAGATGGACCGGGAAACCAAGGATCCCTTCGACCTGCTGGATGAAGTGGAGCGGGAACTGGGCATTGAGACTTATGCCATGAACTGGCCCATCGGTTCCGGTAAGGATTTTCAGGGTGTTTACGACCGTGAAAAGAGCGAACTGGTGTTCTTCTCCGGCGTTTCCGGCAAGAACAAGGCCGACAAGCTGAGCATTGATCTGTATGATCCTCAGGTTGCTCAGATCCTGGACAGCGAGAGCAAGCATCAGCAGCTGATCGACGATGTGGAGCTGCTGTCTGCCGGCCGGGAGATGGATATGGATGCCGTCAAGCGCGGCCAGCTGTCTCCTGTGTTCTTTGGCTCCGCACTGACCAACTTCGGCATTGAGCCTTTCCTGGAGAACTTCCTGAAGCTGACACCGCCCCCTCTGTCCCGCACTGCGGACTGCGGTGAGATCGATGCCTTCAGCCCTGATTTCTCTGCCTTTGTCTTTAAGATCCAGGCAAACATGAACAAGGCACACCGCGATCGTCTGGCTTTCATGCGCATCTGCTCCGGCAAGTTTGAGCGTGACAAGGAATACTACCACATGCAGGGTAAGAAGAAAATGCGTCTTTCCCAGCCCCAGCAGCTGATGGCCGCTGAACGTGAAATCGTGGAAGAGGCATACGCAGGCGACGTGATCGGTGTTTTCGACCCCGGTATCTTTGCCATCGGCGATACCATTACTGTCGCCGGTAAGAAGTTTGAATACTCCGGTATTCCTACTTTTGCACCCGAACACTTCTGCCGTGTTTCTGCAAAAGACTCCATGAAGCGCAAGCAGTTTGTCAAGGGCACGGAACAGATCGCCCAGGAAGGCGCCATTCAGATCTTCAAGGTTCCCAACTCCGGTATGGAAGAAGTCATTGTCGGCGTTGTCGGTACCCTGCAGCTGGATGTGTTCCAGTACCGTATGAAGGGTGAGTACGGCGTTGACCTGCGGATGGAGATGCTGCCTTATGAAGAGATCCGTCTGATTGATAAGTACAAGGGCGAGCTGAGCGACCTGAATCTGGGCAGCGATGCTGAGTTGCTGGAAGACTACCGCGGCCGCAATCTGCTGGTGTTCAGCAGCTATTGGGCCATCGACTTCACCTGCCGCCGGAACCCCGGTCTGGAACTGAAGGAAATCGTTGTTGAAGAAGGCTAAAAAATGAATGAGACGGGCAGGGGAGACTCTGCCCGCTCTTTTTTCTTGCATTCCCGGAACAGGACAGCTATAATATAATGAAAGGAAGGAGGCAGAAACATGAAAGCATGGCAGCATTTTAAAACCATTACCCATCACAAGTGGCTGGTGCTTCAGGGCTGCTTCCGTGTGGGTCTTTACTGGCAGGGTATTACCCACGATCTGAGTAAATATATGCCCACCGAATTTATGGTTGGTGTCCGTTATTTTCAGGGTAATCGAAGCCCTAACGCGGCAGAACGCGAGGAGAAGGGGTTCAGCGAAGCCTGGATGCATCACAAGGGGCGCAACCGCCATCATTATGAATACTGGACTGACCTGAGTTACCAGACCCGGCAGTATGAATCCGTAGAAATGCCCCGGAAATATTTCGTGGAGATGATCATGGACCGGCGGGCAGCCTGTCTGGTGTATCAGGGAAAAAATTACCGGGATGATTCTGCACTGATTTACTTTGATAAGTCCAAGGAAAAGGCACTGATGCATCCGCAGACCCGCAGACAGTTGAGCTATGTGCTGACCATGCTGGCGGAAAAAGGAGAGCAGGAGACCTTCCGCTATCTGAAAGAGGATGTTTTAAGCGGAAAACCCTGGCCCTGGGAAGAGAAAACTGCGGAATAATTTGAAAAAAGAAAAATCCGCACTTGACTTTTGCGTTTTTTTGCATATAATAAATTCCGTCAGAAAGAGCATAGAGGATTTGTGTAACGGTAGCACACCGGACTCTGACTCCGTTTGCGGGGGTTCGAATCCCTCATCCTCTGCCAACAAAAAACCACACCTTCTGGTGTGGTTTTTTTGTTGGAAAAGATTGGGATTCGAACCCATCTAAATGCAGATGTCCGGTGGACAT
>JAFZGL010000076.1 GCA_017555395.1 Oscillospiraceae bacterium | reverse complement strand
GGAAGACCTGCGCGCTCAGCTGGTGGCTGCCAAGGAAGCCGGCGCCAAGAAGATCCTGATTGCCACCGACGGTGTCTTCTCCATGGACGGCTACATCGCCAACCTGCCCGCCATCTGCGATCTGGCCGATGAGTTCGATGCTCTGGTCATGGTCGACGAAAGCCACGCTGTCGGCTTCATGGGCGAGCACGGCAAGGGCACTCCCGAATTCCACCATGTGATGGATCGCATCGACATCCTGACCGGTACCTTCGGCAAGGCTCTGGGCGGTGCTTCCGGCGGCTACACTGCTGCCCGTCAGCCCATCGTGGATCTGCTGCGTCAGCGCAGCCGTCCCTACCTGTTCTCCAACACCGTGGCTCCCGCTATCTGCGCTGCCACCATCCGCACCATCGAGCTGCTGGAAGAGAGCACTGCTCTGCGTGACAAGGTTCACGAGAATGCCCGCTACTTCCGTTCCGAGATGGAAAAGCTGGGCTTCGATCTGCTGCCCGGCGAGCACCCCATCGTGCCCGTCATGCTGTACGATCCCAAGGTCGCTCATGAGTTCGCCCGCCGTATGCTGGACAAGGGTGTCTACGTGGTTGCTTTCTGCTACCCTGTCGTTCCCAAGGGCAAGGACCGCATCCGCACCCAGATCTCTGCCGGCCACACCAAGGAAGACATCGATTTCGCTGTCAAGGCCTTCGGTGAAGTCAAGGCTGAAATGGGTCTGTAATTCTGTCATAAGCCAAAAGGCCGCCGGTTTGACCGGCGGCCTTGTTTTATATCCTGAAACATCGTTCCTATTTTGGAAACGTTTCCATTTTTCAAAAATTGGGATTGACTCTGTCTCTATATTCTCTTATAATAAACTTATCAGGAAAAGAAACAATATTTCAGACAATCTCTACAACAGGAAAGGTGACATTATGTATCGACTGCTTGAACTGAATCCCCAGCTGCAGGGCTTCGCCGGAGATATCGATCTGCGGATGTTCCTGTATCGCGCCACCAAGAATCGTCTGCTGAATAAGGGCGAAACTCTGAACGATTTTGCCAACGCTCATAACTACTACGGCTTCCACCGCACCGAGACCGGCTGGGTCTACCGCGAGTGGGCACCTTCTGCATATCAGCTCTATCTGACCGGTGAATTCAACGACTGGAATCAGACCAGCCATCCCCTGTCCCGCACCGACAACGGCAACTGGGAAATCGAACTGGAGGGCGAAGATGCCCTTTGGGAAGGCTGCAAGGTCAAGACCGTTGTGGATGCCAACATGACCCGCACCGAGCACATCCCCCTCTATGCCCGCCGTGTTGTTCAGGATCCCAAGACCATTACCTTCACCGCTGAGGTTGTGGATCCCGGCAAGACCTTTGACTGGACCGATGCCGGATTCGAAGGTGAAGACAAGCTCTACATCTACGAAGCCCACGTGGGTATGGCTCAGGAAGAGGGCAAGGTCGGCTCCTACCGGGAATTCGCCGACAATACCCTGCCCCATGTGAAGAAGGCCGGCTACAACACCATTCAGCTGATGGCCATCATGGAGCACCCCTACTACGGTTCCTTCGGTTATCAGGTCTCCAACTTCTTTGCCGCTTCCAGCTGGTTCGGCAAGCCCGAGGATCTGAAGTATCTGGTGAACAAGGCTCACGAAATGGGTATCCGCGTTCTGCTGGACGTTGTCCACTCCCACGCTGTCAAGAACACCGCCGAAGGCATCAACATGTTCGACGGCACCACCTGGCAGTTCTTCCATGACGGCGACAAGGGTGAGCATCCCGCCTGGGGTACCAAGTGCTTTGACTACGGCAAGACCGGTGTTCTGCACTTCCTGCTGTCCAATCTGAAGTTCTGGATGACCGAATATCACTTCGACGGCTTCCGCTTCGACGGTGTCACCTCCATGCTGTACCACGACCACGGCCTGGGCACCGACTTCAATACCAACGACAAATACTTCTCCTACAACACCCATACCGAAGCCATCACCTATCTGCAGCTGGCCAATGAACTGATCCGCCAGGTCAACCCCAAGGCCGTCACCATCGCAGAGGATATGTCCGGTATGCCCGGCATGGCACTGCCCATCGAGGACGGTGGTATCGGTTTCGACTACCGTCTGGGCATGGGTCTGCCCGATATGTGGATCAAGGCCGTCAAGGGCCAGGATCAGTTCTGGGACATCAACAAGATGTGGGGCGATATGTGCCTGCGCCGTCCCGGTGAGAACACCATCGCCTATGTAGAATCCCATGACCAGGCTCTGGTTGGCGACAAGACCATGATTTTCCGTCTGGCTGATGCCGCCATGTATACCGACATGGACAAGGCATGCCACACCCCTGTCATTGACCGCGCCATCGCTCTGCACAAGATGATCCGTCTGTTCACCCTGGCCGGCGGCGGCGAAGGCTACCTGAACTTCATGGGCAACGAGTTCGGCCATCCCGAATGGATCGACTTCCCCAGAGAAGGCAACGGCTGGAGCTTCCACTACTGCCGCCGTCAGTGGAGCCTGAAAGAAAACGGCTTCCTGAAGTATCAGTGGCTGAACGACTTCGACGAGGACATGGTGAAGCTGACCAAGGAGAACCATATGTTCAACCAGCGTATGGCTGACATGCTGCTGATGAAGGGACCCGAGCAGACCTGCGCCTTCTACCGCAACGGTCTGATGTTCGTCTTCAACTTCCACTTCTGCAACTCCCTGAACAATGTTCTGATCCCCGTCCATCAGCCCGGTGAATACACTGTGGTCATGAGCTCCGACGATGAGAAGTACGGCGGCTTCGGCAACGTCAAGAAGCAGACCTACTCCACCAAGGTGTTTGAAGGCAAGCACTACATTGAGCTGTACATCCCTGCCCGCACCTGTTTCGTGCTGAAGGAAAAGGTCATTCTGACTCCCGCCGAGGAAGCACCCAAGAAGGCCACCCGCAAGCGCACCACCAAGAAGACAGAAGAGGCCGCTCCCGCAGAAGAAGCACCCAAGAAGACCACCCGCAAGCGCACCGCCAAGAAGGCAGCTGAATAAGCAATAAAAAACCCGCCCTTCCAAGGAAGGGCGGGTTTTCATATCTCTTACTTGTTCTTTTCCAGGAAATCCACAGCCATCTTCACGTAGATCGCCACTTCGTTCTCCAGAATATCCTCGTTGAACAGGATTCTGGGATTGTGCTGGCCGACCCACTTGGACTTGTCGGGAACACCGGCACCCATGAAGCACAGAACGGAAGGAACCTGCTCTGCATAGAAGGCAAAGTCCTCACTGCCCATCAGATGTGCGCCGGGGCAGATTTCCATACCGTTGTCCAGTTCCTTTACCGCATTCAGCATCATATCGATCATGGAATCATCACAAATCACGGGAGGAACATTGCTCAGCTCTTCAATGGTAACGGAAGCCCGGTATGCCTTTGCAATGGATTCAGAAATATCGGTAATCCGCTGCATGATATATGCCTTGACCTCCGGCTTGAATGCACGAAGAGTGCCTTCCAGAATGGCATAGTCAGGAACAACATTGGCAGCCATACCACCCTCAAAGTGACCGATGGTCAGAACTGCCTCATCAGCAGCAGGAATCTCTCTTGCAATGATTTCCTGCAGGCTCAGCAGAATATTGGCACCAACTACCAGAGGATCCACACCATTTTCGGGAGAAGAACCATGGGCACCCTTGCCCTGAATGCGAATCTTAAAGCCATAGACAGCAGCACACATATACTTGCCATAGAGAACGGTATTCAAAGGATTGGCTGCGAATACATGGGTTGCAAACGCTGCATCCACATGGGGATTTTCCATCAGGCCGTGGCGGATGGCACCGGCAGCACCCTTGAACACCTCTTCACCGGACTGGAAGATCAGCTTCACGGTGCCGGGCAGTTCTGCCTCATGTTCCTTCAGAATCTTGGCTGCTCCCAGCAGAGCTGCTGCATGAAAATCGTGGCCGCAGGCATGGCTCAGATCGGTGGGAGAGGCAAAGTCCAGGCCGGACTCTTCCTTCACAGGCAGAGCATCCATGTCGCCGCGCAGCAGGATGCACTTGCCGCCCTTGCCGATGGTGGCGGTGACACAGGAGCAATCCTCATAGATCTCATAAGGAATACCCAGTTCAGCCAGTCTGGCAGCAACAAATGCCACGGTCTGAGGCAGTTCAATGCCCAGTTCGGGAATCTGATGCAGTGCCCGTCTCCAGGCAACAACCGTTTCATGGTTGTTCTTTACTTCCTGAATGATATTGATATTCATAAAATACTCCTCCCGGTTTTATATCTTTTGAAATATTATACCAAATCCAGACCGCTTCGTCAATCGATTTATTGGTTTATTTCAACAAACACTCAGTCAAACAAAAAAGAGAGGCATAACGCCTCTCTTTTTTAGATTAATAGAACAGCAGATCGGAATAGGTGGGATAGGGCCAGTAGTTCTTGTCGGTCAGATCCTCCAGCACATCCGCATGACGGCGCATCTGATCCATCACAGGAATCACTTTGGTGCAGTAGTACATGGATGCCTGTTCTGCGTCTCTGGGCACACTGTTCATCACATCAGACAGGGCTTCCACCGTATCGTACAGGGCATCGGTGTGGCCGGACAGCTGAGCGATCAGGGCGCTTTCCGCACGGTGGCTGGCGCCCACATGGCGCTTGGTTCCCACGGTATCGCAGAGGGCGCGGCTGTAATGGATGGCTGCAGGCAGGATCTGGTGCTGTGCCATATCCAGCATGGTTCTGGCCTCGATGGCTACATGCTTGTTGTATGCCTCCAGATGGATGGCATGACGGGCACGCATCTCATTTTCGGTGAAGATACCGTGCTTGGTAAACAACTCCACATTCTTGGGGGCAATATAGGCAGGCAGTGCATCGGCAGTGGAAACCAGATTGCTCAGGCCTCTCTTTTCAGCCTCCTGCTTCCAGTCCTCACTATAGCCGTTGCCGCTGAAGATGATCCGCTGGTGGTTGGTGAACACTTCGCAGACCAGTTCATGCAGTGCCTTGTCAAAGTCCTCGGCCTGCTCCAGACGGTCAGCAAACTGGTGCAGCTCTTCCGCCATGATGGTGTTCAGCGCCACATTGGGGCCGGAAATGGACTGGGAAGAACCCAGCATACGGAATTCAAACTTGTTGCCGGTAAAGGCCAGGGGGCTGGTACGGTTCCGGTCGGTGGTATCCTTGGGAATGGGAGGCATGGTGTCAACACCCACCCGGAGCATACCGCTGTCTTCCTGCTCATACTTGGTACCGTCGATGATGGACTGGATGATGGCATTCAGCTCATCACCCAGGAAAACGGAAACAATGGCAGGAGGTGCTTCGCCGCCGCCCAGGCGGTGGTCATTGCTGGCGGATGCGACGGTGCAGCGCAGGAAATCCTGATACTCATCCACGCCCTTCAGGAAAGCTGCCAGGAACAAAAGGAACCGGGCGTTCTGAGCCGGGGTCTTGCCGGGCTTGAAGAGGTTTTTGCCGGAATCCGTGGACAGAGACCAGTTGTTGTGCTTACCGGAGCCGTTGACGCCGGCAAAGGGCTTTTCATGAAGCAGGCATACCAGATTGTGCTTGGCTGCCACCTTTTTCATGATGGACATCATCATCTGGTTGTCATCGCAGGCAGTATTGGCGTCGGTATAGATAGGTGCCAGTTCATGCTGACAGGGCGCACCTTCGTTGTGCTTGGTCTTGGAGAGAATACCCAGTCGCCACAGCTGCTCATCCAGCTCCTTCATGAAGCCGGAAACACGGGTACGGATGGTGCCAAAATAATGGTCATCCAATTCCTGACCCTTGGGAGGCAGGGCGCCAAACAGGGTCCGTCCGGTGAGGCGCAGATCTTCCCGCTTGGCATACAGATCCTTGGGCAGCAGGAAATATTCCTGCTCTGCGCCCACCTGACAGATCACACGCTTGGTCTCTGTGTCGCCGAAGAGCCGCAGGATACGGACTGCTTCTCTGGAAACTTCCTCCACGGAGCGCAGCAGAGGAGTCTTCTTATCCAGGGATTCACCGGTATAAGAGAAGAAGCAGGTGGGGATGTACAGGCTGCCGTCTCTGACAAATGCGGAAGAAGTAGGATCCCAGGCAGTATAGCCGCGGGCTTCAAACGTTGCCCGGAGACCGCCATTGGGGAAGGAAGAGCCGTCGGATTCACCCTTCACCAGTTCCTTACCGGAGAACTCCATAATAACACGGCCGTCGCCGGTGGGGGTAATGAAGGAATCATGCTTCTCGGCTGTGATGCCGGTCATAGGCTGGAACCAATGGGTATAGTGGGTGGCGCCCTTTTCAATTGCCCAGATTTTCATGGCTTCGGCAATCTCATTCGCCACTTCCAGAGTCAGCTGAGAACCGTCGGCAATGCAGGCCTTCCAGGCATCAAATACGGTTTCCCGCAGACGCTGGCGCATGGTCGCCTCATTAAAAACATCGCTGCCGAACATCTCAGGTACATTCAGGATCTCATTCATACAGTCGCTTCCTTTCTGAAATGAAAGTTCACTGTGGGCACCTTTCAAAAAACCAACTGATTATAGTTTTTCTTTCAGATTATTTCCTGCAAAGTGCCCATACTTATGCATTTTATATTTAAAATTGTAAGGCAGTTATCCGTAAAATGCAAGGAGTGAAAGTGTTCAAAAAACCTTTCTCTCAATTTGTACTTTTGTACAAATCTCCAAAAAGAATCCAACCTCTTGTTAAAAATGAAATTCTAACCATTTCGAACTTGCATTTCCAGCATTTCCATCATATAATAATCCCATCATTTCATGGAAATTGAAAGAGAGGATGATGGATATGACCCCCTATTCCTGCATGTCCAAAGAAGAACTGGAAAACGAATACGCCAAGGTAATGGCACAGTATAAACACTGCAAGGATCAGAAGCTGAATCTGAACATGGCCCGCGGCAAGCCCGCAAAGGCTCAGCTGGATCTGGTCAGCGATATGCTGACTGTTCTTCAGACCCCCGAAGACTGCTTTGACGGCAACATCGATGCCCGAAACTACGGCGAACTGGCAGGTCTTCCCTCTGCCCGTGCTTACTGGGCAGACATTCTGGACTGCAAACCCGAAAACATCTTTGTCGGCGGCGCTGCCTCTCTGAATATGATGGCTGATATCGTCTCCCGTGCTTTTACCCACGGCCTGCTGAACAGCCCCCGTCCCTGGTGCAGAGAGGAAAAGGTCAAGTTCCTCTGCCCTGCCCCCGGTTATGACCGTCACTTCCAGATCGGCTCTTTCTACGGCGCTGAACTGATTTATGTTCCCATGACTCCCACCGGTCCCGATATGGATATGGTGGAAGAACTTGTGAAGGATCCTCAGGTCAAGATGATGTGGGTGGTTCCCAAGTACTCCAACCCCGACGGCATTATCTTCTCCGACGAAACCATTCAGCGTCTTGCCAGCCTGAAGGCTGCCGCCCCTGATTTCGCCGTCATCTGGGACAATGCTTACTGCATTCACGAATTCGAAGGTGACTATGTCCCCTTCCCCGACATTCTCTCCCTGAGCGAAAAAGCCGGCAATCCCAATATGTTCTTTGAATTCGCATCCACCTCCAAAATCACCTTTGCCGGCGGCGGTGTCAGCTGTATGGCTGCCTCTGTTGAAAACATCCATTATTTCACCGGAATTTTCGGCGTCCAGATGATCTCCTACGACAAGGTCAATCAGCTTCGTCATGTAAGGTACTTAAAAGACAAAGCACATACCCTGGAGATCATGAAGCGCCACGCAACTGTTATGGCACCCAAGTTCCGCTGCGTCTCCAAGTGGCTGAACCAGAAGATCAAGCCTGCCGGAATCGGCGAATGGGTCGAGCCCAAGGGCGGTTACTTTGTCAGCCTTTACACCATGCCCGGCACTGCAAAGCGCACCTGGCAGCTGTGCAAGGAAGCAGGCGTCACCCTGACAACCGCCGGTGCTGCCTACCCCAACAGCAACAATCCCAAAGACAATCACCTGCGCATTGCTCCCAGCCTGCCTCCCGTGGAAGAACTGGAAAAAGCCATGGAGGTTCTGACCATCAGTCTGAAGCTGGCAGCTCTGGAAAAACTGCTGAATCCCTAAATTACTGATGCCTGCGGCAGATGCCGCAGGCATTGTTTTTTTGTAAAAAATAATTATTTCCAGATACTGGATAAATCAGGCAGGCTCTCTTAAAATTTTCTATTTATCAGAAATACAAAACGACTTATAGCGGTTTTGTCAAGTATCGAAGTGATAAAAGTTACAACTAATAATTTGTACAACTTGCTATTTTTTTGCATTTCGCCGAATTGGAATTGATTTTTAATATAATTTTCGATATTATTTTATTATCAATGGTTTGCTGAAAGGCAGACCCATATGGCAAAGTTTTAGGAGGCAATTAAAATGACTGTAATGGAAAGACTCGCAAACTCCATCGTTGTTCCCGTTGTTGTTCTGGACAAGGTTGAGGATGCTATCCCCACTGCCAATGCTATGGCCGCAGGCGGCGTTGACACCATGGAAATCACCTTCCGTACCGCATGCGCACCCGATGCTATCCGGGCTGTTGCTGACAACTGCCCCGATGTTCTGGTTGGCGCAGGCACCATTGTCAACCTGGAGCAGTGCAAGCTGGCTGTTGAGATGGGCGCCAAGTTCATCGTCTCTCCCGGCTTCTCTGACGAAGTCGTCGGCTGGTGTGTTGAAAACGGCATCGCTGTTGCCCCCGGCTGCGTCACTCCCACCGAGATCATGGCTGCCATGAAGCATGGCCTGAAGATGGTCAAGTTCTTCCCCGCCAACGTCTACGGCGGTCTGAAGGCTCTGAAGAACCTGGCTGCTCCCTTCGGCGGCATGAAGTTCCTGCCCACCGGCGGTGTCAACAATGACAACATCAAGGAATTCATCGACACTCCCTTCATCCACGCTGTCGGCGGTTCCTGGGTCTGCCCCAAGGCTGACATTGCTGCCGGCAACTGGGACAAGATCACTGAGCTGTGCATCGGCGCCCGCAAGGCTGCCAAGGGCGAGTAAGCCGTATCTGAATACGTAATCCATTAACTGTAAATAATATTTTCAAAGGAGTCAATTTACTATGGCAAGAATTGTTACTTTCGGCGAACTGATGCTGCGTCTGCAGCCCTTCAACTATGAGCGTTTCGTTCAGGCTCAGAGCGTGGAATTCACCTTCGGCGGCGGCGAAGCAAACGTCTCCGTCTCCCTGGCTAACTACGGCATGGATGCCGCTTTCGTCACCAAGCTGCCCGCCCACGCCATCGGTCAGGCCGCTGTCAACTCCCTGCGCCGTTACGGCGTCGACACCTCCCTGATCGTCCGGGGCGGCGACCGTGTCGGTATCTACTACAACGAGAAGGGCGCTTCCCAGCGCGGCTCTGTCTG
>JAFZGL010000075.1 GCA_017555395.1 Oscillospiraceae bacterium | reverse complement strand
TGATGGCTTCCAATTGCTGTTTCATGGATTGGTTCTCTCCTTTTGGAAATGAATTTTCGAATTCTTGGCCCCCTCTCAGAGGGGGCTGTCTGCGTCAGCAGACTGGGGGAGTGTCGTATCACAAAGAGGACACCCCCTCCGACCCACTGTCGTGGGCCACCTCCCCCTGTGGGGGAGGCAAGTGGGGAAACGAAAAAACGGTCTTCCGTCCCCGTGGATTGGGGACGAAAGACCGGATGAAGTCTTCCGCGGTACCACCCGCATTCGCCTTTCAGCGCACTCAATCAGGCGCAGACACGCCCTCGACCCTGTAACGGCGGTCACACCGGCGCACCCTAATTTCCGAAGATTTCAGGCGGCAGCTCCCGGGGGAAGGCCCTGCTTTCCATGCTGAGTGGCTCCCACCGTCCCACTCTCTCTGCGAGCATGTGCCGAAAACACGACGACCCGATCAACGCTTTTGATATTTACGTTGCATATTCTAGCACGAATATTTGGAAAGTGCAAGCCCTTTTTCATAGAAAAAATGTAGGGACACCCCTCCTGGGGTGTCCGCGTATTTGCGACTGCGCCGAACGGACACCCCGGGAGGGGTGTCCCTACGGGTTTAGAAATAGAACAGCTCCTCGAAGGTTTTGTCCAGGGCGATGCAGAGGATCAGGGCCAGCTTTGCGGTGGGGGAGAACTGGCCGGTTTCGATGGAGCTGATGGTATTTCTCGACACGCCCACCAGCTCCGCCAGAGCCGCCTGGGAGAGCTTGCGCTCGGCCCGGGCCTCCTTGATGCGGTTTTTCAGGATCAGTTGGTCATTCATGGCTTTACGCTCCCTGTGACAGAAGTTCCAAAACCTTAAGCACACTGAGTACGAATACAGCGGTTAGGAACAGAGCCATCACCCAGTCCGAGACTTTTTTCAGGCGGAGCGCGCTGACAATGTACTGGGAAGCACCCATGCCAACATAGATCATCAACACAGCGATGGTTACGACGCGAGGACCGTCGAAATACCTGTTAATCGTGGAAGTCAGCAGACACAGAAAAACGCCGAAGGATTGGGAGATATTTCCGGCCATAATTCTGGCTTGCTGTTCACGTTCGTCGAAGCCTTTGTTTTCCTTTCGGCTCTTTTCGAGGATTTCTTCTTTTGTCATATAGTGGCCTCCTTTGCCAAGTATTCTTTGCATCCTAATCATATCATTGCCAAGTACCCTTGTCAAGAAGTTTTGCAAAGAAAACTTGTCAAATTGGTCTGCACAGGTCAAAACACTACGTCATTGCGAGGCCGCAGGCCGCACCCCAGGGTGGCTTCTCTTGGCCCTTCGGGCCAATTCACCTTCTGGCAATCCGCATCCCCAGCGGTGCAAAGCACCGCCCGGTCCTCCTGGGACCGGAAAGAGAAAAAGGCCCGGGATGCTGCTTCTTCCTGCATCCCGGGCCATGTTCTTTTTCGATCTCAGCGGATCACTTCGCCCACCAGGCGTCCTTCCATTTGGTGCCCTTGGTGCCGCCCTTCTGGAAGCGGAAGTGCTGGCCCAGGGCCTCGCACTGCTTGATCAGGGGCTTCAGCTCACTGCCGCCGATGATCCAGAGGGCGCCGCCCTTTTCCCGCTGATCCTGGTAGGGGATCCCCTTTTTCTTCAGATATTCCACCACCAGATCCGCAGGAGCTTCGGCAACAGGCACCTCCCGGGCCGCCAGGGCGGCCTTGACCGTCTCGGCCCGTACCGCTTCGCCGGGCTTTTCGGATGCCAGCAGGTTTTGGGCATGGGCCTTGACCCGGGTCAGCAGATCCGAGTCGGGCTGCTGTTCGGGCGTATTGGCCTCCGGATGGATGCCGAATCCCTCCAGCTCCCCGAATACCCGTTCCATGCATTTCTTCGGGCTGCGATAGTATTCGCTGCCCCGGATCCGGATGAACCGCCAGCCCAGCCGCTCCAGGATGGTCTGGCGCTCCATATCCTCCCGGATCTTGCTTTCACCGCTGTGCCAGCGCTCGCCGTCACATTCGATGGCAACGGACTTGCCGCCGCAGACGGCCACCAGGTCCAGCCGGTAGGCACCCACGCTGCGCTGCTGCTCCAGATGGTAGCCGTGATCGATCAGCGCCTTGGCCACGGCAGCCTCGAAGGGGGATTCTGCCTTTTTCTCCGCCTGGCGGTGCTTCTCGCTCCGGGCCTCCGGATTCAGGGAGTAGTCGATGAGGGTCTTGCGGATGTCATTGGGCTTCAGATCGTTGGCCGCATCCAGCGAGTCCACGACCCAGAGCTGATCCCTGGCACGGCTGGCGGCGACGTTGTACCGCTTCCGGGTGGCGTCATCCACACCGAAGCCCTGCAGATGCAGCGGCCCGTTTCCGCTTCCGCTGTCCACCAGACTCAGGAACACAACATCCCGTTCATCGCCCTGGAAGTGGGATGCATTGCCGCAGAGGATCCTCCGGTTGATGATCTCCCGGGCATCGATCCGGCGCTCGATCTCCTGCTGGATGACCTTTACCTGATCGTCGCCCAGCAGGGAAATGACGCCGAAGGTCTTTCCTGCATACTCCGGCTGGGCCATACAGCCGAGCATCAGGGCCACGATCGCCCTGGCTTCGGCCGGATTGACCTTGCGCTTATCCTCCCGGCAGCCGTCCGCCACCCGGTAGTTGACCACCGCAGGCAGCAGAATGCTGGAACCGGCCTCCCGAAGGGGCTTGATCTGATCGTCATAGGAAAGCATATTGCTGAAGCCGATGATCTGGGGAACGCAGCGGAAATGCTCCCGGAGCATCAGCGGCTGGAAGGTCGTCTTGGCGATGTCATAGATGGAGGTCTTGGCATCGTAGAGGTGGGCGTTGGGGATCTTGCCCTGGATGTACATCTGCTGCAGGGCATTCATCTTGTCCACTTCCACGCCCACCGCCATGGGGCTGACCTGCTTGTCATCGCCCACGATGATGAGCTTTTTGCCCATGTAGAGGATGGCCAGGGAGGAGACGTCCGACTGGCTGGCCTCGTCGATGATGATGATATCGAAACAGTTGCGCCGGGGATCCAGATTCTCCAGCGCCCGGTTGATGGGCATGATCCAGCCGGGGACCGCCTCCTGGCAGCGGCTCATCAGCTCCCGGGCCTTCGCCTTCAGGGCAGGTGCATTCCTGCCGGTACCCTTGCCGATCTTTTTGATGGTCTGCTTCCAGCCCAGCAGGGCCTGGCGCATATCCACATCGCCCTCTGTCCGGCGCATCAGGTGGTACCATGCGCATTTCTCGGCGTAATCCGCGGTGATCTGCCGGTAACGCTTGCTGAGGGTCAGGCTGTCGGACTGGAGCTTGGCATAGGGTTCAGACACGATCTGGGCGACGATCTGAGACAGCTGCTTCCACTTCCAGGCATCCTCCACGGTATCGGGCAGAAGCCCCTGACCGTGGATGCCCTTTCTGCGCCGGATATCCTCGGCCCACTGGGGAGCCGCGATCATCAGTCTGCTCAGCAGCGCCCTGCGCCGGTTGCGCAGGGCATATTTGTCGCACATCCGCTCCAGCTCTCCGCATGCCTCCGCATACCGGGCCGGATCCTTCGCTTCGATGGCCGCAGCCACCACAGCGCATAGCTCACTGGCCACCCGGCCGCCGGCCTGGAGGACATTCCTGGCCCGGTCCAGCCGGTCCTCATGATCCCGGATCTCCAGGACCGCCAGACACAGCTCGCAGATGGCAGGAATGTCCCTGCTGACCGCATTGAGGATCTTATCGGTGGCAGTCAGCTTGGAATCCAGCTCCGTGATGCAGAACACGGCACTCTCCGGGATCTGAACGGCCTTCAGCCGGTCCCGCAGGGGAACAAATGCGTCGCCGTACCAGTTGAGATACCGCTCGATGGGCGCGACCCAGTTGGCCGCGGTCCGCTCCGGCTCCTGGCGATCCAGCTCCAGGAAGCGCATCACCCCATGGGGAACCAAAAGCTCATCCCAATAACGGGCGCAGGTCTTCCGGGTCTCCTCCAGCTCCAGCATATGCAGCACGATGGTGCATTCCGATGCGGCAGCCAGGGGCCTGCCGTCGAAGGAAATGCTCTGCAGCGCCCGGTCGCAGTCCTTGTTGAACATCAGCGTGAGCTTGGAAACCTTCTTTTTCTCGTTGAAAATATCCCGGAGCTTCTCCAGAGGGGCTTTCCACTGTTCCGGATCGCCGTCCCCAAGAGAAATATCATGTCCGAACCGCTCCTCCATGACCGCCTCGGACATGGCACAGGTGGCGCGGATCTGGTCGATCAGCGTCTCCCAGCGGCGGCGGTATGCGCCGTCCTCCCTGCCGTCCACGGCGGCAGACTTCATCCAGGGCTGCACATCGTCAAAGGAGGCGCAGATATTGCGCAGCTGCTCCAGGGCATTCCGGTCCGGCTCCTCCATGTCGAAGCTCCGGCGGCCGTTTTTCAGGGTGAGCCGCGTCTCTGCGGCGTTGTCCCAGACCGACCAGCTCTGATGCCGCTGCAGCTCCTCCAGCTGCCGTTTTTCCGCGTTCAGACCGTCCAGGAGCTTTTCCAGCTCCACCGGAGACAAAAGCGCTTCTCTTCCGGGAAGATCCACCGCAAGCTCCCGTTCGTCCTCGTCCGTCAGCTCCTCGTTGCTGCGGTAAAGCTCCACCAGCTCCGCCCGGCTCAGGGGCAGCGGCAGCTCCGCGTCCACTTTACCGGGGATGTAGGACAAATTCTCCTGGTTATCCAGAACAAACTGGGCGGCAGCGGAGGGCGAAAGCGCCTCACCCTGCCAGGTGATGCAGCTGCATTCCTGGTGGATCAGCCGGAAGATCCGCTTGCGGATCTGGGCCAGCTGGTCGATGACCTGCTCCCGTTCCTCTGCCAGAACATCCATATCCCGTTTCAGCTCGTAGGAGGTGTTCCGGGACATATACTCCGTGATCGAGTCCACACTGCGCTCCATGTCCACATTGGAATCCTCCAGCACGGACACGCAGAGATTCCGCAGTCCCTGGGGGACCTTGTCCTTCAGAACGGACAGGGCCTTGGGGGTGTGGCTGGTGACCAGCACATTCTGGCCCTGGGCCAGAAAATGTCCCATCAGATTGGCGATGGTGTGGGTCTTGCCGGTGCCGGGAGGTCCCTGGACCAGGACGGCGTTGTACCGTTCGATCCGCTTGGCGATCTCCAGCTGCTCGGAGTTGGCCTCCTTGGACAGCAGAATGTCCACACTCTCGCCGCCCACAGCAGCCAGCTGCTGCTCGACGGTCATTTCGCCGGGATCCTCCGGGATCTCCACCTTGCCGCCGCTGACGATGTCGCCAATGGGCGCAGGGACGAAACCCGTATCCTGGATCTGCTCGATGATCCGCTCGATGGCCTTGGGGGTGCCGTCCAGCCGGCGGCGCAGGATGTAGCACGGGTCCGTATACAGCAGCAGCCGGCCCTGCTTCTTCCAGTCCTCCGGAACGCCATGATCGCTGAAGACGCTGTCAGAGGACAGCTGATGGATCAGAACCTTCAAAAACCCAGGGGTCTCGTTGCGGTCCAGAGGATGGTAGTCATTCCGGCGCAGATCATCCTGCAGCTGATTGACGGCACTGAGGTTGATATCGTTCATGGTCTGGAAGACCACGCTGTACAGCTCCGACTGGCCCTCCACCTCTTCGATGTAGATGGTATTCTCGTCGGGATCAAAGCGCAGCTTCACGCGCTTGGTCAGGACCGGATGCCGGACCGAAGGATCGGTGCGGTCCATCAGGACGCCGTTGGATACGATGAACTCCAGCGTCTCCGGATTCAGCTCCAGCTCGAAGTAACGCTTATACAGGTCGTTGAACAGCTCCAGAGTCCGGGCAAAAAGCCGCTGCCGCTCGGCCCAGCTCTCGCGCTGGGCCTTCCAGGCATCAAATGCCTCGACGCGCTTCGGATCATCGGAAAACCATTCCAGCTTCTCCACTTCCCCTTTCTTCGAGAGAAAGGAATGGGTCTGCACCTCATTGCGGAAGGAATCCCAGCCGCCGATCAGCCATTTCTCCAAAGCGGCATCCGGTGCCGGGCAGCGTTCAAATCCGGGCTTCTGTACCGAGAGCAGGACATTGCCTTGATCCGTATCCAGCGCGTCATCCTCCACTCTGTCCCGATGGAAAACATGAATATGCTCCGGATCATCGGGCAGCTCCGACACAGGGCGGCACAGAAGATACTCCTTCATGTTCAGAACGACCTTCTGCTTCAGCTTATTCAGTTCCCGGATAAATTCAAAAAGCGATACGGCCTTTTCCTGCTGGGTCAGGGTCTTGTTTTGCGCTTCCATACTGATGCCTCCTCCGGTTCGAATGACCAGATGTTTTTCTATATCTTACCGCATGATCCCGGGAAAATCAACACAAACGCCACGATGCCGCACAGGCGTTCCGAGCATCGCTTCCCCCCAAAAACGCACAATGCGCACCCCAAAACCGGGATGCGCCTCATCATTTCCGAACCACCAAAACCAAAAACTCCTATAAACGCAGAAAACACTCAGCAACCTATCGATCACTGAGTGTTTTCTGGCAGGGGCACTAGGACTTGAACTTCACAGCCGGAATTTCGCCCTATGCTTTTCCCGTATTTGCGTGATATTTGCGGCGTTTTCTCAACCTTTTATCCCCGTATTTCGCACCATTTTTCGCTGTTTGCATAGCCTGCAAGGGACACCATAAGGGAAACAATTCCCTTATGGTGTTTCTTTTTTTGCCTCGCTCCACAACGAATCTCAACGCGAAATCACTGAGAATCATGCGTAATCATTTACAAACATACTAACACTTTATTAGGGATCCCCGGGATGCATTGCGCATCCCCTTGCGGCAATAACCCAGGAGGGTTCCAATCAAAATTAAGGAGTTTTTTATTATGGCTAATGTAAAATTTGCAAATGCAGCGGGCAAATACCAGGACGATGATGCCCGCCACGATCTTATCGATTACATCACCCAGCGCAAGAAAACACCCAACCACATCGTCAGCTTCAGCCACGGAGACATCTCCCAGGCAGCCGACCAGATGACCCAGACCGCCCGATCCTTCGGAAAGGACCAGGGAGTCCGGATCTATCACTTCATCATTACTTTCGCACCAGGCGACATCAACGGCATGGAATACATCATCTATGCCGCCAACGAAATCACCCGACTCATCGGCCAGCGTCACGAGATTGCCTACGCCGTCCATGAGAATACCCGGATCCCCCATATCCACTTTGTGTTCAATCCCGTCAGCTACATAGATGGCTATAAATACCACGGCGGCAAACAGGAATTCAGGGAGCTGATGGAGACACTTAGAGATGTAATGAGGTTTATTGGGGTATTCACATTTTATAGGGTGAACAACAAGTCTAATGGAGATGAATGACTGTTAATATACTTCACATACAATAAAACTATCTCGAAAGGGGTGGTTTTATTATTTCGCCTTCCCCCAAAAGATTGTTTCAGAGTAATAGCTACCTGCGTTATAAGCAATACAATCGTTGTCTAATACCCAAAAGCATTGGGCATATGTCAAGGTAATGCCTAATCTATGTAATTATTCCCTGCTGTTAGTAGTCCTCCAATTTGCAGTGTGATTACTGAGTGTCCACAGATACCAATTCAATGGAGTATTCCTCAATCGCCTTTGAATACAATGCTGTTTTTTCATCAAGAAAACGAACGCGCTGCTTTCGCACTCCGTCCAATTTAAGATAGACATTCTTGTAAATGATTTGATGCGCAGCATTTTTCAAATTTTTCGCATCGAAGACATCCATCTCAAAATCTTCTCCAACACACAGATCAAGTAACTTTAAAAGATCCTCTTTGGTAATCTGGTCGATTGGTGTCATCTTGGACTCTTCTTTGTCGGTTTTGTAAAACCCCTGAGACCTGTCAATCATTAAGTATTTCATAAGTACTCCTTCGCTCCATATATGCAGATTCACCTGCTTCCAGGCAATCCAGCATAACATTTTTTCTGCTCACAGCGTTGCTTTCCAGATCTACCAATTCACTGCTGGAAGGATATCCTGAGTATAGGTGGTACTTTACGGAGCCATCCGTAAGGATCTCCTTATGTGTGTAGATCAAATAGTCAGGATGGACAGATGCACCGATTGTATTGTTGTGCGTAGCAATGATCACGGGGATCTTCTTAGAAAGATCTTTAAGGAGTGTATTTACGCCATCCTTCAAGAACAGGTTGTCAAAAGATGATTCCGGTTCATCAAGAATCAGCACATCGCTTCGTGCTGCATCTACAAGAACTTGCAGCAGATTATATTCGGATCGTTCACCGCCGGATGCTGGGGTGCCATATTGATTCAGAACCTCATGTTTGACATTCGCAAAATATTTGTATCGATCTGCAACGGGAAGAGTCTCCTTCTCCTTAAGCTTCTGCAAAAATTCGTAAGGATGGTCGTAGTAGACAAAAGCATCGGAGAAAGCCATTTTTGTTTTTCCTGTACGTTGCATCTCCTGTGCACCTGCATATGGCTGCACCTTGGCAATGACCTGATAGGAATAGAGGTCTCTTTTCTCAATAACCCGTTCCCTTTTGAGTGCCTGTGCAATTTGAATAAATCTTGAAACTTTTTCCTTATTCATCAAAATACTGTAGAAATCTACATCAGGAACTGCAGTGTTGGAAGAGCGAACCTGTAATTCATTTTGGATACTGGTCACCATATCATTTACATATCGTGCTTTCAGTCCGAGATTGTGCTCACGGATAAACTGCGCACGAAGCGCAATGCCAAGTTCCAAAAGTGATTTTCTCGGCAAATATTGTTCAATGGTGTCTTTGTACTCCGTATTCTTTAAAAGTAGATCAACAGCATCGATCAGGCGCTCCAGAGAATCCAGGCTTTTCACTTCAAAACATGTTTCGTGGAAAAGCTTACACTTTGCAAAAGCATCCTGCTTTTCTGCCTCCAATGCTGCTTGCTTCAGTAATTTCAGATATTGCTCAATATCTTGTTCGTCCTGGTCAAGATTGATAGCAGACACATCCTCAACCACAGCTTTGAATGGTGCGAGGAATTCCTCCGCGATTGAAGATCCTTTAGAACGCAGAAGATTCTCGAATTGTTGCTGATCCGCAGCGTCATCCTTTGACAGCAACTTAAACTGGCGGATATATTTGGCGTTGTCAAATTGCTCGTCAATTCGGTCAAGCGTATAAGATTTTCCTGAGGATCGTTTTCCCAGGATAACGGTCAATCCTGTTGAGATTTTTAAGCCGTTGTCCAGAACCTCGAACAGTCGATGACCACCATCAGGGGATAGAGATACCTTCTCTCGATCTCGCAAAGCATATTTGATTGCTGACAATGTGAGTTCATCGGTATCGATATACGTCTGACGATCCTGCGGCTCGACGATTGGATCTGATATGCGGATATCTCCAAAAAGGACAGGTACTGGTTCATCCGTATTTTTCTTCATGGAGATAAACTTTCTGGCACTGCTTACCTCTCCGCAAGTAATCTCCGCCTGAATGGTTGGAACCAAATGGGGGGACAATTTAGGAGATTTATCATAGTGTGGAATCATCAAGTACTTCTTGTAATCAGGAAAAATGCTAATGAATTCCTCCTCAGAGATAAAGCTCTTGCTGCTCGCACCGTTCATTGCATAAATGCGGTTGCACTTGCTCTCGAAATCGTCTAGATCATTAGCATTTGTAATTACCAACAGGTGGCCGTTCGCAAGATCGACTTCGATACCGGGAAATACGGTAATGTCTAAAGCGGTACAAATAGATTCATATTGCATACGGTCAAACAGGTTATGATTTGTTATCGCAATTGCATCAATACAGTTATCAGAAACATATTGTTTCAACCGATCCATCGAGAACACAAATGTGTGGTCACTTACTGTTGGCACAGTATGGATATGTAAGTCTAGTTTCTTCATTTTATACCTCGCTCTGTCAGGGTAATACCACAACAAGACTGGTGCAGATAAACGCTTTCTGTACGCCGTGATGATGTGTCTTCTGAGATATGCATATTATATCACAAAAGCCGACATTTTTCTACATTTTTCCCCACCAATGATAAAACCAACAGAATTCCGAAATCACACACCCCATCGATAAGATATATGACACAAAATCAAGCTTCAAAGTTGATGATTTACAACGATTAATATATCGTATCCTTCGACATTTTTTTGAGTAATAATATCTGGAAATGCTAAAAAGTCCCTGATCCACGGATCAGGGACTTGATGCTATTAGTCAGATACGATCAAATGGAGAAATCCTCAACCTCTTCATCGTTGTGTTCAGAACCGCTCTCAGCCTTCTTCTTGTAGTATTCAGCCTCTGCGTAAGCCTTCGCAGCATCCTCAGCGTTTTTCTTACGCTGATACTCCGTTCTGTACTTCTTTGCGAAATCGACCGCAATGCTCCAGCCGATGGCTTCCGTCACACCGGCCGCAACAGATGCGGAGGCAACCCAGCCAACCACAGGGATCAGCTTCACGAGGCTTCTGCCAACCAGAGTCGAGGCAGCAGCACCGATCAACCCTTTTGCTGCAGAATCGCTGATCGTCTGATCAAAAATCTTACCCAGGCCAACGACCATTACGACCTGTGCAGCAGAAATCGGCACTGCGTCTGCCACGGGAACAGGGATAAATCCTGCCGCGCCGGCAGCCACAGCGGCCGTATGGATTGCAACATTGCACTGAGCGATCTGATCCTTCGTCATCAATTTTCCTGCCTCCAAGCGCATGTCGGCGATCTTTTTCTTGTAATCTTTTGCCATAGCAGTTCATCCTCTCTTATGCTTTTGTTTTTGCATAGTTGATTTTTTCATATACCTCGCTGAAATTCGGCTCCACCGATTCGATCTCGCCCTCAGCGTCGCATTTCGTAACTTTATACAAGGGAACATTGTTCAGGCTATGGAGAAGCTGAACCGCCAGAACACAGTTCTCCACAAGCTTTCGCTCCTCAGCAGTAAACTCTTTCCAATCGGTCTTCTCGTCCACCAGGGCCTTGAACTGCAATACCAGCTTCTTATAGGTCCCATTGCACAGCCTCACAGAAACCTCTCTGAGTTTCTCCGCAGCTACAGCCAGATCCAGCTGCATTTCAATTGCCTTATAAATGATTTCTTCATTTTTGCGAAGTTCTTTTTCGGCCTCGTCAGCATTCTTTTTTGCAAGAGAAGCAGAATAAGCCAGTGCAATGCCTTCAATCAAAACGCTCGTACCAAGAGATGCCACATTCAGCACCATCTTACCCAAGGCAATTCCACCGCCACCGACACGCTTGGCTCCACCACCCAAAGCAGCAAGAATCGCTTTTTTCTTCGCAACGCCATGCAGTCGCGCAGCTTTTTGTCCCAGCTGCGCTTTACCGATGGCCCATAGTGCGGAATTGGTTCCACTGGCTGCAGCAGCACCAAAAACGGAGCCAGCAACTGCACCAGCTGCAGTCAGAGCATCAGCGTCCGCAAAAATCGAAACACTCTCTATTTCGTCAAAATCAAAAGCTGTAAGCCCAGGGTCCTGAATGCTCGAAAATTCCGGCTTATTATGGATCTTTTCAAAGGCTTTGACAAACACCGCAAAGTTTTTGGAAATTGCAAGCCGCTGCTTACCAAGCGCATTGAACTCCTGATCCGTACGCTTGGACGCTTCCTCGAATCGGAGCAAATTCCGTTCATTCTGTTCCTGAACATAGCGATTGGTGGTATCCGCATTCAATTGATCCCTCAACCCCTTTACAGACAGAGCAAGTCCACTCATTCCGCCGATCGCACTCAGCGTTGAAATCACGACAGGTAAAACTATCATGCGTATTCCTCCTTAAAATGTTAATACCCAATTGGGATCGCTCATTTTATCATCCAGCGTGCTTTCACCGAAGACTGTAGGCAATCCCATAGCCTCCACTGTGCTGCACAGGATTTCGTTTATCTGTGTCTGGCTTTCTGCGGATTCCAGAGCATCTAGTGCCTGATTCACGCAATGGATCTCGTTGCGTAATTTCTTGACATCGATGTTCTGGAGTTTTGCACAATACTCCTGGAATTCCATTCGCTGCAATTCAAGCTGTCGTTTGTTTGCACCATAAGAATAATCCAGAGCCTTGGCAAAGGGATCATTGTCGATATAGAACAGCAGCGTAACTGACAGCAGACCCGTACACAAGCTTCCTGCAAAAACAGCTACTACACTCTTCAGTTCCTTCGGCATGATAACCGGCACCAGTGCCTGTTCGACCTTATCCTGTACCTCCATTCCAACGATTGCACCGGCTCCAGCAGCAATCACTTTTGCAGCAGAAGTAATTCGATCGCACATATACTGGTCCCTATCACCAAAGAATACGATTGAAGTTGCTTCCACCACAGATGCCCAGGACTGTCTGATGATTCGTCCTGCATGAGTACTCGTGGTAAAGAAAATATTGATAATTGTCGTGCTTACAGAGGCGAGAATACCGCTCATAACTCCCTGCCCAAACTGAGCGAAGAGGACTGCATAATTTTGCCTTGCACGATTAACGCCTTGCTCCAATCCACTGATAATCGCTTTACATGCACCCTCAAAGGTTCCATCACTGGCAGCAATTGCATCCCTGGCTGAGAACCACAGCTCCGTAAACAGGAATCCCACAGCCTGACGCATTCCCATTTCAAGGCCGCGCTTCGCTGCAACATCTGCCGCATCCCGATAGAACTGCCTGCAATTGGGATTGTCGAAATCGAAATACATGGCTTTGGCTATGCTGAACTCATATTCTTCCACGGCATGGTCATAGGCATCCAGCATGCGCTTACGCACATCATCCGGAATTTCGGGATGCTTTTCCAGATATTCCGGGATGTCTTTATCCTGCATAGACTTGTTCAAATGCTCGTTAGTCCATTTCAGATTACTTTCTGAGTCGGCCAAATCCTTGGTATTCAAACCGGCAAGAACACGCCCACGGTCATCGTGGACCTTTTTTGCGGCTATTACATGGTCTAAATTAGCTCTTTTATCTGTCGGATGTCCTGCCCCTTTTCCAAAAAAGTGAAGCTGTTTAACTTCATAAGCATCTAGAACAGTATTGTTACGCGGATCGTCTCTATAGCTCTTTCTAGCCGTATTTTTTATCTGTTGAAAGTTAGATCCAGGCCCCTCGACATCTTTGTGTGAGTACTGCCCCCGATTATCGTATGCTCCTTGATTATCTTTCTTTTTGTAGTCCATCAAAGGATCGGTTCCAACTTTTCGGACATTGTGGACAGTGTCCACATCACCGCCGTACTGATCCGTGATGAACATATCCAATCCAAACGAAGTGATGATACTGCGGAAAACAACATGCTCATACTCTCTGAAGAGTGCATGAAAAACCGACTCTCCAGGTTCAATGTCAAAATCCTTCCCCAGCTCTTGTACAAAAACCGGCTTATGATCGCTCATTCATTCTTCAACTCCTTCTTCACGCATAAAGTTCATATTTCACATACTCCCCCTGCCCTCTCAGCCACATCTCGATTCCCTTACCGAACACCTCCACCTCGATTTCCCAGCCTTCCTCGTCCTGGCTCCGGATCTGGGCGGTGGGCAGGCGGTCGAGGACGGCTTCCAGGGAGGGGCCGGTGTATTTGAATCGCACCCGGTTGAGCTTGCCGCCGAACATAAACTGAATCCGCTTGCGGAACTCTCCCTCCTGGAATCGATTGGCGTAGGCCGGGGTAAAATGCTCCTGGGTGACGGTGAAACTCCGGATGCGGTCGATGCGGTAGATGGTCGGCAGCAGGGTGTTGTTCTGCTTATAGCGGTCGGTTCTGGGGTCATTGTGCAGGAAGGCCACCAGATAGAAATAATACTCCGAAAACATCAGCCCCACCGGCTCCACAGGACGCTCCGTGACACTGCCGTCCATTTTCCGGTACTCCAGTTCCATAACCTGATGCCGCTCAATCGCCTGCCCGATCTCCCACAGGCCCTCCAGGATGGACTTGCCGTGCCGGGGTTCCACATAGTGGTGCCGCTCGTTGGCCAGCAGGGATGTCACCGCCTTCCGGCTGGAATCCGGCACACAGCACTCCACCAGCTTGTCCAGGATGGGCATCATTTCCTCCCGGCACATGGAACGGCTCTCCAGCAGGATCTTGCAAACCGCCAGGATCTCACTGTCGGTCAGCCCCCTCTGGGACGCATGGCTCAGGCGGTAGCCCCGCTCTTTGGGATCATAGAGGATCTCCCGTCCCAGCATTTCCTCCGCAAAGAAAATGCGCAGGGACTCCAGATCCCGCTGAACACTCCGCAGGGCAATGCCGAATTCCTCCGCCAGCTCTCGCTTGCGCAAAATCTTGCCGTCCAGCAGGCGGCTGTACATGCTCAGCAGCCGCATGGATTTTGCCTCGGTATAGGCATCCATGTGAAGCAACTCCTTCCTACTTCACATCCACATATTCATATCTTGTGGATATGATAATATATTTTTGAAATCATGTCAATCACTGTCGTGCTTTGGTAAAATATATGAAGAATGGGGTGAAAGACATGAACGAACAGTTTAACAAGGAATACCTGCAGCTTGGCCTGAAAATCGCATACTACCGCAAGCTGAAGGGCTTTACCCAGGAGACTTTGGCCGAGAAAATCGACCGTTCCGCCGCCTTCATCGGTCATGTTGAGGCACCCAATATCAAGAAATCCGTTTCTCTGGATACCCTCTTTGCCATCGCCAGGGCACTCGATGTCCCGGCACATAAATTCTTTATGTTTGACGAATAATTCTCCTATTGGGGATTATAGCAAACAGGGTGGACAGCAGATGTCGTTTCCAAAGAATTTTTGACAAAAATGACGATACAGGAAAAGCCCGGAGCAATTCCGGGCTTTTTGATTTGGTTGCTGATTAATTCTCAACCACGCCAACACACTGATTATCCATCTTTTTCACCTGCCAATGCACCGCATCTATTTTATGACTTCAGTATAGCAGCTCTTTGGCAGATGGTGTCATGTTGCACATGACAATTATTGTCTACCCAGCATCGGCAGTCCCTCTTTTTCCAGCATACTGTTGACTGCAACGATGTCTGTTTTTCCCTCGTTCATGCACTCCATGACCACCTTGTCCACCGGAAATCTGGCATCAAAAAGATGCTGCCCCCGGAACAGGAGTTCTTTCGTCTGACCCACATTCAGGCCCAATGCCACTGCATAGGCCAGCAGCGTTTGCTTCGGTAGTGTTGCAGAGGGATCGTCTTTATTGGGATTGTTCCGGACATTGTTGGAGAAGTGCCGGGAATGAAGATTGCCACGCTTGCAAATCTTCGCCTCGGAAAGCTTGGGATCATCCCACAGAACCAGATCCACAAGGCCCGTCAGCGTTTGGATGGCATTTTCCTGGGGATGCTGGGCCAGGTACTGGTCGAATTTCCCGGACTGCGTGATCCATCGCATAAACGATGCCAGCATCCACTCATAAGTCGTCTCGACCGGGACCGTATAGACCGATTTTAATATGGACTCCACGGTTGCCGCATCCACGGCTTCCTCAACCTGTGTCTGCCGCTTGCAGTAATCCACCACCTTGCCGCCGAAAATCACGAGATATGCCTGCATTTCCTGATGCTTTGGCTGATCGAAGAATTCCCGGAACGCATCCGTTGCCGCCCGATATGCCACATCCTCCGGAAAGCCTCGGTTACCGGCAGAGATCATGGGGAACGCAATGGATTTGACTCCTCGTCCGTGTGCAGCTTCCAGCAGATCCAGATAGCACTTCCGGAGCTGTGCCTCCTCGCCCAATGCGCCATTCTGCCATAGTGGGCCACGAACATGGAAAATTCCCGCCACCTTTTCTCCGAGAGCATTCGTCAGATCATAGCCATCGGTATAGTGAAATTCTCCCAGATGCAGCCGGGGAAGCTCTGCCAGTCTCTGGCGCAGTCTGGGGCCAGCCTTTGCGTGGATCGCCGCATCCACGCCTGTCCCGATTTCCCCCGGAGTCGGATGGCACAAATTGACTATCGCATCGATATGCTTGCTGAGATTTGCAAGATTGTCCATAATAATCGTCAGCGGCATAATATCGTCCCCCTCTATGCTCTGTTTTGTTTAGTATACCATGTCAAATCGGTGAAAACAACCTCATCCATCTATGTAAAGATGCCCCTCTATTTTCGCTGACCGAAGACAATCTGTTCTGACCAACAGCAAATCCCCCGCTTTCCGACAAGGAAAACGGGGGATTTTTTATATCAGTAACCAATTCTAAAATAATCCAAGTAAGCCTTAAACCGATCCTGAGCTGTCAGGCAGGTATCCATCAGATACCCCTTCTCCTGGTCCCACTGGGCCAGCCCCCGGTAGTAGAAGTACTTCAGATCATCCTCAATAATAAACGGCACGATGCCGTGCTTCAAGCATTCCTTGAACAGGATCAGCCGACCCACACGGCCATTGCCGTCCTGGAAGGGATGGATTCGCTCGAAGGCCACATGGAAGGCCACAATATCCTCGAAGGTCTTGGCAGGCCGTGCATTATAGTCCGCAAGGAGCGTTCGAATCTCCCCTGCCACATTCTCAGGCAGGGTTGTGTCATTTCCGCCCACCTCGTTGGGGAGCCGCTTGTACTCGCCCACCGCAAACCAATCTTTGCGGCTATCGCTGGTGCCGGTTTTCAGAGTGAAATGCAGCTCCTTGATGAGTTTCTCCGTCAGGGCCGCTCCGGCCTGGTCGATCACCAGATCGATGCAGCGGAAGTGGTTGGCCGTCTCGATGACATCGTCCACATTCACCGCCGCATCGGTAACGCCGATGGTGTTCGTCTCAAAAATATACCGGGTCTGGTCATGGGTCAGGCGGCTGCCCTCCATGTGGTTGGAGTTGTAGGTTAGATCGATCTGCACCTTATGATAGATGCCGCCGGTCAGCTTCGCCGCCTTCTGCTCTCGCAGGATGCCCAGCAACGATGCATCTGCCTTCTTTTTATTCACCCGTTCGGGCTTTGCCGCATCCTCCGGAATGTACCAGATCTTGCCGATAAGCTTCGCATCGGCAATCCTCCCCTGGGCACAGTAATTTCGCACACTTCGTTCGGAAATCCCCCATTTTTCTGCCATTTTGGCAACAGATACATAGTCCATGATTCTCACCCCACACTTTTTCTTAAGTCTATGATACCATATTATCGGCAATTTATCAATCATTTTTACATACCTGTTATTTTCTTTTTTGCCGATAAAGGTGACGAAAACGCACCCCGAAAAAGGGGTGCGTCATTTTTATCCTTCCAGCAGCTTCCGCGCCCGACTGCGCACCATCTTCTCGATGAGCTTCAGCCGCTGGGGCGGCAGGTTGTATCGGGAGTGCCGTTTGAAACGGAAGGTCAGCAGGTGCCGCAGGGCGGCCCGATGCTCCTCGGTCATGACCTTTCTTGCCGTCTCAAAGAAATCATCGTACACGCAGGGAACCATCGTTTCGGCATAGGCCTCCAGGTTTTCCAGCGATGCCAGCGCATCCCGGCCTGCGAAATTGAACAGCGAATTGCCGTGGTCAAAGAGCGGCGCAGGGGCCACGATCTCGTTGGTTTCGTTGTCCACCAGGAAGCCGAAGTTTCCAAAGTGACGGTCGGTGTTACAGACCACCGCATCAAAAACCAGCATATCGTGCAGAGCCTTGACGAAGTCCTCTCCCCTGCTCCGATAGTAAGCGGCAACCGCATTCATACCGCCACCCACCACCCGGCCCACGGGGATGTAGGAATACTTCTTGCTGGTAAACAGCTCGCAGGCGGAGCAGAGATGTCCCTCCCACTTGGAGAGCTTATAGTCAATGGCGTTGATGCCCATCGCCCTGGCAATCTGCGCCGCATAGAACTCGGAAAACGGCTCGTTGCCCGTGTTATAGGCACCGGAGGTGCCGCCCTTGAACAGCAGGATCTTGCCGCCGTCCCTGCGCCAGCACTTGGGGAGCATACCGTTGGTGGTAAATTCCGGACAGGATGCCAGCGAAGTCCGGATGCTGCTGCCGTAGCCCGTAAAGGCGATCAGTGCAAGGATCTTGCTGAATCGGTTGTCATAGAGATTGTATTTGGCAAAAGTCCCCTCAAAGCCCTCCTCAACGACCCAGTAGCAGTCATTCAGAGACAGTCCCTTTGACACCTGGATAATGCTCAGAGGACGATTCAGATTCAAGCCGCACTTGCTGAGGAAATTGTGGACAAACGCCCGGTTCTTGGGGATCGTCCGATGCTTCAGCCACTTAAACAGGCTGTCCCCATCCGGCTCCAGATCCAGAGGAAGCAGATGCCGCTTCTCTTCGTTGATCCAAGTGATATTCAGTTCCGCAACATAAGTGCTGTCAATGGCTTCAAACCGCAACAGCGGCGTATCAAAATGTCGAAGCTCGTAGGCCATGAGTACTTCCTCCTTTTTCAAAACTATTTGTATTATAACTCAGCAATAAAAAAACATCAATGGTTTAAGCTGAGAAAAAGTGATACATTCCTTTCTGTCGTAAAACCGCACAGTTTCGACCACATATTATCCATATAGAAAGACAGAAGTGTCACCCAGCACTTCTGGCTATTTTTATTGAGGAGGAACTGCTATGAGTGAATTGGAAAACCAGTTGGAGGAGTGCGGTGTCTGCCATTCGCTGCACCCGATGGAGGAGCTGGGGGCATTTGACGACACCTTGATCTGCTCTGACTGTCTGGAGGACAGCACGGTCATCTGCGGCCGGTGCGGCGAACGGTTATGGACAGATGACGATCAGGGCAACGAGGATGCCGGACATCTGTGCCAGAGCTGCTATGACCGCTACTACAACACCTGTGACGAGTGCCACCGGATCATCTGCGAGGAGGATGCTTATTACGAAGACGACGATCGGGTCCTCTGCTACGACTGCCATCGTCGGCACCGGAGCCGGTACTCCATCAACGACTACTCGTACAAGCCCGATCCGATCTTCTACGGCTCCGACACGCTCTTCATGGGTGTGGAGATCGAGCTGGACGAGGGCGGCGAGAGCGACAATCAGGCCCGGAAGCTGCTGGAGATCGCCAATGCCGAAAGCGAGCGGATCTACTGCAAGCACGATGGCTCCCTGAATGACGGCTTTGAGGTCGTGAGCCATCCTATGACCCTCGAATACCACTTGAAGTCCATGCCTTGGCATGCCGTTCTGGAGAAAGCACGGCAGTTGGACTACCGGAGCCATCAGGCCAAGACCTGCGGCCTGCACATCCATGTGAACCGCACGGCCTTCGGCGACAACATCGCCGAGCAGGAGGAGGTCATCGCACGAATCCTGTACTTTTTCGAGAAGCATTGGGAGGAGCTGCTCAAGTTCAGTCGCCGCACCCATCGACAGATGGAGCAGTGGGCCAACCGCTATGGATATAAGGATTCGCCTTTGGAGATCCTCGATCATGCGAAAAAAGGCTTCCGAGGGTTCAGATACACGGCGGTCAACCTGACCAATGCCAACACCATCGAGTTCCGGCTGTTCCGTGGTACCCTGCGGTACAACTCCTTCATCGCCGCTCTGCAACTCATCGACCGCATCTGCGCCGTGGCAATCTGTCTGAATGATGATGAGCTGAAGCGGCTGAGCTGGTCCACCTTCGTTGGCGGCTGTGAGCAGTACCCTGAGCTGGTTCAGTACCTGAAGGAACGCCGTCTGTATGTGAATGAGCCTGTCCAGGCTGAGCAGGAGGTGTGACCATGTGCTGTCTCTTTGGAATCCTGGATTACGGCCACAAGCTGAGCCGCAAGGAAAAGACCAAAATTCTATCCGTCCTGTCCGTGGCCTGTGAGGAACGGGGTACGGATGCTACCGGCATCGCCTACAACTCCGGCGGCTCCCTCAAGGTCTACAAGCGGCCCCTGCCTGCCCATCTGCTGTGGTTCAAGGTCAATGAGGATGTAAACCATGTCATGGGCCACGCCAGAATGGTCACACAGGGATCGGAACGATTCAACGCAAACAACCATCCCTTTGCCGGAAAGGCTGGGGATACCACTTTCGCTCTCGCCCATAATGGTGTTCTCAACAACGACAAGCGGCTGCGTCGTCAGTATGATCTGCCCGCCACCAAAATCGAAACGGACTCTTACATCGCCGTACAGCTCCTCGAAGCATCCGGGGAGCTGTCTTTTTCGTCTCTGGCCAGCATGGCCGAGAAGCTGGAGGGTTCCTTCACCATCTCCGTGATGACCGATCAGGATGACCTGTATCTGATCAAGGGTGACAACCCGATTTGCCTGTACCACTATGAAAAGCTCAATTTCTACATCTATGCCAGCACCGAGCCGATTCTCAAGACTGCCCTCAAGCAGCTCAACATGAAACTGGGCAAGCCCACCAAGATCAAGCTGGACTGTGGTGAGATCCTAAAAATCGATGCCGCTGGTAACATGAGCCGCAGCCAGTTCGATGACAGCAAAATCTTCCTGGGCTACTCCCACTGGCCCCGTTATTACAGCCGTCCTGCCATCTGGGAGACTGTCCAGGATTCTCAGGCCAGCTACATCGAGGATCTGAAATCCGTTGCCGCCTACTACGGAATCTGGCCAGAAGACATCGACGAAATGCTGGCCGATGGTGTGACTCCTGAAGAGATCGAAGAGCTTCTGAACGGTGCTTAAGTGTCTTTGGGGTATACCCTATTGGAACCTTGAAAAGGTGCGGTTTTCGGTGCCAATAGAGTTGGTTTTCCCTATTTTGACAGTGCCAAAATTCGCAGGGACTTCATTGAGACTGGAGGGATCAACATGCGTGTGGGCTATGTGCGCGTGAGTACGGTTGGGCAGAACACTGCTCGCCAGGAGGTTCTGATGGAGGAGCTGGGTGCCGAACGGGTCTACATCGACCGCATGAGCGGCAAGAATACCAGCCGCCCTGCGCTTCGGCAGATGCTGGAATTCGTCCGTGAGGGCGATGTGGTGGTCGTGGAGAGTATTTCGAGGTTTGCCCGCAACACTCGTGATCTGCTGGAGCTGGTGGAGCAGCTGTCAGCCAAGGGGGTGGAGTTCGTCTCAAAGAAGGAGGCCATCGACACGATGACACCATCGGGCAAGTTCATGCTGACGATCTTCGGTGCTGTGGCCGAGCTGGAGCGTGAGTATCTCCTGCAACGACAGAGGGAAGGTATCTCCATCGCCAAAGCCCAGGGGGCTTACAAGGGCCGCCACCGTCTGGAGCGGCCCGATTTTGACCGGATCGTCCAGGCGTGGCGAGACGGAAAGCTGACCGAAGCGGAGGTGCTGGAAAAGCTGAAGATATCCAAATCAACATTCTACCGCAGACTGCGGGAAGGGAGGGAAACGCAATGACCGAAATGGGCTTCTTCGTCCTGG
>JAFZGL010000074.1 GCA_017555395.1 Oscillospiraceae bacterium | reverse complement strand
GAGGTCAGGTCGTTGATAGCGACGATCTCGAAGCCCTCAGCGCCGAACATCTGACGGAAAGCCAGACGGCCGATACGGCCAAAACCATTGATTGCAACTTTAACAGACATTGGAATTTCCTCCATTTCAAAATTACTGCTTGCGCAGTATATTAGACGATGAGTATACAGAATCTATGATTCCGTACGGATTTATTATACAATATGGCAGTTCTATTGTAAACTGTAAAATATGTATAAAACAAAAGTCTTTATCAGGGTTTTTAGGTGAATTCTGCTTATAAAATTATCCCCGGAGGGAATAAATCTCTCCGGGGATGAAAACGTTTCCGCTTAAGTTTTTTATCTGTCTATTTGTCTGTTTCAAAGATGACCACTTTTACTCAGCGGTCGTCCAGGTGACGCTTCCTTTGGGAGAGGAAATGGCGATATAGGTGTTGCCGGCGCCGAAGGCCAGAGGTTCACCGCTTTCGGTGAAGAAACGGAAGGGTTCCTTGTCACCGCTGCAGGTCCAGGTGATGGGGATGATCTTGCCGCCGCAGGCGTAGTAGCCGGTGCCGCCCTGGAGGAAGTCGGCAGAGTGGTAGTTGTGACCGATGGTGGTCATGGGCACAAACATGGTGACCACGTTCCGGAATTCCTCAGGTTCTTCGGTGATCTGGTCGGCCATCATCTTGCCGTACTGCCAGTAGGTATACTTGCCGGTGTCGGGGTTGTACTCCATGACAGTATCCTTCTTGGTGCTGTTGTACTGGATGCGGATGGTGATGGATTCAGCAGCTTCGCCGGCTGCGGGAGTGCCGTCTTCGGCGAAGATCAGACCGTAGTCGGTTTCGGGCAGTCCGGTAACAGCTTCGCCCTGGGATTCGGCATAGGCCATGATGCCGGAGCCGATGACGAACAGGTTGTGCTCGCCGTACTTATATTCCTTGTCACGGTAGGCGGTGCCTGCCTTCAGGGGGTCGTCCCGCTTGCGCATCAGGGAATCCACATTGTAGTGGGCAATGCCATGCTGGTTGGCGTCATTCAGAGCGAAACCGGTGCCGCCGGCGTGGGCGAGGACAGCGTTGTAGTGCTCACAGATGTCATTGAACATGGGACGGGTGGAGCGGGTGGAGCCGATGGCCTCAACCTGAGAGATGTCAGAGTACAGAGCCAGGCAGCGCACCACACTGGCGTTGACGAACATCTCCATCAGGATATCAGCATCGTTGACGCTGACATGGGGCAGTGCTTCCCGGACATTGCTGATGGTGTTGGCAAAGATCCGGCCGGAGTAAGGCTCGCTCAGTTCGGAGCCGTTCAGGGGATGGATATACACAGGGGGCTCCGTGGTGGGAACGGTAGTGGGTTCGGTGGTTGCTTCGGTGGTGGGTTCGGTAGCTGCTTCGGTGGGTGCTTCCGTGGGTTCAGCGGGAGCGGGATTGCCGCAGCCGCACAGCAGGAGGCACAGCACAAGAAGAAGGGTAGTCAGTCTCTTCATGGTGATGTTCCTTTCTGAGTATAGTGGTTTTTATTCGTAGACGGTGTCAATCTGAATTCCGATGAGTGTCTTACCCATGGAATAGTAGAAAACATTGTCCCGGGTGGGATCCAGATTGTCAAAGAGGCCTCGCGCGGCGTATACGGCGTGATAACCGAAGAGAACAGGAATGATTCTGCCGTCATCGGCCACTTTTTTCAGCAGATCATAGGTGGTGCCGCTGTTTTCGAGAGTCTCCTTGCACATTTCCAGCAGGGTCTCGTTGACCATGCCGCCGGGACTGATCTCGCCCCACATACGGAAGAATTCGGAAAGATCCATGTTGGGGGGGAGACGGGTCTGACCCAGGTAGATATCCCAGTTATTGGCCCGCAGAACAGCCTCGTAATTCTGACCGCTGCACTCCAGAGTGCCGGTGGGCAGACCGTATTCTGTCAGACAGGCAGCGATATACCGGGCGGCACGGAGCCGGGCGGAGTCATCGGAGTTGACCAGCAGAACCATTTTTTTGTTGGGGTCGGCGGGATCTCTGGGCACATTCCATCCGCTCATGGCATCGATGAATTTCAGCGGATCAAAGCCATAGTTGGCAGCCAGAGTCTGGTTGTAATGGGGAGAACTGGGGGAGGTAGCCAGGGTGGCAATCTGGGCGTGGTTGTTATAGTAGCGGTTCATGATGGTTTCCCGGTCAATGGCGTAGGTCAGCTTGGTGCGCAGATATCCGTCATCGAAATATTTGCTCCAGCCCACATTGCAGCCCAGATACAGGAAAATACCGCTGTCCACATTCCACAGCTCGTAGTCGCAGCGGAAATCCGCATAGGAGTCGGACATGGGATTGGCAATAACCAGACTCACATCGCCAAACTCAAACTCATCACGGACCTGGGCATCGGTACCGGCGGGAACCAGATGGATTGCCTGTGCCCGGACAGGCACTTTGACATCTGCCCACCAGTTGGGCAGTTTGTTCAGAGTGGCGTTCAGACCGCTGCCCTGGAAGGTATAGGGACCGGAACCCAGGGGATGCTCCGCTTCCACATCGGATGCCTTGACAATGGGGACGTCCAGCAGCATGGGGAAGTTTTCGTAGGGGGTGTTCAGCATGAAGGTGACACCGGTGCCGTCGCCGGACAGCTTGACTTCCGCCAGATAGTACTTGAAGCGGGCTCGGTAATAGTCATGATCCAGGGCGTACTTGTAACTGGCTACCACATCGTCGGCAGTGACGGGGGAACCGTCGGAGAATCTGGCGTCGGACTCGATGTAGCAGGTGTAGATCATGTTGGAGGGTGCCACCTGGAAGGCAGAGCACAGGATGGGCTCGGCTTCATGTTTGCTGTTGACGGTAAACAGCGGCTGATACATCAGGGAAAACAGAACCCGGTTGCTCTGGCTGTAGCCGATCAGGGGGTTCATGGACATATCAGGGTTGTAGGTCAGGGTGACGGGAGGGGGTTCCTCCTCCACGATCAGGTCTTCCGGGTCCTGACCCTCCAGCAAAATGGCATCGCCGGTGGGAACGTAGGGCTCTTCCTCGGTGCTTCCGCAGCCGGAGAAGCAGCTGAGAAGCAGGCAGAAAAGAAGCAGCAGCGCGGTCAGTTTTTTCATTTGCTGACCTCCCCGCAGACGATGACGGCGCCCTGGCTTCCCCGGTCACCCTTGGTGACCCGGTGGGACCAGAACCGGTCGGGCTGGCACATGGTGCATGCGTCGCTGATCTCAATGTGCGTTACGCCTGCCCGGCGCAGACACAGGGCGTTGATCTCCTTCAGATCCAGATAGTATTTTTCGCCTTTTTTCTGAATGTATGCGTTGACTTCGTCACCATAGGCAGCAATCATGGCTTCCGGCACATCCCAGTCGGTTTCAAAGTGGCAGAAACCCACATTGGGGCCGATGGCAGCCCGGATGTCCTCCGGTCTGCTGCCGTAATTTTTCACCATGGCCTCCACCACTCTGGCGCCGATGGCCTGGGCGGTACCCTTCCAGCCTGCGTGGGCGGCGCCCACGGCGCCGGTGACAGGATCGTGGAACAGCAGCGGGGTGCAGTCGGCGGTGAAGATCAGCAGGGCAACGCCGGGGGTGTTGGTGACCAGACCGTCGCACTTGGGATAAACGTTGTGGCACAGACCCAGATGATCCTGATCCGTTACCGCACGGACGATGTCCGAATGGATCTGCAGCGTCATCACCAGTTTGTCTGTATCAAAGCCGATGGCGTTGCCCAGAATGCCCAGGTTGGTCTCCACGTTTTCCATGGTATCACCCTTGGTATAGGCAAGGCTCAGGCTGGACTTGCTGCCGGTGCTGACACCGCCGTGGCGGGTGGTGAAGCAGTGGGCGGCAGTGATGCCCTCAGCGACCAGATATTCCAGATCGTTTTGCTTTTTTGTAATAATCATAATATATCTCCTGATGGTTCGTGTCATTCCGAGCCAGCTCTCAAGCTGGCGTGGGAATCTCCTGTATTATGGGTCTGTCCAGAAGATTCCGGGGATTGCCACACCAGTCTGCGGACTGGTTCGCAATGACACACGATTTATTCGCCCATCTTCTCTTTCTGCATGCAGCACTTCTTGTACTTCTTGCCGCTGCCGCAGGGGCAGGGATCATTGGGGCCAACCTTCCTGGCGGCGTTGCGGACAGGCTGCTTCTTCACTTCGGACTTGGAAGCGGCGGCGGTGCCGGTCTCCTTGGCCACCTTTTCACGCTTGACTTCCTGGTTGGTGCGCAGCTGCACCAGGAACATCCGGCGGATGGTCTCGTCCCGGATGGCCTGGATCATGGCTTCGAACATGGCAAAGCCCTCTTCCTTGTAGGCGATGACGGGATCGTGGGAGGCGTAGGAGCGCAGATGAATGCCCTGCTTCAGATCGTCCATGGCATCGATGTTGTCCATCCAGTATTCGTCAACCACACGGAGCATGACCACACGCTCCAGTTCCCGCATGGTGGCCTCGCCATAGAAGGCTTCCTTGGCCTCATAGGTTTTGGAAGCGATGTCAAAGATCACATCGGACAGATCTTCTGCCTTCATGCCCTCCAGCTGGGAGGCACGGGCGGACAGGGTACCCTTGGCAAAGTAAATGCCTTCCATGGCGGCAGCCAGACGGGTCAGGCTCTCTGCGTTGGCGGAGCCGCCGTTGTCGCTGAGGGCGGTGCCCACATTACCCTCCACCAGGGCACGGAGCATGGTCATCATATTCTCACGCAGATCCTCGCCGTCCAGAACCTTCTGACGCTGGGCGTAAATGATCTCACGCTGGGTATTCATGACATTGTCGTACTCCAGAACGTTCTTTCTGGAGCGGAAGTGGCGGGATTCCACGTTCTTCTGGGCGTTTTCCACGGCGCCGGAAAGGATCTTGGCGTCGATGGGAGTATCCTCGTCCAGACCCAGGGAATCCATCATGCCCATGATCCGGTCAGAGGAGAACAGACGCATCAGATCGTCCTGCAGGCTCAGGAAGAACCGGCTCTCACCGGGATCGCCCTGACGGCCGGCACGGCCACGGAGCTGGTTGTCGATACGGCGGGATTCGTGGCGTTCGGTGCCAATGATGTAGAGACCGCCGGCAGCACGGACCTTGTCGGCCTCGTCCGCGATTTCAGCCTTGTATTTTGCCAGGAGATCTGCATATCTTGCCCGGACGGCCAGGATCTGGGGATCAGAGGTCTCGGCATGGGAATCGGCCTCCCGCAGCAGCTCCTCGGGAAGATCGGTCTTGTACAGTTCGCTCTTGGCCAGGAATTCGGCGTTGCCGCCCAGCATGATGTCGGTACCGCGGCCTGCCATGTTGGTGGCGATGGTGACGGCGCCGTACTTACCGGCCTGGGCCACGATCTGGGCTTCCATCTCATGGAACTTGGCGTTCAGAACACTGTGGGGAATGCCTTCTCTCTTCAGCAGCTTGCTCAGCAGTTCGCTGCGCTCGATGGAGATGGTGCCGACCAGAACGGGCTGACCCTTGGCGTGGCACTCCTTCACCTGACGGATGATGGCCCGGAACTTGCCGGCTTCGGTCTTGTAGACCACGTCGGGCTGGTCGATACGGGCAACGGGACGGTTGGTGGGGATCTCCACCACGTCCAGATTATAGATGGCGGCGAATTCTTCCTCCTCGGTCAGGGCGGTACCGGTCATGCCGGAGAGCTTAGAGTACAGGCGGAAGAAATTCTGGAAGGTGATGGTGGCCAGAGTCTTGCTCTCACCGGCCACGGTGACGCCTTCCTTGGCCTCGATGGCCTGGTGCAGACCTTCGTTGTAGCGGCGGCCGTACATCAGTCGGCCGGTGAACTCGTCGACGATGATGATCTGGCCGTCCTTCACCACATAGTCGATGTCCTTTTTCATGAGACCCCGGGCCTTCATGGCCTGGTTGATGTGGTGGGTCAGGGTGGTGTTTTCCGCGTCGGCCAGATTTTCAACGCCGAAGTACTTTTCGGCCTTGGCGATGCCACTGGCAGTCAGGGAGACGGTCTTTGCCTTCTCGTCCACAAAGTAGTCGCAGTCATAGTTGTCATGGACTTCCTTGGCCTCGGTCTTGGCGAAGACCTGGCGGCGCAGGGTGGAGACAAAATAGTCGGCCATTTCATAGAGCTTGGAGGAATCCTCGCCCTTGCCGGAGATGATCAGGGGGGTACGGGCTTCGTCAATCAGAATGGAGTCCACCTCGTCCACGATGACGAAGTTGTGGCCCCGCTGGACAAGCTCAGCCTTATAGATGGCCATGTTGTCGCGCAGGTAGTCAAAGCCCAGTTCGTTGTTGGTGCAGTAGGTGATGTCGGCGGCGTAGGCGGCGCGGCGCTCGGCGCTCTGCATGCCGGGGATCACCAGACCCACGGTCAGCCCCATGTAGCGGTGGACCTTGCCCATCCACTCGGAGTCACGCTTGGCCAGGTATTCGTTGACGGTGACCACGTGGACGCCCTTGCCGGTCAGCGCATTTAAGTAGCAGGGCAGGATGGCCACCAGGGTCTTGCCTTCACCGGTGCGCATCTCGGCGATGCGGCCCTGGTGCAGGATGATGCCGCCCATCAGCTGGACGGGGTAGGGGCGCATGCCCAGCACGCGGTCAGCGGCTTCCCGGATGGCGGCAAAGGCCTCGGGTAGGATGTCATCCAGGGTCTCACCGGCTTCCAGACGGTTTTTGAATTCCTGAGTCTTGCCCTGAAGCTGCTCCTCGGAGAGGTTTTTGTATTCGTTTTCCAGCGCCAGGATCTTGTCCACGATGGGCTGGATCTTTTTGATCTCCCGCTGGGAGCGGGTGCCGAACAGTTTATCGAAAAGTCCCATTAAAAAGCTCCTTCATATTGTTCAGATGGGTATAAGAAACCATTTTCCGGTATTATAGCACAGTTGTAAAGAAAAATATATACAATTTTGTGAACAATCTTTGCAAAACAAAACAGAGGAGCGATTGCTCCTCTGCGGTGGTTATTTGGGTGGATAAGGCTCCTTGCGGTTGGTTCTGCCAAGAAGGTAATCGGCACTTACATGATAATAGTCTGCCAGAATATGAATGGTCGGAACAGGGATGTTCAGTCGGCCAAGTTCGTAGTCCGAATATGTTGTTTGATGGATTTTCAATAGATCTGCAATATCTTTTTGCTTTAAATCTTTATCTTCCCGAAGGTCGCGGAGTCGATTCTGATACATAATAATCACCCGGGATTATTATGCAATAAGGGATTATCCCTTATTGATTTTTAAGGGAATATCCCTTAAAATATAGGGAAGACAGGAGGAATCATGATGGACTGGATGAAAAGAATGTGTCAGCGGGCATCTCAGATGCCGGACATCATACAGAAACTTGAGGAAGTAGAAAAATGGGAGCACGCCTATTTTGAACTTCGAAATTCTCTGACAGAGGAGCAAAGAACGATTCTGGAAAATTATATCACTGCCTGTGAAGAACTGGACCATGCCATGCTGTGTCTTGCTCATGAAGAGGGCAGTCTAAAATAAAAACAGGGGAGCATCTGCTCCCCTGCAATTTTATTGATTGGCGAAGAAGGCCTCAATCTCAGCCTTTTTTGCCTGAACTCTGCCCTGCTGGCAGATGGGCTTGCCGCCGCCCCGGCCGTTTAAGGCTTTGGTCATGTCTTTGACCTGCTGGCGAAGGTCTCCGGTTCGGGTCACCAGACAGAAGGCGTAGCCGGATTCATCGCTGCCGCTGAAGACGGCCGCGGTGCCGCCGCAGTGTTCCGCGATGGCGTCAGCCAGTTCCCGGACGGCCACATTGTCGATGCCCTCTTCAAAATGGAGAACATCTCCCTTGCCGGTGTAGCTGATGGCGATTCCGGAGAAGATCTGCTTTTCCAGTCCGGTGATCCGGTATTTCTGGGCGGCCAGCACTTCGTTCATCTTCCGGGCAGCCTCGCCGGTCTCCTGGATCTTGGCAGAGAAGGCCTGGGATACCTGGCGGTTTTGTTCGTAGGCACTGTTCAGAATGGCCAGTGCCCGTTTGCCACAGGCCATTTCGATCCGGGTGCCGCCCCGGAAGGGAACGGCGGAGAACAGCTTGATGAGTCCCACCTCACCGGTATGGGTCACATGGGTGCCGCAGCAGGCGCAGCTGTCATAGCCGGGAACCTGGACGATCCGCACCGGCCAGGGCAGCGCCCGCTTGGTACGGTAGGTGACGGAAGGCAGTTCCTCGGGGGAGGGTACCCAGCAGTTCACAGCCAGATTCTTCCACACGGCCTCGTTGGCCAGTGCCTCAATGGAGGGCAGCTCCTCTGCCGGGATCACACCGTCAAAGTCGATGGTGGTGGATTCGGTGCCCATGTGGAAGCCGGTGTTGTGCCAGCCCCAGCGCTGATTGATGAGGCCGGAAACGATGTGCTCGCCGGTGTGCTGCTGCATCCGGTCGAACCGGAGGTCATAGTCGATGACGCCTTCCACCGTTTCGCCTGCGGCCAGGGCGGCATCGCAGAAATGGACAATGGCTTCGCCCCGCTCCCGGACGTCCAGCACCCGGACACCGCCCAGAATGCCGGTGTCGGCGGCCTGACCGCCGCCCTCGGGATAGAAGGCGGTTTCCTCCAGAATCACTTCAAACCCCTTTTCCGTTTCTTCACAGGAAAGGACCCGGGCAGAAAACCGGGAAAGATGGGGATTTACATAAAACAGCTTTTTGGTTTCCATAACGCACCTCTTGGGAGTTTTCGTCATTATAGCACAGGAAAAAACCGATTGCAACTGCCGAAAAATGCAAAAATTAAAACAAAGTTCATGAATTATTGGGAACGAGAGAGTAGAGTGTGGGGTATGATTATACAAACTTTTTTGAGGTGATCATCATGCCTGCAAATTATGCCTTTTATCGGTTCGGCGCGGAGGCGCTGAAGACACTGCCGGAACAGCAGCGCCGCCCCATCCAGCGGTTCCGTCGCCTGTACAACGGCGGTCTGCTGGGTGCTGACCTGTTCTTCTGGTTCCGCCCCATGGTGCAGAGCCCTGTGGGAGAGCTGTACCATACCTACAGCAGCATGAACGGTCGGGAATTTTTTGCGCAGGCCTGTGAACTGCTGCGCCAGAATCCTTCCGAGGGTGCAACCGCCTGCCTGTACGGTCTGCTGGCCAACTACTGTCTCAGCAGCCACTTGTCGGACCTGTTCTGCAGGGAAAACGCAGGCTGCAGCCGGACGGAGCTGGAGGTGGAACTGGACCGGTATCTGCTGTGCCTGGAGGGAAAGACCCCCGCCCACCGGCAGGATGTGAGCCCTAATTATCATATGACCCGGGGCGAGTGCGTCACCCTGGCACTGTTCTTCCCTCCTGCCACGGCAGCGAACACCTATGCCGCCTACCGCAGCATGGTCTCCTGGAGTCACCGGATGACCGCCAAGAAGCGCGGTTTTACGGAGTTCCTTCTGAAAACCGCCCGGAGCGACTTCCGGGATCAGATGATGGCGGATCACGCCAACCATCGCTGCCTCCATCTGGATGCGGCTATGGAAGAATGCTGCAGCCACGCACTGGAGCAGTACGCGGAAATGGCCCGGCAGCTGACCGCTTACCGGGAAGAGGGTGTCCCCCTGGGAGACCTGTTTAACGCGACATTCCACTAAACAAAAAACCGCAGGATTCGTCCTGCGGTTTTTTATGTTCTGCGATTCCTGCGCAGAAGGTACAGGAAAAACAGGGATGCCATCATACAGATACCGGGCAGCATGGGCAGAAGACTGCCGGTTTTGGGATTGAGGTAAGTTCCCGGCGGGATCCAGGCCACTTCCTCGCAGTTTCGTACCCGGATCACGGTTTCTCCGTTTTCATTCACATGGAGCAGACCGATGGCCCAGACGGTGCGGTTTTTGCCGATGGTCTCGTGAAGATCGTTTTTGCCGTCGGAACCGGCGAAGATCCCGTCATCGATCTGGATTTTGGCCGCATTTCCCGTGCCGTCCTTCAGCAGACAACCGGCCAGGGCGTTGTCCGATTCCCAACAGTAGACCTCCTGACAGACACCGGTGACTTCCACCAGGGTACCGCCGTTGACATCAGGGTTCAGAAGTGTTTTCCAATCGCCGCTTTTGGGCTGCGTGAGCTTCATAGGGAGATCCAGAATCTTCCGGCTGCTGGGGTTCAGCACCCGGTTGCCGCCCAGTGTCAGAATATGGCCGGTGATCTCCATGTGCGTGCCGATCTGAATGCCGGACTCCCGGAAGGGAATGACGGCGATACCGCCGGTGTCATCCTGCAGATACAGGGTATCCGGGAAGGTGTTATGGGGATTGGAAGTTCCGGCGGTAACATAGCCCCGGATCCGGAACAGATCCCCGTCCTTGCCGCTGCGGGCGTCCTGGATGGTACTCAGGGGGACAGGATCGCCTCCGATGCCCAGCAGGTTTTTGAGAATGGTCCGGTTGGCATAGCCGGGATCCCGGATATCGGAAGGTTCGGCCAATCCGGTGTCATTCAGGAAAAGACTGCCAGCGGCGATGACAGTGCCGCCGCCGGACAGCGTTTCCTGAGCCATCAGGGTTACAGAGCCTGGGGCTGCAGTGCCAAGTCCGTCTGCGTCTGAATCAACAGCCAGAGTGGTGGGACGGCCTTTTACCAGCCAGGTACCGCTTCCGGGAATGACTGTGCAGCCGTTTTCCAGACGGAATACCTGGTGGGAAGAAATGCCGTCACACAGAGGCACATCGGTGTTGATAAGATCGCTGTTCAGCAACGCAGGAGATCCCAGGTGATTGACAGGATCCTGAACAGTATTGTCGCCGAAGCGTATAGAAGAACTGACGGCGGTCAGAAGCCGGTTCAGTTCGGTACTGCTGTGGACGGATGCATCCCGGAGATCGGTTTGACCGCAGAGAACCAGGCTGCCGCCGTAGGCAGCGAAATCCGCGGCCGATTTCAGAAATGTGTCAGAAAAGGGGACAGAAGGGGCACTGACCAGCAAAAAACGGCAGTCCTGCAGTGTGTCCGGGGTAACGGTTCCGACAGTGAAGCGGATGTTGTTTTCTTCAGCAAGGCCGCTGAGAAGACCGAGCCCGGTGAGTCCGGTGTTTCCGTGGCCACTGTCCGCCAGAATGGAGGTGACCAGCCGGGACTGGCGCAGTGATAGGGTCAGGGAAGATTCGTAGGTTCGCGGGGAACCGTCCAGCGTACCGGTGAGCTTGACGGTGAAGTCTGTCGTTCCGGCCTGGCTGCAGGAAAATGTCATCCGGTGGGTCAGTTCGCCCGTTGGGATCCTGGTCAGACTGCTGTCGGAGAAAACCGGGACGCTGTCGGCGAAAATCTCCAGGGAATCTACCTGAAACGGAGAGGACTCCCGGTTGAACAGGGTCAGCGCCAGTGTCAGATCTTTGTTTTGCACCGGCACCGCTGTTTCACAGGTGAACCCGGAGATTCCCAGGTGTTCTGTATCATCGATCCAGATGGGGGCGGTGACTGCCCGGTCGCCGTCCGGCTGGGTGATTTTCAGATAGTAGTATCCTGCTACGGCGGGAAGGGAGAATGCCAGGGTTCCTTCCGGTGCGGACAGGAACTGACCGGAAAGAGCGGTATTTCCGGTAAAGACTTCCACCAGTCCCGCAGAACTGTCCGTGGGATCCCGGAGGGAGACGGTGATATCCATGGCGTCACCGATTTGCCGCAGTTTTGCGGTGCTGCCCATGGGAAAGCCGTCCATGGTGTAGAGAATTTCCAGATCCGGATCCTCAGTGGCATAGGTTTTACGGCTGCGCAGGGCGTCCAGAATGGCACGTTCTGTCAGTGCCTGGGCATGGACGGCAGTTCGGACGGAGTCGGAGGATTCCCGGCTGCCGGTGGGAGACAGATGCCAGCCGTTGTTCAGAGCCTCGGTGTAGTACCGGCAGGGATCGTC
>JAFZGL010000073.1 GCA_017555395.1 Oscillospiraceae bacterium | reverse complement strand
GTGGGCGGTATGGAGGAAAATATTGTGGTGGATGAATACTGCTGCAATGTGGATATCCTGCCCACGATCCTGAATCTCTGGGGCTTTGAATATGATTCCCGGATGCTGGCCGGTACCGACGTGTTCTCTGACGGCACCCATGCTGCGGTGCTTATTGACAAATCCTTCCTGACGGACAAGGTCTGGTTCAATGCCAACACCGGTGAGATTCGCTATCAGGTAGAGGAAAACGAGATTCCCGCAGGATATATTGAAAATATGCACCGGATGATCAATACCCGGTTTACCATTTCTTCCGATATCCTCAATGCAGGTTACTACAACTTTGTCTTTGATAAGGGAGAAGTAAACGTGGGTGTCGAAAGCTGGAAGGGAAATGGTTAAGATTTGACGGAAAGGAGTAATGGATGAAAAAGCATAGAATTGGCAATTGCCTGCTTGTGATGTTTTTTAGTGCGATGCTTGCTGGTGGGCTGGCTGTTTTACTGGATGTTATTCTGGTATTCCGGGGATTCACGTTGTCTGTTACAAAGTTTCTCTTGATGGTTCTGGTGCTGTTCCTTTTGGCAGCATTGCCGTGGATCCGTAAAAAAACAAGAGAGATTCTTGCTGTCTCCGTTGCACTTCTGATTTGCGTGCCGCTGCTGGTGTGTTTCCTTTGCTGGAAAACAGTCAGTGATGATGCAGTCTATCATGCAGTGGACAACGGAAAGAAAGAACTGTATGCAGGTCACCGCGTCATGCTGTTTGTTCCTCATCAGGATGATGATATCAATGTGCTCGGCGGTGTCATGGAGGAATACGTCAAGTATGGCAGTGAGGTATATGTGGTATTTTCCACAAACGGAGACTATCATGATATTGCAGATATTCGTCTTCGCGAAGCTGTGAATGTCATGGGTACTGTGGGTATTCCGGAAGAAAATGTGATTTTTCTGGGTTACGGAGATGGTTGGGATCCTAAAGGATGTCACTTGTACAATACGGAACCTGATAAGGCCATACGCTCTGCTGCTGGTTATGCGAAAACCTATGGAATCCAGGGACACGAAGCTTACAGGGAAGGACAGCTGTATACATTAAGGAATTTCCTGAATGATATTGAGAGTGTGATTCTGGAATTCAAACCGGATTTGATCTATTGTGTGGACTGGGATAGTCATGCTGACCACCGTGCGTTGTCACTTTCCTTTGAGAAGGTGATGGGCAAGATCCTGAAGGAAGAGCCGGATTATCGTCCGGAGGTTCTGAAGGGCTATGCATACGCTACCGCATGGGAAGCAGTGGATGATTTTCACGCTGAAAACCTATTGTCTACCCAAAATGTGTTTGAAGAGCCTATTATGCAAAAACCTCAGGTATATCGGTGGCAGGATCGGATACGTCGGCCGGTACATGCGGAGGGACTGTCCAGATCTGCCTTCAGCGGCGGGCAAAGCTCTCTTCTGCGGCTGTATTCCTCTGCAAATGCTGTTTTTCAGAGTAAAAGAATTATCAATAGTGACAAGGTGTTCTGGAGACGGGACACGGAATCCCTGTGCTATCAGGCACAGGTGCAGGCCAGCTCCGGTGAAGCCCGGTATCTAACGGATTTTATGCTCCTGGAAAGCAATGACCTCAGGGCCGGAATGCTTGCCTGTTGTGATGGAACCTGGGTTCCGGAGCGGACTGACGATGAAAAACGCCTTGACGTATCCTTCCGGGAACCTGTAGCTATCGACAGAATTGTCCTCTATGACCATCCGGATCCCGAGGTAAATGTGCTGAACGCAAAAATCCAGTTTGAGGACGGGACGACGATTGAGACCGGTGCATTGGACCCTGGAGGTGCGGCGACGACAATAGAATTTGATCGGAAGACAAGTTCTTCTTTTGCTGTAGAGCTGACTGAACTACAGGGAGAAGCAGGTTTGACAGAGTTGGAGGCCTTTGGTGCTCAGGAGCGCCAGGAGCCCCGCTTCGTGAAGATCATGGACGAGAATGAAAATTTTGCCTATGACTATTGGATTGCGCCTGAGGGTGAACAGCTGTTCAGCCTGTATATAAGCGGTATGGCGGATGAGAATTTCACGGTCAGCTGTGTCGGAGATGCTTGCGATGCCGGCCTGGAGGAAAACGGCCTTTGGGTTCATTGTCCGGAAGGGAAGAGCTGTATTGTCACGGTTTCTTCTGAAGATGGTTCCTGCAGCGATAGTGTATATATTTCAAATCCCTCCCGTGTAGAACGCCGATGGAAGCAATTTTGGCTGAATATTGAGAAGCCTGTTTTTGAGCTTTGCAGTACAGAGCAGATTCAGGATCGTATCATCGTATGCCGTGTACTCCGGAGAGTTTTGGACATAATTCAATAACTGCAAAATACACTAAAAATAAAACGCCTCTTCCCAAAAGGAAGAGGCGTTTTCGTGCAAGATGATAAAAGATGCAAAAAAACCAGGGTCATAACCCTGGAATTGTGGAAATTATTCATTGACAAAATCCGAGCAGCATGATACAATGATTATCCATACTGTGATACTATGCCTATTTATGGACTTTGCTTCCAACATGGTCATTTTACCACAGTAAAGAGCCTGTGTCAAGTAGCAACTTCGGTAAATTTGACAACGGCTCCCGGCGTATCGTAAGCAACACACATTCTTAAGAAAGGCTGTGATGATCCATATGGCAATGGTCAAGGACGTAATGTTCGGCAAGACCATGCGTAAATCTTACGCGAAGTACGAAGAGATCCTTCAGATCCCCAACATGCTGAAGATCCAGAAGGACTCCTACAAGTGGTTCCTGGAAGAGGGACTGCGGGAGGTCTTCAAGGATGTCGGCACCATTACCGACTTCTCCGGTAAGCTGGAGCTGAGCTTCCTGGATTACACCATGGAAGACAAGCCCAAGTACACCATTGAAGAGTGCAAGGAGCGCGACGCAACCTATGCAAAGCCCATCAAGGTCCGCGTCCGTCTGCGCAACACCGAAACTGACGAAATCAAGGAACAGGAAATCTTCATGGGTGATTTCCCTGTGATGACCAATGGCGGTACCTTTGTGATCAACGGTGCTGAACGTGTTATCATCTCCCAGATCGTCCGTTCTCCCGGTATGTACTATGGCCACGAGGTCGACAAGGCTGACCAGCACACCTATACCGCCACTGTTATTCCTTACCGTGGCGCCTGGCTGGAGTACGAAACCGACAACTCCAACGTGTTCTGGGTCCGCATCGACAAGAACCGCAAGCTGCCTGTTACCGCTCTGATCCGTGCCCTGGGTGTCACCACCGATGAGCAGATCAAGGCAATGTTCGGCGAGGATGAGCGTATCCTGGCCACTCTGGACAAGGACTCCTGCAAGACCCGTGAGGAATCCCTGCTGGAAATCTACCGCCGCCTGCGTCCCGGTGAGCCTCCCACGGTGGAGACCGCCAACGCACATCTGGAAGGTCTGCTGTTTGATGCACACCGTTACGATGTTTCCAAGGTCGGCCGTTACAAGTTCAACAAGAAGATGGACATCTGGAGCCGCCTGTCCGGTCAGGAAGTGGCTGAGCCCATCGCTGATCCCATGACCGGTGAGATCCTGGTTATGCCCGGCGAGTTCATCTCCCGCACCATGGCTCACGAACTGAGCGACAAGGGCGTCAACGAGGCTGTTGTCAGAGTCGGCGACAACCACGTCAAGATCTTCTCCAACAACATGGTCCGTATGGACAAGTTTGTTGACTTTGATCCCGCTGAATTCGGCATCCGCGAGAAGGTTTACTTCCCTGTGCTGAAGGAAATGCTGGAGACCGTTCCTGCCGATGGCTGGAAGGAAGCCATCAAGGAGCGCATGACTGACCTGATCCCCAACCACATCATTGTGGATGACATCATGGCCTCCATCAACTATCTGAACTGTGTCGCCATGGGCATCGGCACCCCCGATGACATCGACCATCTGGGCAACCGCCGTCTGCGCTGCGTCGGCGAACTGCTGCAGAACCAGTTCCGTATCGGCTTCAGCCGTCTGGACCGCGTCATCCGCGAGCGTATGACCGTTCAGGATCTGGATGCTGTCACTCCTCAGAGCCTGATCAACATCCGTCCCGTCACCGCTGTCATCAAGGAATTCTTCGGCTCTTCTCCTCTGTCTCAGTTCATGGACCAGAACAACCCTCTGTCCGAGCTGACCCACAAGCGCCGTCTGTCCGCACTGGGCCCCGGCGGTCTGAGCCGTGACCGTGCATCCTTTGATGTCCGAGACATTCACTATACCCACTACGGCCGTATGTGCCCCATCGAGACCCCTGAAGGTCCCAACATCGGTCTGATCAACTACCTGGCTACCTTTGCCAGAATCAACGAGTACGGCTTCGTGGAAGCTCCTTACCGCAAGGTGGACAAGGCTACCGGCTTCGTTACCAAGGACATTGAGTACATGACCGCTGACGTGGAAGACGACTACAGCATCGGTCAGGCCAATGAGCCTCTGGACGAGAACGGCTGCCTGGCAAATGCCCGTATCACCTGCCGCCGCCGTCATGAGATCATTGAAGTTGACCGCAGTGAGATCGACTACCTGGACGTTTCTCCCAGAATGATGATCTCCATCGCAACTTCTTTCATTCCCTTCCTGCAGAACGACGACGCAAACCGCGCACTGATGGGTGCGAACATGCAGCGTCAGGCCGTTCCTCTGCTGACCACCGAGCCTCCCGTTGTCGCTACCGGCATCGAGCACAAGGCTGCTGTGGACTCCGAAGTCTGTGTCAAGGCCAAGGGCCCCGGCGTGG
>JAFZGL010000072.1 GCA_017555395.1 Oscillospiraceae bacterium | reverse complement strand
TTGGTAATTTCACCGGTGACAGGGTCAAATATGGTCACAGTCTGACCGGGGATATAGTGGATGCCTTCGCTGCTGAGCTTGGTCTCATAGCGGTGAGGGGCATCATGGTCAACCAGGTAGCCTTCGATAACAGCTTCCCGGTAAGTATATTTGAACACGGGCTGACCGAAAATTTCGGTAGTATGCAGAGCGGGAGTTGCAGTCAGCGCAATCTTCACAGCATCGAAGTACTCCACCACGCTGCGGTATTTGCTCTGGTAGTCCCGCTGGTCACGGTACAGCAGTTCTGCATCGTCCATTTCCTTGTCCAGGATATAGCCACGGTGAGCTTCGTCAATGATGATCAGGTCAAAGTCAGTGACAGAGGGTTTGCTGTCGCCATCCTCGGTATAAAGGATGCGCTTTACCATGCCCTGTACAGTGGCAACCTGGATACGGGTTTCCTTGTCAATCAGCTTATCTTCCAGACCCTTGATGTTATAGATCTCATCCAGAGTCATCAAATCTTCCAGCTTGACTTCCTTGAAGACATCGTGTGCCTGCTCACCCAGAGCGGTACGGTCAACCAGGAAGAGGATTCTGCGGAACCGGTTGGTGGTCAGGAAGCGGTAGATCATGCCCAGAACAGTTCTGGTTTTACCGGTGCCGGTGGCCATAGCCAGCAGTGCCGTCCGCTTGCCCTCCATAACAGCCTTTTCAGCTGCCTGGATTGCCTTCACCTGGTAGTCACGCAGGTTCAGACCATCTTTATCCCGCAGAAGGTCATAGGACAGATCCTGCAGAGCCTTATTACCTGCCTGGATATCTTTTTCCAGCAGTTCCATGATGCCATCCGGGCTGATCCAGCCATGGAGTGCCTTGGGAACGTTGGCAGACTGGCGCAGATCCAGGAACCAGATACCAGACTTGGTCTTGTACTGTTCCAGGTAAGGACGTCCATTGGTGGCAAAGGTGAAGGGCACCTTATATTCACCCCAGGTACCGATCTGGTACTCGGCATCTTCCGCACGGATATTCTTAGGATAGTCCTTGCCCTGATAGTCCAGCACAGAGGGAATGTCCTTGTGCTCTGCCTTGGCTTCGATAATGGCTACCAGCTGCAGACCGATGAACAGAGCATAGTCCGCATAGCCCTTTTTGCCAACAGTGGAATTCGTAGGCCACTCAGCAATGGCCATGTTATGCCCCTTTACGGGACGGCTGCCCTTGGAATAGCGAATCTCTTCGGTATCAGCTTCCCAGCCAACCTGACGCAGCTGCTCGTCGATCATGTAACGGGTTTCTGCTTCAGACTTTTGACGCTGGCTTGCAGCCTTGCTGGCCTGCTTTTTACGCTCAGAGGCCATAACTGCAGGTGCTGCGGCAGCCACAGCTTCAGCCTGTTTGGTCAGCTGCTCTTCTGTTTCCTGTTCTTTCTTCTTATCCGCAACGGGCGCAGCGGTTTCTTCCACAGGCATGACAAAGGGCTGGTTCTGGTAATTCCAGTCACCATAGGTCTGCATGAACCATTCACAGAGGCTGTGTGCCATCTGCAACAAGGACTTGCCATCGCTGACAGAGGCATAGTTATCATGGACTGCCTTATTGCGGGTCTTGCGGAGTGCATGCAGAATATCCACCAGATCCTGGGTCAGCAGACCTTCCCGGAACAGGGTGGTGATGCGGTTCACTGCAGTATTCTCAAAGGGCAGAGTGATCCGGTCATAGGTGAACATCAGATTCACAATGGTCTCACCGATCATGCCCAGTTTCATCAGACAGGAGTTGGAGTCAGAATACAGGTATGCCTCCGCCTTCTGGCCAAACTGCGCCAGAACCGGAAAATCTGCTTCCAGGAAGAAAAAGTTGGATTTCATATACTGCGCCTCCCAAACGGCAGGATATACTTCGCCATAATAATGTCATTATAACACGAAATTCCAGGAGTGCAAAGCTTTTTGAAGTGCAGATTTCAAAGCTCACTGCAAGATCATGCCTGGAGAAAGTAGGTCATCACCGTTTTTGCATCTTCAGCTACGTCCTCTTTAAGCGCCCATATGTCCTCTGTTCACAAACAATTCATTTGACTTTGTCCACAGAATTGCTATGATAGAAGAGAATAAGGAACTCATATTGATGTGATCAGATTCAAAAATCACCAAAATTAGGATTTGACTCACCATTTTCAGGAAGCGTTTACCAGGAAATCCTTGGTGTTTTTGGTATTACACTCTCTATCTCCATGAATAGAAAAGGAGTATACCTATGGCTCAAATAATTAAAGATCCACTTCTTAATATGAACACAGGGGAGGTTTTCGAGCCTTCTGAAATCCTCAAATTAGAGCTTGGAGACCGTGTCTACACAGAGAAGCAACGAACATTTTTACGCAAGCAAAAAGAAAGATATGAAGATCAGACTGCTTTCGTATGGCTGAATTTTCAATATGGAACCAATTTTGAATTGCCTGTTGACCCTGCTGTTGCTGTACGCTTTTTGTATTTTGGCACTGCATGTGGAAGTACAGGGATAATCCAAAAGAACAAACTGATGCAGGCAAATCTTGACCTTAATAAAAATCAGCAAACAGCTTTTTTCAAACAGACACTACAGTCCGGTCTGCTTCGCAAAGATGCATCCGTATTTTATGTCAATCCGGACATAATCTCTTGGGGAGAGTACACAGCAGACTCTGACCATATCCGCATTTTCTCTGGCTACTATCGTATGCTCTGCGAAGCCACCAGCTCCCAAGCAGAACTGAAGCGGATTTATTACATTCTTCAGATGATTCCTTACTTAAACAGACAAACCAACATTTTGTCTCATAACCAAACGGAGCAAGAATTTGAGCATATTGTATATATGCCGTTCAATGAATTTTGTAAGAAGATCAATTACAGCGAAGCTCACTGCGCCAGACTGAAAGGGCAGCTGTCTGCTTTTCGGGTAAACGGCGAATTGGCTGTTGGTTTCTTTGATGACATTACCGAGTTAACACCAAACGGGAAAAATGTCATTCTTAACCCTAAGTTATGTTTCGGTGGAGATCGCACTGTTAGCAGGTATAAGGAGCTCTGCGCTCTTTTTGAGATTGAGAAAAAGTTATATGAAGCTTGCTCTGCAGACTCCACTCAGGCCAAGTAAAGTTCTCTTTTTTCCATCTGAGCCAATATATTTGCGAAGATGAAGTGTAGCGCCCCTCAGAGAAGGGGCGTTTTTTCTTATTGAGCGCGGCGAAATAAGAAAAACTACACAAGGGGTTTGAGTGAAAAATATAAGTTCAGTTTAACTCCCTATCGCATTTTTGTTTCACAAAAACCGCCCCCGTTTCATCGGGGCGCTTGCTCTTTTTCGTGTGTTTCTATGAAACCCACTCAGAATATGTATAAATAAAAGGACAGAAAAACATCACTGCTATTTATAGATACTTGCACTGGTTTTCTGTTTTTGCTATAATGGGAACAATCCAATAAACAGAAGAACATTTATGCCATGAATATCCCAATAAATGGTGTTTTTGCAGAGGAACCGTCGGAACAGAGATCCGGAGCAGGAGATCCGCCGGATCCTGCTGGAGCTGGGAGCACCCGATCACCTGGTGGGTCATCCTTATGTGATCCGGGCGATCCAGCTGGTGATCAGTGACCGGCTGTATATCAACAGCATCACCTTCGGTCTCTATCCCCAGCTGGCAGTGGAATTCGACACCACGCCTGCCCGGGTGGAGCGTGCCATCCGGCATCTCATCGAAGTGACCTGGGCCAGGGGGGATCTGGACATTCTGGAGAAATACTTTGGTAATACCGTCTCTGCCTCCCGGGGCAAACCTACCAATGGCGAGTTCATCGCCCGCGTGGCCAACGTGGTGAAAGGCAGGGTAGACAGGGCTGCATAACAGGAAAAACGGAATTTCCCGTGGGAAATTCCGTTTTCTTTTGCATGCTTATTTACGTCAGAAGGAAGTTGTCATCCCGGATCTTCAGGGTGGAGCTGTAGTAGGCGGTCATGGCATCCTCAAGTGCGATGGCATCGGCTGCGGCGCTGGTCTCATAGCAGGAGTGCATGGCCAGCTGGGCAAGACCGATGTCCACTGTGGGGACGCTTACATGATGCTGGGACAGATTGCCCAGGGTGGAACCGCCGGCAATATCTGCCCGGTTGCAGTAGGTCTGGTGTCTGACGCCGGCCTTCTCGCAGACCTTGCGGAACAGAGCGGCAGACAGACCGTCGGTGCAGTATTTCAGGGTGGCGTTGAATTTCAGCACCACACCGCCGCCGAGGACGGGGGCGTTGGTGGGATCAGACAGCTCCGGATGATTGGGATGCAGGGCATGGCCGTTATCGGCGGAAACCATGAAGGACTGGGACAGCATCTGCTTCAGATTCAGGTTTCTGCTTTCACAGATCCGGTCCAGGGTGTCGATCAGAAGGGCAGAGCAGGCGCCCTGGCGGCTGCCGGAGCCAACTTCCTCATTGTCGAAGACGCAGAGTACCGGCAGGGAATGGCTCTCAGCGGCCTTCAGGAAGCCCTGAGTGCAGCCCCAGGCACATTCCAGATCGTCCAGAGCGGTGGCGGAGATGAATTCATTGTCCACGCCCCAGATCCGGGCCTCCTCCCGGACGTACAGGAACAGGTCATGACCAAGGATTCTGCCGCCGACAGCTTCTTCCAGCAGGGCATCCAGCTTGCCCTTGGCGTCCTTGCCGCCCAGCAGGGGCAGCATATCCACTGCGGGATTCCACTTATAGCCGTCATTGACCTGGCGGTTCATGTGAATGGCCACATTGGGGATCAGCATCAGATCCCGGTCAATATCGATGAGCCGGCTCTCGATGCCGTTTTCAGTCTCAACAATCACCCGGCCTGCCAGAGACAGGGGACGGTCCGTCCAGGTGAACAGGAGCTGTCCGCCGTAACGCTCCACAGCCAGGCGGGTATAGGTGCCGGAAAGCTCCGGATTTTCCTTCAGCTTGAAGCAGGGGTGATCGGAGTGGCTGGCGCTGAGCAGGAAGCCCACAGGCGTTTCTGTCGGGATCCGGAAGGCCAGGAGGGCGGTTCCGCTGCGGGTCAGATAGTATTTGCCGCCGGGCGTAAGCTGCCAGGTTTCATGTTCCGCCAGCTTTTGATAGCCTTCCTGTTTCAGCAGATTTTCGAGGTAAGCCACCGCATGGAAACTGCTGTGGGATGCATTCAGAAAATCGCAGAGGGCGTTGATTCGTTTTTCCATGATTATCCCTCCAGAAGGGCGCAGAACTGGTCGATCTCATCGGCGATGGTCTGCAGGGCGGCGCGCCAGAAGTTCTTGTCGGTCAGGTCGATGTCTGCCACCTTGGCAGCATCTTCTGCGGTAGCCACGGAGGTAGTGTAGAGCAGCTTCTTGTACTTGGGCACGAAGGCGGCGCCTTCCTCCCGATACTGGGCGTACAGACCCCGGGCGAAGAGACCGCCGAAGGCATAGGGGAAGTTATAGAAGGTGGGGCCGTAGTAATGGGGCTTGTTGACCCACATGTAAGGATGCAGAACATTGTGATCCAGGCCGTCACCGTAGGACTGTTTCTGCGCCTCCGTCATGAAGCTGCAGAGCATGTCGGCGTTCATGAACTGCTCCTCCCGGTGCTGGAAGACCATGCTTTCAAAGCGGAACCGGGAATAGATGTCGCAGATGATTTGGGTGTCGTTGTGGAGAGATGCTTCCAGGATGGCCAGTTTTTCGGCCTGATCCGCGGCGGACTTCAGGGCGCTGGCGCTGATGAGACACTCGTTGAAGATGGAAGCGGTCTCAGCCACGGGCATGGAGTAATCCCGGTTCAGAATCCGGTGGGGGAAGACGCACTCGTTGTGGAAGGCGTGACCCAGCTCATGGGCCAGGGTACTGACGGCGGAGAAAGTGCCGTCGAAATTGGTCAGAATCCGGCTTTCCTTGTTGCACTGCACAGCCTCGCAGAAAGCACCGCCGCACTTGCCGTCTCTGGGGAAGAAGTCGATCCAGGCCTCGTCAAAGGCTTTGGCCACCAGGTCGGACATTTCCTGATCAAAGGATGCAAAATGCTCTACCAGATAGTTCTTCGCGGTTTCGGGGGTGAACCTGGTGGAGGTGTGTCCCATGGGGGCAAAGAGATCGTACCAGGGAAGACCGCCTTCGTGGCCCAGCGCCTTGGCCTTGGCCTTCAGATACCGCCAGAAGTGAGGCAGATATTCATCCATAGCGCCCAGCATTGCGTCCAGAGTTTCCCGGCTGACCAGGGATTCCTTCAGGGTACGATCCAGGGGAGATTCGTAGCCGCGGAGCTGGCAGTCAGACAGAGTCTCCAGTTTGATGGAATTCAGTGCATAGGCCACAGGCTCTTTGATGGGCTCGTAGGCAGCCAGTTCTGCTTCATAGGCATCCCGTCTGACCTGGGGATCGGCGTCGAAGGCCAGATTCCGGACGGCGGGGATGTTGATGGTATTGCCCCGGTAGCTGACGGTGGCGGTGCTGGTGAGGCAGTTGTAAAGATCCACCCAGGCGTTGCCGCCGGAGAGCTGCATCTTTGCCATGATCTCTTCACCGCGGCTTCCCAGCAGATACCGGCTGTTGTTCTTCATATTGGTGAAGAGGAAGGTGTACTGCTTCAGGATCTCATCGGATTCTGCCAGTTCCATCAGGTTAGGCAGCGCGGCGGCCCATTCCTGGAAGGCGGCTTCCGGGGCGGCAAAGGCGCTGAAGATGCCCATCAGGCGGCCCAGCTGGGACTGTGCCTGGGCATCCCGGGAATCAGCATACTGCCGCAGGGAGGCGTACATGCTCATCTTCTGTGCCAGGGCATTGATATCCTCCTGAAGAGCAATGCCTGTTCTCAGCGCTTCCAGAGGAGTTCCCGCGGCCAGATCTTTCGTCAGGGCAGTGAACTGCGCGATTTTTTCCTTTACACATTCCAGATCGGCGGCAAAAGCGGGATCTTCAAATCCCCTGTAAACCGAATCCAGACTCCAAACATGTTCCATTGCATATCCTCCTGTGTATTTTTGTTCTATTGTACATCAGACACGGACAAAGGTCAACTGCGGAGATGTTCACGATATGTTCATACAAAATGGAATCAAAAAGTTAAGGAAATGTAATGACTTTGTCGAAAAATGGGAAGTAAAGGCGAACGATTGTTTCGCTGGGAACTTGCAAACCCCGGCATCTTATGCTATGATTTATTTGTCGCATGCGGCATGGAACGCCGCTACAGGGGAGTATTTTTACATTGACAGGAGAGGAATGTATGGAACACGCAACAACGGTATTCATCGCCGACGGAGCGGAGGACTTTTGCACCGGACTGAGTGCTGCCCTGCAGCGAGCCGGAGGATTTCAGGTGATCGGAACGGCTAATGATGGGGAACAGGCCATCCGAAGCATCCAGCAGCTGAAACCGGATATTCTGGTTCTGGATCTGATGCTGAGCAAACAGGACGGCATCAGTGTTTTGAAAAACATCAGCGGCATGGACAGAAAGCCGGTCACACTGGCAACGACCTGCTTTGTATCGGGTTATATATCCGCAGCCATTGGCAATCTGGGCGTTCGGTATCTGATGCTGAAACCCTGTGATATGACCGCCCTGGTGGAGCGGCTGGAGGAGATCCGGGGAGGGGAGAGCCTTCGGATCCCGGCAGTGCATCGCCTGGACAAGAACAATATTGAATCCATGGTCACCGGTATCATCCATGAGATCGGCGTCCCTGCCCACATCAAGGGCTACCAGTATCTGCGGGAAGCCATCATCATTGCGGTCAATGATATGGATGTGATCAATGCCATCACCAAGGTATTGTACCCCCAGGTGGCGAAAACATTCCAGACCACACCGTCCAGAGTGGAACGTGCCATTCGACACGCCATCGAAGTGGCATGGGACAGAGGCGACCTGGACACTTTGCAAAGATTTTTCGGCTATACCGTCAGCAATACCAAGGGAAAACCTACGAATTC
>JAFZGL010000071.1 GCA_017555395.1 Oscillospiraceae bacterium | reverse complement strand
TTGACCTCCTGCATGGCGATGATGTCCGGGCGTTCCTTCAGAATGGACTCCACAAACCATTCGAGCTTCTGCTCGTAGTTTTCTTCCTGGAGGGAATGGGTGTTGATGGTCAGGATCTTCATGTTACACACCTCGTTGTGTTTACCCTGGGGAACGGCCCGTGGGGCCGCTCCCTGCGAGTGAAGAAATCAGAGAATATCGTTGATATCGGACTTGATGACATCGGCCTTGGGGCCGTAGATGGCCTGGATGCCGTTGTCCTTCTTGATGAGGCCCAGAGCGCCCTCGGCCTTCCAGGCATTCTTTTCAGCCACCAGGGACAGGTCCCTGACGGTGACACGGAGCCGGGTCATGCAGGCATCCACCAGAGTGATGTTCTCCCGGCCGCCCAGCAGGGCGATGATCCGCTCGGCCTTGGAGCCGTTGTCGGCGGTCTTTGCCTCAGCAGCAGGTGCCTCCTCCTCGGAGCCTTCGTCGGTGTAGTTGCCCAGTCTGCCGGGGGTGGCGAACTGCAGCTTCTTGATCATGAAGTAAGCCACAAAGTAACCGATGACCAGGAAGGCCACGCAGCAGATCAGGAAGTTGATGATGTCGCCGCCCAGACCTGCCTTCAGGGACATGGGCACACGGGTCAGAAGCTCCAGGTTGCCGAAGGAGTGCAGACGCAGATCCATGATACCGGCCATGGCGAAGGCGCAGCCCTGGAGCAGGGCGTAGACGATGTACAGGGGCAGAGCACAGAACATGAACATGAACTCGATGGGCTCGGTGACACCGGTCAGGAACACGGCCAGGCAGGTGGAGATGAACATGGAGCGGTAGCTCTTACGCTTGTCGGCATCCACCAGCCGGTACATGGCCAGGGCGATGCCCAGCAGCAGACCGGTGGAGCCGATCATCTGGCCGACCTTGAAGCGAGCAGGGGTGACGGTATTCAGCAGCAGCTCGTAGGAGGCCATGTCACCGGCATCCTTGAAGTTGATGAGATCGGTGATCCATGCCAGCCACAGGGGGTCCTGGCCATAGACCATGGAGCCGGCGGTGGCGCCGGTCTGGATCAGGTACTCACCGCCGAAGGAGGTGTAGTTCATGGGGATGGTCAGCATGTGGTGCAGACCGAAGGGCAGCAGCAGTCGCTCCAGGGTGCCGTAGATGAAAGGAGCAAGGACGGGAGAGGTAGAGCTGGAATTTGCGATCCAGATGCCGAAGGTATTGATGCCGGTCTGGACCAGGGGCCACACGCAGGCCATGACCAGAGAGACGATCACAGAGTAGAAGATGACTGCCATGGGGACGAACCGCTTGCCGTTGAAGAAGGCCAGGGCGTCGGGGAGCTTGCGGAAGTTGTAGAACTTGTTGTAGACCATGCCGCCGACGAAGCCGGAGATGATGCCCACAAACACGCCCATATTCAGGGCAGGTGCGCCCAGGATGTTGGTGAAGTAGTTGGACACCAGCATCTCCTGACCGAAGAAGGAGGTGACGGTGGCATCGGCTGCGGACAGCATATCGCCGGTCACGCCGAAGACAGCGCCGGTGATGCGGTTGATGAGGATGAAGGCGATGACGGCTGCGAATGCGCCGCCTGCACGCTCCTTTGCCCAGGAACCGCCGATGGCGGCTGCGAAGAGAATGTGCAGATTGGTGATGATGGCCCAGCCGATGTTCTCCATGGTGGAACCGATGGTAATCATCAGACTCAGATCCATCATCTGGAAGAGCTTGCCCAGGCTCAGCATGATGCCTGCGGCGGGCATGACGGCGATGACCGTCATCAGGACCTTGCCGAGCTTCTGCAAAAGATCGAAGTTCAGGCCCTTCTTTGCGGGGGTTGCGAGTGTTGACATTGTGTTTGCTCCTTTTCTCTGTTTATTCATCCTGCAACTTGTTGCAGAATGTTTCTGCAACAAAGATACAACGGTTGCATAGAAATTGCAAGACATTTTTTGGCTTTTCCAGGGTTTCTCCGTTCTGCACAAGATTCTATTGGAAAATTCAGTCATATTTTCTGCAACGTTGCATCGTTTTGTTGCATAACGCCTTTGACATTTGCATGCGTTTGCGCTATAATGATTCTATTATTTATCCCGGTGCATTTTTTTGCATGACGTTTCAGAAAAGGAAGTGGCTTTGTATGGCAGTGACGATCAAGGATGTGGCAAAATTGGCCGGTGTCTCCCCCTCCACCGTGTCCCGGGTGTGCAACAACAACCCTGCAATCAGCAGGGAGACTCAGGACAAGGTGCGCAGAGCCATGGCGGAGCTGGGCTATGAGCTGCCCACCGCTGCACCGGAGCAGCAGACGGTTCCCACGGTGAAGTCCATTGCCATCGTGCTGCCTCCCTCGGATCGGGATGCCTATGAAAACACCTTCTACCTGAAGGCCATCCGGGGAATCAGCCAGATCTGCAACGAGCGCAGCGTGGCCAGCACCGTGGTCACCGGCTCCAATGACCATGAGCTTCTGCGCTCCATCCAGACCCTCCACCGCAGCGGACGGGTGGACGGCTTCATCCTGCTCTACTCCAAACGGGAGGATTTCGTGGTGGAGTACCTGTGCGAGCATGGACTGCTGTATGTGATCGTGGGCAAGCCCAGCGACCTGGCGGGGCAGACGGTCTGCATCGACAACGACAATCTGCTGGCTGGCCGGGAGGCGACGGATTATCTGTACAATCTGGGCCACCGGCGTATCGGCTTCATCGGCAGCAGGAACAGCTACCTCTACGCCGCCGACCGCCGTTCCGGCTATCAGCTTTCCCTGCTCCTGCATGAGCTGCCGATGAAACCGGAATACTGTGTGGAGATGGAGAGTGTCCATTCCTCTGCTTTGGCCAATCTGGAGCGGCTTCTTGACAGCCCGGACCGGCCCACGGCCTTTGTGGTCAGCGATGATATGCTGGCGCTGTCTTTAGAACGGGTATGCCTCCAGAAGGGGCTGCGGATCCCCGATGACATCTCCATTATCGCTTTCAACAATTCCCTCTATGCCCAGCTGGCCTCCCCACAGCTCACTGCCGTGGATGTCAACTCCTTCCTCCTGGGTCAGGAGGCGGCAAATCAGATCATCAACCATGTGGAAAATCCCAACCTGACCACCTCCAAGGTCGTCGTTCCCCACGCCATCGTCGAGCGCGACAGCTGCCGCCGATGGGAAGAAGCCCAATAAGGGCGGATTTCAACTGCTGAAAAGCGCATCTGTGGTCAGGCAGAAGAAGACCACGCA
>JAFZGL010000070.1 GCA_017555395.1 Oscillospiraceae bacterium | reverse complement strand
TTGCTTTCAAAGGTGTGTCCCTGGTACCACATGTAGGCCTTCAGGGAGTTGGAAGAACCGGAGTGAGCATAGCGCACATGGCGGCCGATACACTGGATGTTGGGATACTTTTCGATGAAGTGCTGGAACACCTCGTCCTGCTGCTCGTAGCTGGGCTGCAGGGGAACGCCATCCTTCCAGTCGCCCTTGCTGTGGTCGTTTTCATCCTTCCACAGATGGTAGGGCTCAATGCCCATCAGCACATCCACATAGGGCAGGCACTGGGTGCAGTAATCCCGGGCTTCGTCCCAACTCCACAGCTTGCTGCGGAAGTTACCGTCGAAGCTGGTGGTGAGCCCCAGCTCCTTGGCCACCTTCAGACAGTTCAAAATGAAGTCAGCACAACCCTGATTCAGGGCGGGAGTGATGCCGGAGACATGGAGCCAGGTGAAGCCTTCCAGAAGCTTTGCAATATCCACCTTGCTCAGATCATACTCTGTAAAAGCGGAGTGCTTGCGGTCATAGGTGACCTTGCTGGCGCGGATGCCGTAGCCGGTTTCCAGGTAGTAGGTGCCCAGACGGTGGGTGGGTGTCTCCTCGGGAGTGGAGAGAATCACGGGAGTGCAGTGGACATCGTTGGAACGGAGCATACGGATGGCGCTCTTGCCGATGGAGTTGTTGGGTACCACGGAGAAGAAGGTGGAGTCGATGCCCAGGTTGGCAAGAGACAGGGCGATATTTGCTTCGCTGCCGCCGTATGTGGCTTCGAAGGTGTTTGCCATGCGGATCTTTTCGTAGTTGGGGGGCGTCAGGCGGAGCATGATCTCACCGATGGTGATGAACTTATGGGAGCTGATGTTGCTCAGCAGAGGGTTGTAATGTTCCATGATTTGCCTCCTAAATTAATTTTATAAAGAATAAAATAATTATAAGGCGTAGATTGATAAAAATCAATAGAGAAAAGACAATAATTCTTCGCAAATATGGAAGAAATGACGAAAAGACCAGCTTACAAATCTGACGGAAACTGCACCCCTTCGACGAAGGCAGCATAGACTGTACCGGGAGGAGATCGCCATGAAGTTTTATTATATTACATTCCGGTCAGTGACCCATGCTCAGAGAGGAGAGCGGGCGCTGCAGAGGGAGGGGGTCCGGTGCATACTGCTTCGGACACCCAAGTGGATGGAGCAGCGGGGCTGCGGCTACAGCCTGCGTTTGTGGACAGATCAGGTGTATCCTGTGCTGAAAATACTTCAGGCAGGAAAGGTTCCCCTGGGGAAGGTCTATCGCCAGGGCGCAGACGGACAATTGGAGGAATGGAATTTTGATCTATCTTGACAACGGGGCCACATCTTTTCATAAGCCACCCCAGGTTTATCGGGCAGTAGCGGATGCCATGCGGACCTGTGGCAATCCCGGACGCGGCGGATACAGGGAAGCAATGACAGCAGCGCGGAAGCTTTTTGGCTGCCGGGAGCAGGCAGCGCAGCTGTTTTCCTGCAGCCCGGAGCAGGTGGTACTGACAAATAACTGCACCCATGGACTAAATATTGCCATCCGCAGCCTGGTGAAGCCCGGCGGCAGGGTGGTGATCTCCGGGTTTGAGCACAACGCGGTGACAAGACCGCTGCATGCACTGAAAGCGCAGATCACTGCGGCAGGCAGGGATCTCTTTGACTGGGAAGATACACTGGAGGCTTTTGAAGCGGCGCTGAAAAAAGGCGCGGACGCAGCGGTCTTTACCCATGTGTCCAATGTGTTCGGCTATATTCTGCCGGTGGATCAGATGGCAAAGCTTTGCAGACAGTATCAGATTCCGTTCATTCTGGATGCGGCTCAGTCGGCGGGAACGCTTCCGCTTTCCATGGAGCAGCTGGGGGCAGACTTTATTGCCATGCCCGGACACAAGGGATTGCTGGGTCCCCAGGGTACCGGTCTGCTGCTGTGCGGCGCAGAAGGGCAGCCGCTGCTGCAGGGCGGCACCGGCAGCGAGTCCAGGCAGCAGGAGATGCCGGACTATCTTCCTGACCGGCTGGAGCCGGGGACATTGAATGTTCCGGGGTTTGCCGGGCTTCGGGAAGGCCTGCGGTATCTGAACCGGGTTGGAACAGATGCGGTTTACCGCCGGGAACACGATCAGCTTCAGCGGTGTATTCATGGATTGAAAGAACTGGGAATGAAGGTGTTTTCAGGGCCTCATCAGTCGGCCACAGTATCGTTTTTGCCGGGGATGGATTGCGAGGAGGCGGCACAGTTTTTTGCTGACCGGGGAATTGCCCTCCGGGCGGGACTGCACTGCGCGCCTCTTGCCCATGAGAGTGCAGGCACCCTGGAAACCGGTACGGTCCGGGTCAGCTTCGGCTATGACTGCGCGGATGGGGAAACGTACGACTTTCTCCGGGCAGCATCGAAATTACCCCGGTTTTCCCAATAAAATTTTTACAGAATGTCTATTGCCAATACACTCGCAATCCGCTATAATAGACAGGATAATAGGTAAGTATACCATAGCGTAGTATGCTCTTCGCTAAAGTTGACATAAAAGGGGAAAAAGCCGATGGAAGTCGTTCAGAACGTATTGCAGTATCTGACCAGAATGCAGTGGTCTGACTATCTGGATATCATTTTGGTGGCGTTTTTGATTTATAAGCTGCTGCCCATGATCCGGACACCCAGCATCATGCGTATTGCCAGAACAGTGCTGGCCATTGTGGTCATCGCCTGGGTCACCGATGCCATGAATCTGCATACCATCAGTTTTATTCTCAATCAGTTCCTGGCTGTCGGTATTTTGGCCTTTGTCATTCTGTTCCAGCCGGAGCTGCGCCGGATGCTGGATCATCTGGGCAATGTGAAGCTGCGGAATTTCTTTTCCACCAGCAAGCCTGTCCAGGAAATGGACAATGTGATTGCCCAGTCCGTCATGGCCTGTGAGATCATGAGCCGGGAGCGGGTGGGCGCCCTGATGGTCTTCGCCCGGGAACAGCGTCTGGAGGAATACTTCAAGACCGGTACCCAGATCGACGGTCAGGTCTCTGAGCAGCTGATCCGGAATATTTTCTTCCCCAAGGCATCCCTGCACGACGGCGCCATGATCATCCGTGACGGCCGGGTCGCGGCAGCAGGCTGTGTGCTTCCCCTTTCCGACAGTGTGCGCCTCAGCGCAGACCTGGGCACCCGCCATCGCGCCGGTGTGGGTATGAGCGAAGCCAGCGACGCAGTGGTGGTCATTGTCTCCGAAGAGACCGGTACCATTTCTGTGGCAGTGGGCGGCATGCTGAAGCGGCATCTGGCTCCCCAGACTCTGGAAAAGCTGCTGCACAATGAGCTCTGCCCTGTGGAGGAAGTCGACCGGGAAAAGAATCCCATTCTCTGGCTGAAGCAAAAGATTCTGGCAACCACAAAGGAGGTAGACGGCTATGAAGAAAAGTAAACTGACCTCTATCGCCCTGTCCCTGGTGATTGCCTTCGGCCTTTGGCTGTACGTTGTTACCAACGTCAGCCAGGAAGCAGACTATACCATTTACAATGTGCCTGTGGTGATGGAAGGTGAAACCGTTCTGACAGAACGTAACCTGATGATTACCTCAGTTTCTGCAGACGATGTGGACCTGACACTGTCCGGCAACCGCAGCGACCTGGCAAAGGTCAGCAGCGGCAATACCATTCTGAAGGTAGACCTGACCAAGATCTACGAGCCCGGTGAAAAGATTGCGCTGAACTACAATCCTGTTTTTCCCAGCGACGTGCCGACCAACGCACTGACCATTCAGAACCGGCATCCTGCCAACATCTATATCACAGTGGAAGCCCGCCGTACCAAGGAAGTTCCCGTGGAAGTGGTCTGGATCGGTTCCACGCCCGACGGCTTCATGTCCGACCGGGAAAACCGGGTGCTGGATTATTCCAGTGTAACGGTGGTTGGTCCTGCATCTGTTGCTGACCTGATTGAAAAGGCAGTCATTGAGGTAGATCTCAGTGAACAGAAAGAATCTCTGAGTCAGGATTACCGCTATACCCTCTGCGATACAGACGGCAATCCCGTGGATGCGGAACTCATTACCACCAATGTGGAAAGTATCCGCCTGGATGTGAAGATCCACAAGGTGAAGGAAGTGAAGCTGATCGCAGAAGTGATCTATGGTGGCGGCGCAACGGAAAAGAATACCACCGTTGAAATCGAGCCTGCGGTAATCCGTCTGTCCGGCGGCAGCGCTGTTCTGGAGGAACTGGGCGACAGCATCAATGTGGGTAAGATCGATCTGAGAACCATTGAGAAGTCCCAGGAGATCAACATTCCCATTACCCTGCCCGAGGCGGTAACCAATCTGTCCAACATCACGGAGGCAAAGGTGAATATCCGGTTCACCGGTCTGCTGGTGAAGGAGTTTGAAGTGGACACCATTGAGGCTGTCAACGTTCCCGAAGGTCTGGAAGTGGAGATCATGGAAAAGAAGATGACGGTTGCACTTCGCGGCACGGCCATGGATCTGTCCAAGATTCTTCCTGAAGATATTATTGTCCGGGCTGACTTCACCGGAGCGGTTGCAGGTACGTCCACCTTTAAGGCAACGGTCCACTTTGCTGATGATCTTTCATCTATCGGTGCCATCAGAAGCTATTCCGTTACGGCAAATCTGACGGAAAAGGAATAATGTGATGCGCTATGGATCAGATCGTTCGCGTTAAACAGATATATGAGGACGGCACAGCCCAGGTGATCTGCATCCGGGAAAGTGCCTGTTCCGGAGACTGCCACAAATGCTCCGGCTGCGGCGCCGCCAAGGAAGCGATTCTTCTTACGGTGGAAAATCCCATCGGGGCAGGTGTGGGGGATCTCGTGAATATCCGCAGTGAGACAGGCCCTGTGCTGAAGGCTGCCGCGGTACTATATATGCTGCCGCTGGTACTCTTCTTTGCGGGGTATGCCCTGGCGGCGGCGCTGGATCAGTCCGGTGCGCTGTTTGGCGCCCTGGCATTTATGCTGAGCATTGTGCTTATCGTTGTTTATGACCGCCGGATGGCGAGAAAAGAGAATACCATTTATACCATTACGGGCTATGCGGCAGAAACCCTGCTGTGTGCTGAGAAAAGGGGATAATTGTTTTGGTAAAGAGTATGACCGGCTATGGCCGGGCTGTGGAAACAGTAAACGGACGGGAATTCACCGTAGAGCTCCGCTCCGTCAACAACCGGTATCTGGACTGTACTGTAAAGCTGCCCAGAATGCTGTCCTTTGCGGAAGAATCCGTGAAGCAGGCTGTGAAGAATACCATTTCCCGGGGTAAGGTGGATGTTTATATCACCGTCCGGTCTGAGGGTGCTTCCGATGTGAAGGTTAGCCTGAATGCCTCTATGGTGGAGGGATATCTTTCCGCCATGAAGCAGATGGTGGCGGATTACGGTGTTCAGGATGATATCAGCGTCAGTGTAATCTCCCGGATGCCGGAAGTCTTCACAGTGGAGAAGCCCGAAGTGGATGAGGAGCAGCTGCTGTCTGATCTGATGGGAGTTGTTGCCAAGGCACTGGCGAGCTATGATGCCATGCGTACAGCCGAAGGCAAGGCGCTGGAAAACGATCTGCGCAGCCGGGGCAATACCATTCTGGAACTGGTGTCCCAGGTGGAGACTGGCAACGGTCAGACGGTTATTGATTACCGCACCCGTCTTTACAACAAGCTCAAGGAAGTTCTGGCAAATACTTCCATTGATGAAAGCCGGATCCTGACGGAAGCTGCCATCTTTGCGGACAAGGTCGCTGTGGACGAGGAAACCGTCCGTCTGCGCAGCCATCTGGAGCAGATGAACAATATGCTCACCGGCGGCGGTGCCATCGGCCGGAAGCTGGACTTCCTGCTGCAGGAGATGAACCGGGAATCCAATACCATCGGCTCCAAGTGCACCGATGTAAAGCTGGCCCGGATCGTTGTGGACATCAAGGCGGAACTGGAAAAGATCCGCGAACAGACTCAGAACATCGAATAAGGTAACCCTATGAAGCTTATTAACATTGGCTTTGGCAGTATGATCGCAGCAAACCGGCTGTTGGCCATTGTGGCACCGGATTCCGCCCCCATCAAGCGTGTGATCCAGGAAGCCAGAGAGCGCAGCATGCTGATTGATGCGTCCTACGGACGGAAGACCAAGGCGGTCATTCTGATGGATACAGACCATGTGATTTTGTCAGCCATCCCCACCGAGACCATCTATGCCCGGTGGATGGACAAGCCGGAGGAAGAATTTAAGGAGGAAGAGGAATGAGCAGTGGAAAGCTGATCGTGATTTCCGGTGCATCCGGTGTCGGCAAGGGCACCGTGCTGGGAATTATGATGCAAAAGCGCAGCGATCTCAGCTTCTCTGTTTCCGCAACCACCCGGGCACCCAGACCCGGCGAAGTGGACGGAAAACACTATTTCTTTATTTCCAGGGAATGCTTTGAGGAGATGATCTCCAACGACGAATTCCTGGAGTACGATGCCCATGCCGCCAATTACTACGGCACCCTGAAGGGACAGGCTGAGGCGAAAATGAAAAAGGGACATGTCCTTCTGGACATTGAACCGAAAGGTGCTGCCCAGGTGCGGAAATCCGCATCGGATGCAACCCTGATCTTTATCATGCCTCCTTCCATGGAGGAACTGGAGCGCCGCCTCCGCGGCCGCGGTGATACCTCCGAGGAGCAGATCAAGCTGCGTATGGAGCGGGCGGTCTGGGAGATGGAACAGCGCACCTGGTACGACCATGTGGTGATCAATGACGACGCAGAACGCTGCGCCGATGAGATCCTGAGCATTATTTCCGGTCTGGAAGACTGATTTTGATTTGAATTTTAATTTGGAGGACTTACTATGCTTTACCCCCCTGTTGCTGACCTGCTGAAGAATATGGAGAGCCGTTACCTGCTGGTGAATGTGGTTGCACATCGCGCCCGCCAGATCGCTGCTGAGGCAGAGGCTTTCCAGGAAGAACTGACCGATAAGCCTGTTACCCTGGCCATCCGTGAGGCTGCCGAGGGCAAGCTGTGCGGTTCCGTCAAGGAAGAGTACAAGAACTAAGTTTTTATGTCATTCCGGGCCGGTCTTCAGACCGGCGTGGGAGTCTTTCAAAAAAGCGGGAGATTGCCACGTCGGTCTGGGGACTCCTCACAATGACTGCAAATTGGAAGGAGGGCTGTTATGATCGCGAAAATAGCTGTTTCTGCGGCGAATTTTGCCATCGACAAGCCCTATTCCTACCGAATTCCCGATGAAATGTCCGTTGCGCCCGGTCAGCGGGTGCAGTTGCCCTTCGGTCGGGGAAACCGCCGCTGTGAGGGCATCGTCCTGGCAGTGGAGCCCGGGGAGCAGGACGGCCTGAAAGCCGTGGATTTTACTCTGGATGAAACGCCGATCCTGACGGACCGTCAGCTGCGGCTGGCGGCCTTCCTGCGGGAACGGTATTTTTGCACCTATTATGATGCAGTGCGTGCCATGCTGCCTGCCGGTCTATGGTTTCAGTCAAAGGAAACATTTTCCCTGACGGAGAATCTGGACTGGAAAGAAAAAAACATCAAAAAAGAGGGTGCCCGGGAGCTTCTGGAGTTTCTGGAGGAACTGGGCGGCAGTGCAGAGGAGTCCGTTCTGCACAGCCGATTCCCCGAAGAAACGGTTTTGGCAGAAGCGGTTTCTTATCTGGTAAAAAAGAAATGGCTGGCGGCAAAAACCGATTATCTGAAACGGACATCGGATAAAACCGAAAAGATTGCTATTCTTGCGGCATCTCCGGAAGAAGCCCTGGAGTATGCTGCCCACCGTCCCAAATCTGCAGCCATGCAGAAAAATGTCCTGGAACTGCTTTGCAGTGTGGGCAGTGCGGCGGTGAAGGAGATCTGCTATTTTACAGGCTGTTCCATGCCCACCATCAACCGGCTGGAGAAACTGGGTTATCTGACCCTTGCAGAAAGGCCTGTTCTTCGGTGCCGGGAGATCAAACCGGCCAAACTGGATGGCCCGCTGGTTCTGAATGAGGATCAGACGAAATGTTTCAATGGGCTTTCTGATCAGATGAGGGAGGAAAATCCCAGTGTGGCACTGCTCTACGGTGTCACCGGATCGGGAAAGACCTCCGTCTATATCAAGCTGATCCAGGAGACACTGGATCAAAATAAAAGTGCCATGCTCCTGGTGCCGGAGATTGCGTTGACACCCCAGCTGCTGGGACTGATGGCGGCTTATTTCGGGGATCAGGTTGCGGTGCTCCATTCCAGTCTGTCTGCCGGTGAACGGTATGATCAGTGGAAGCGGGTCCGCAGTGCGGATGCCAAAGTTGTGGTGGGAACCCGCAGTGCAGTGTTCGCTCCCTGTGATCCCGGTCTCATCATTCTGGATGAGGAACAGGAGCATTCCTACAAATCTGAAAACAATCCCCGGTATTCAGCAAAAGAAGTGGCCATCTGGCGTGGTGCCAAGGAAGGCGCTCTGGTTTTGCTGGGTTCCGCAACACCTTCTGTGGAGACCATGTACCGGGCGAGAAGCGGTTCCTACCGCTTATATACCTTAAAAGAACGGTTCGGCGGACGTCCGCTTCCTCATGTGGAGATCATCGACATGCGTGAGGAGCTGAAGCTGGGCAATGATCTGTCTATGAGCCTTCCGCTCCGGGAGGCCATGGTGCAGACCTGGAAAAAAGACAAGCAGACCATTCTGCTGCTGAACCGCCGGGGCAATGCCCGGGCGCTGGTTTGCGTAGATTGCCGGGAAGCTCCGGAATGCCCCCGCTGCAGTGTCCGGCTGACTTATCACAGTGCCAACAACCGGCTCATGTGCCATTATTGCGGCTACTCACAGGCGGCACCTTCCCGGTGTCCCGGCTGCGGCGGCCCGATCAAGACCATCGGCACCGGAACCCAGAAGGTGCAGACCGAACTGAATGAACTGCTGCCGGAGATGGAGACTATCCGTATGGACGCAGATACCGTCAGCGCGGTGAACACCCATGAGAAGATTCTGGATCGGTTCCGGGAGGAAAAAATCCCTGTGCTGATCGGTACCCAGATGGTTGCCAAGGGACTGAATCTGCCAGATGTGACGCTGGTGGGTGTTCTGGATGCAGACCTGAGTCTGTATACCGGCGGTTACCGTTCCGGTGAGACTACCTTTAACATACTGACCCAGGTGGTTGGCCGGGCAGGCCGGGGCGATTCCCCCGGACAAGCCATGATCCAGACTTTGGTGCCGGACCATCAGGTGATCCGTCTGGCAGCAAGGCAGGATTACGATGGGTTTTACGACCTGGAGACCCAGTTGCGCCGGATCCAGAATGCGCCGCCCTTCGGCGATTTTGGGCTGATCACTTTCACCGGACAGGAGGAAACATCCGTGCTCCGTGGTGCGGCAAAATTTCGGGACAGTCTGGCAGCTTGTCTGAAGCAGCCCGGTTATGAACAGGAAATCTGTGACCTGCTGGGGCCCGCACCCTGCCCTGTACCGAAAATCAACTACAATTTCCGCTACCGACTGACCCTGCACTGCCGCATGACCAAAAATCTGCGGTTCCTGCTTGCCCATCTGCTGCGGGAATTCAGCAAAGACAATACAAACCGAAATGTGTCGGCATTTATCGACATCAACGGTTTTGAATAGAGAAAAGAGGTTTATATATGGGACTTCGTAAGATTCTGACTGACAAGGACCCGGCCCTGCACAAGGTCTGCAAGCCGGTTACAAGTTTTGATGCCAAGCTTCACAAACTGCTGGATGACATGGGTGAAACCATGCAGGACGCCAACGGTGTTGGCCTGGCTGCACCTCAGGTGGGCATTCTGCGCCGGGTGGTTACTGTGGATCTGGGTGATGAGATCCTGGAACTGGTGAATCCCAGTCTGTTGGAAACCGACGGTGAACAGGTGGGTGCAGAGGGCTGCCTCAGTGTTCCCGGCAAGTACGGTCTGGTGAAGCGTCCCTTTTATGCCAAGGTCAAGGCACAGGACCGCTTCGGCGAATGGTTTGAGGTGGAGGGCGAGGAACTCATTGCCCGTTGCTTCTGCCACGAACTGGATCACCTGGACGGCATCGTTTACACTGAGGTCATGGACCGTTACCTGACCGAAGACGAGCTGATGGCTGACGAGGACTGATATTTCAAATTTTGGAGGACAACCAATGAGAGTTGTTTTCATGGGAACGCCGGATATTGCGGCGACCTGCCTGAAAAAGATCATTGCCGACGGCTTTGAGGTTGTCGGTGTCTATACCCAGCCGGACCGCCCCAAGGGTCGCGGCATGAAGATGGTGTATTCCGATGTGAAGGAAGTGGCTCTTGCCAACAATCTGACTGTGTTTCAGCCGGAAAATTTCCGGGATGATGAGACTGTGCAGCAGTTGGCAGATCTGAAGCCTGATATCTGCGCTGTTGTGGCCTATGGCCGGATCCTGCCCCAGAAGGTGCTGGATATTCCCACCTTTGGCTGCATCAATATTCACGCCAGTGTCCTGCCTCGGTACCGGGGCAGTGCCCCCTATCAGTGGGCAGTGCTGGACGGCCTGACTGAGACCGGTGTTTCTGCCATGTACCTGGTGCGGGAAATGGATGCCGGTGATATTATTGAAGTCAGCAAGACGCCCATCGGCGAGCAGGAAACTGCCGGTGAACTGCTGGACCGTTTGGCTGTTCTTGGTGCGGATCTGCTGAGCAAGACCCTGAGCCGCTTTGCAGCGGGTGAACAGGTATCTGCGATGCCTCAGGATCCTTCTCTGGTCAGCTTTGCTCCCATGCTCGACAAGACTATGTGCCCCATCGACTGGACCAAGACCGCACAGCAGGTTCACAACCATGTCCGCGGCCTGCACCCCTGGCCCGTGGCCATTACCGAAATCCAGGGCAAGAAGTTTAAGATCCATGAGACTCGCGTGGCAGAAGGTTCCGGCGAACCCGGCCAGATTCTGAGCCTGACCAAAACCGGTCTCATTATCGCCTGCGGTGAAGGCGCAGTGGAGATCCGCTCCCTGCAGGCCGAAGGCGGCAAGCGGATGGCGGCACCTGACTATTTCCGTGGCCATCCTCTGGAGCTGTAAGTCATGGGTGCCCGGGAAACAGCGCTGAACGCGCTGATCGCCTGCCGTAAGGACGGCGCCTGGTCCAACGGTGTGCTGAAGGACTATATTCAGCGGGACCGACTGGACCCCAGAGATGCCGGACTGGCCACCAGACTTTGCTACGGTGTCCTTCAGAATCAGGCGAAACTGGATTTTTATCTGAAACAGCTGCTGACCGGAAAGCTGAAGGATCTGCATCCTGTGGTGCGGGACATTCTGCATCTGGGACTGTATCAGATCTACGAACTGAATAAGATTCCGGACAGTGCGGCAGTGAATGAATCCGTTGCACTGACCAAGAAATACAACAAAAATCCCAAGGCTGCATCTCTGGTGAATGCGGTGCTGCGCAATGCGGTCCGTACCAAGGGAACCCTGAAGGAGCCTGTCTCCTATGCGGAAAAGTACAGTCATCCAGATGAACTGATTGCGCTCCTGAAGGCCAACCTCCCCAAGGGAAAACTGGAGATGATGCTCAAGGCCAACAATGCGTCTCCGGATACGGTGGTGCAGGTGAATACCCTGCAAATTTCTGCTGAGGACCTACAAAAGAAGCTGGAAGAGCAGAATGTCAGTGTGCAGCCCCATGGCTGGATGAAAGATTGCCTGGTGCTCAGCGGAACCGGCAACTTGGAACAGCTTCCTGCGTTCCGGGAGGGACTGTTCTATGTGCAGGACCCTGCCTCCAAGCTGAGTGTCCTGTGCGCACAGCTTCCCCAGGAGGAGATCAGGGTTCTGGACTGCTGCTCTGCCCCCGGCGGAAAGAGCTTCGCGGCTGCCATTGCCATGGGCGGCAAGGGACATATCACCTCCTGCGATGTGCATTCCCATAAAACGGCTTTAATCCGAAACGGCGTAGATCGGCTTGGATTTACCAATATTACTGAGCGGCAGCAGGATGCGACAGCCACAGTGCCGGAATGGATCGATGCCATGGACGCGGTAATTTGTGATGCACCCTGTTCCGGCTTGGGAATCATCCGGAAAAAGCCGGATATTCGATACAAAAACCTGAAGGAGACGGAAGAACTGCCGGCTCTGCAGCTGCAGATCCTTCGCAATCAGGCAAATTACGTAAAACCCGGCGGCGTTCTGGTGTATTCCACCTGTACAGTGCTCCGCCGTGAAAACGAAGATGTGGTGAAGGCGTTTCTGGACAGCAGGGATGACTTTTACCTGGAACCTCTGGATCTGCCGGAGGTATTCCCCAAGAATGAAACCGGGATGCTGACGCTGATTCCCGGTGAGTATGATTCAGACGGTTTCTTCATCAGCCGTCTGCGGAGGAAAGCATGAATCTGAAATCCATGACGCAGCCCGAAATCGGGGCGGTATTAAAAGAGCTGGGCCAGCCGGCCTTCCGGGCCAAGCAGGTCTATTCCTGGCTCCATAAGGGTGTCCGTTCTTATGATGAGATGACCAACCTGCCCAAGGGTCTGCGGGATGTGCTTTCGGAGAAATATCCTATCCATCCGCCCAAGGTAGTCCGCAAGCAGGAATCTGCCAGGGATGGAACCATCAAGTATTTGTGGCAGCTGCAGGATGGCAACTGCGTGGAAACGGTTCTCATGCGCTATCACTACGGCAACACGGTCTGCATTTCCACGGAAGTGGGCTGCGGCATGGGCTGTGCCTTCTGCGCATCTACCATCGGCGGCCTGGTGCGACGGCTGGAACCCTATGAAATGCTGGATGAAGTCCTCTTTACCCAGATCGATTCCGGCCTTCCCATTTCCCACATTGTGCTGATGGGCATCGGCGAGCCCCTGGATAATTTTGACAATGTGATGCGGTTCCTGGAACTGGTGAACAGCGAGGAAGGTATGAATATCTCCATGCGTCACATCAGTCTTTCTACCTGCGGTCTGGTGCCGAAAATTGACGAACTGGCCAAACGGAAATTGCAGATCAGCCTTGCCATTTCCCTGCACGGTCCCAATGATGAGATCCGCGGCAAGATTATGCCTGTTAACAAGGCCTATCCCATTGATGTGCTGCTGGAAGCCTGCCGCCGGTATTATGCGGCAACTTCCCGCCGGATTCATTTTGAGTACGCCATGATCGACGGGGTCAACGATTCCGAAGCCAATGCAAAGGAACTGCTGCGCCGGCTGAAGGGACTGCCTGCCCATGTGAACATGATTCCTCTGAACCATGTGGAGGAAAGTCCTCTGAAACCCAGCAGCAAGGCTGCTGTTGCAAAATTTCAGAAGATTTTGGAGGATGGCGGTGTGACAGCCACAGTCCGCCGGACCTTGGGCGGCGATATCGATGCCTCCTGTGGTCAGCTGAGAAGAAAATACAACAAAGAGAGATCGTAAGATCCTCCGAAAGGAGAAACGCCCATGCAGTGCTGGGGACTGACGGATCCTGGCTGTGTTCGCAAGCAGAATCAGGATGCTTATCAAATTGAAAAGCTGGACCGGAATACCCGGCTGTTTGTGGTATGCGACGGCATGGGCGGTGCAAAATCCGGCAATATTGCCAGCACCCTTGCTACAGATGTTTTTGTGCAGGAAGTGCGGCAGAGCTGGAAATCCCATCTGGATCAGGCAAAGATCGACCAGATCCTGATGGGCGCTGTGAAGCTGGCCAATTTTACTGTTTTTGACCAGTCTCAGCAGTTTCCGGAATTTGACGGCATGGGCACCACGCTGGTTGCTGTGCTGCTGCACGGCAAGAAGGCAACTGTGGTCAATGTAGGCGACAGCCGTGCCTACGGCATTGACCAGAATGGTATTTTTCAGATCACCAAGGATCACTCCCTGGTGCAGATGATGGTGGATCGGGGCAGCCTGACGCCGGAACAGGCGAAGGCATATCCTGGTAAAAACCTGATTACCCGTGCTATCGGCACGGAAGCGACAGTTATGTGCGACATTTTCCATCTGGATGTGGCCAAAGGAGACTTTTTCCTGCTGTGTTCCGACGGATTGAGTAATATGATGGACGATCAGGAAATTTTGTTTGAGGTTGTCCACGGCGTCAACAAAGCACACTGCTGCAAGCGGCTTTTGAATATTGCCAAAAACCGCGGGGCGCCGGATAATGTGACCAGTATTCTGGTCCTGATTTGATTCGTTTGGGTCTCGAAAGGAGCATTTCTTGAATATGGATCAGTACATTGGACGGCTGCTGGACGACCGATACGAAATTCTGGAAGTTATCGGAACCGGCGGCATGGCCGTTGTTTATAAAGCCAGGTGCCACCGGCTGAACCGGTTGGTTGCCATTAAAATATTGAAGGATGAATTTTCTCAGGATGAGGAATTCCGCCGCCGCTTCCACGCGGAAGGTGAAGCGGTTGCCATGCTGAGTCATCCCAACATCGTTCAGGTTTATGACGTTTCTTCCACAGTGGATGCCAACTTTATGGTCATGGAGCTGATTGAAGGCATTTCCCTGAAGCAGTACATGGAGAAGAAGGGCGTCCTGAACTGGAAAGAAACACTTCACTTTGCGATGCAGATCGCCAAGGGTCTGGAGCATGCCCACGGCCGCGGTATCATCCACCGGGATATCAAGCCCCATAATGTGATGGTGCTGAAGAACGGAAGTGTCAAGGTGATGGACTTTGGTATTGCCCGGGTCATGAGCAAGAGCAATACCCTGACCAAGGAAGCTCTTGGCAGTGTTCACTATATTTCCCCGGAACAGGCAAAGGGTGGTCACACGGATACCCGTTCTGATATCTATTCTCTGAGCGTTGTCATGTACGAGATGATGACCGGCAGACCTCCCTATGACGGGGAATCTCCCGTTGCGGTGGCCATTCAGCATATCAACGGCGGTGCGGTAAAGCCCTCTGTGCTGAATCCCAATATCCCCGCAGCGCTGGAACAGATCATCATGAAGGGCATGGCGCTGGAGATCCAGGACCGCTATGTATCTGCTTCTGAACTGTTGGCGGATATGGAGGAATTCCGTAAGAATCCGGCCATCGTCTTTCAGTATAAGACGCTGGTGGATGATGCAACCCGCCCCATTACGGTCATCGGCAGCGCTGTGAAACCCAGAACCACAGCAGAAAAGGTTGTTCAGGCAAAAACAGGTCAGGCGCCTGTCCGCGCCACTACCGACAGCATTCGGATCCATCAGGGAACCGGCCCTATTGGAACCGGCGGGGCATCCCAGGCAATGCGGCGCAACACCGGACCGGTGGCCGGATCTACCGGACGGAATAAGGAAGCAGCGGAAGCAGCGCGCCGGGCTCATCAGCGTCGGCTGGCGGAAGAACGCCAGCGGGAAGAGGAGCAGAGGAGCCGGGTTGCCACAGTGGCAATTGTGGTGTGCAGTGCTGTGGCGATTCTGGCCATTGTTGTGTTCCTGGTGGCACTGTTTAATGGCGTTCTGCTGAACAAGGAACTGGAATATGTGAAAGCTCCGGATCTGATCGGTCAGGTCTACAGTGACTACCTGGTTCAGGAACTGGGTGATTTCAATATTCAGCTTCGCCCCCAGCAGTATGATGATGAATTTGAAAAGGGCGTGGTCATGAGTCAGGAACCTGCCGGCGGCACAGAAGTGAAAAAAGGTGCCGATATCTGGATCACAGTCAGTATGGGTGCTGAGCCTGAATTCAAGGTCATGGATGATTATATCGGAGCCCGCCAGGAGGGTGTTGAATCCGCTCTGAAGGGACAGGGATTTGTTCCGATTTTCTTTGACGAAGCCAGCGACATGCCTGTTGGTGTGGTTATCCGTACAGAACCGGAAGCAGGAACACAGCTGGAACTGGGTCAGTCCATTCGGATCTTCGTCAGCTCCGGACCGGATATTGAAGTGAAGAAAGTTCCTGATGTGGTTGGAAGACCCCAGGATCATGCGATTGAACTGCTGAATACCGCCGGATTCTCCAATGTGCGTCCCATGACGGAAGAAAGCAATGAGCCTGCCGGAACAGTCATTTATCAGTCTGCCAATGCAGGAGAGGAGATCGATGTAACCACAGAGATCTTCCTGACCATTTCTGCAGGCCCTGCTGAAGTTCCCGGAGCTCCGAATGTTCCGGAAACACCTCAGCCTCAGGAAACACAGGCGCCGGTTCTGCCCAGCTCTGTCAAGAGTATCTCCTTTGCGCTGCCTGACAGAGACACTGCCTACACGGTAACAATTTTGATGGACGGCGCACCGATTGTCAGTGACGCACCGGTGGATCCCAGTTCTCAGGTATTCACAATCCCCAATGTGGAAGGCAGCGGAAGTGTGTTGTTTGAA
>JAFZGL010000069.1 GCA_017555395.1 Oscillospiraceae bacterium | reverse complement strand
TTCTCACCGGTGATGAATCCTGCCTTGTCTGATGCCAGGAACAGCACCATATTGGCAATGTCCATGGGATTTCCCACCCGTCCCGCCGGCTGCTGCAGTGCGTCGGGGCCTTCATATACCTTCCATTCCGTGTCGATCCAGCCGGGAGAAACGGAATTCACCCGCACCTTTCCGGCAAAGCTTACCGCCAGGCCATGGGTCAGGGCTGCAATACCGCCTTTGGCCGCGGTGTAGCTCTCGCTCTGGGGCTGGCTCATGCGATCCCGGGAAGAAGAAATGTTAATGATGCTGGCACCTTCGGCAAAATAAGGTGCAAACAGCTTGCTCAGATAGAAGGGTGCCGTCACACCCACCGCCAGTGCCTGCTGAAATTCCTCATAGGAGCAGGTATCAATTCCCTTAAAGGCAGGCGGCGCATTGTTCACCAGCACATCCACCCGTCCGTGATCCCGGATAACTTCAGCGGCAAAATCCTCCAGAGCGGTCTTGTCGCCGATATCTCCCACATAGTGATCACCTTCCATGCAGTCGATCACACAGACATGGGCGCCTTCCCTGCGAAATTCCTCCGCGATACATTTTCCGATGCCGCCGGCACCGCCGGTGATCACAACCACTTTATCCAGAAACACAAAGAACCCTCCTTACATCTCCCGGAACTCCTCCGGGTGTCTTCTTCCCCGAAACAGATAGGCTGCAGCCGCCGCAATGGCCGCGCCATAGATCACAGCCACCACCAGGAACGGCAGTTTCACATGGATGCCGTACAGGAAGCCAGCCATCAGGGAGCCGATGATGCTGCCCAGAGATTTTGTGGCATTGTAAAAGCCCATGACCAGATTTTTCTGGGCCGGATCCGCCTGCTGGGCCGCCATGTGCTGCAGCACCGGGAGACTCACGGAATAGCCCGCGTACACCAGCACACTGCAGGCAATATAGGCACCGATCTGAGGGATCAGCAGCGCACCCACAGATGCCGCTGTGCAGAACAGCGCCAGCACCACCATGGACTTGCGGACATTGGTTCTGCGGATGATCCAGAGGCACAGCGTCATGTTGGAGGCAAAGGAGATCAGTCCCACCGCGGCCTTGATCACGCCGTTGTAGGAAGAGGTCAGTCCCAGCTGATCCTTCAGATAGTAATTGAACACCTGGTCAAAGCCGGTATTACCGAAATTCATCAGAATGTTCAGGGCAAACAGCAGCGCAAACGCGGTATTCATGAAGTATTTTCCATCCAGGAAGGCCTGCATCGGGTTGGATTCCCGGAGGATCTGTTTCACAGGCACATTGTCCGACACCGCATTGTCCGGCTCGCAGGCAATCCGGAACAGGACGCCGGATGCCATCAGTGCTGCCGCCTGCAGGCAGAAAGTGCCCCGGATGGATACCTCGCCCAGCAGTCCTCCCACCAGATAACCGAAGGCACCGAACACCGCCTGGATGGTGGCGCTCCAGGTCAGATATTTTGCCTGGTCTTCCGGTCTTGCCGCGTTGATCACATAGGTCAGAAAGCTGACAAAAATACCGCCCACAAAGATACCTGCCAGCGCCCGGGCCGCCAGAATCCCTGCCTGTGTCTGGGCGTATGCAAACATCAGCTGTGCAGCGCCATAGCCTGTGCAGCAGATCAGCAGTGTCTTTCTGGAGGAAAGGGAAACATTGATCTTTCCCCAGAAGGGAGACAGCAGAAACTGGGAGATCATCATGGTGCCCAGCATCAGACCGAACATATAGTCCGGAAGATGTAACTCCTGTATGATCGTGGGGGTTATGGGGTGTGCAAAGTTGGCCGCCAGATTAAACAGGATCATGGCAGCGAAAAACAGGGTAAACCGAAATCTGTATCTCATAGTTGTGTCCTTGTCTGTTGTTTTTTCCTATTATAGCGCAGAACCGATCCGGATGCAAATAAAAACCCGTTTTCCTTGTAATCCGCTGCCGCCTGTGGTATGATGATGTTATGTAAATAACCGTACATACAGGAGAGAGAAAGACATGGGTATTATCGAAACCTTGATCGTCACTACCTTTCTGGCCGGTGTGGCCGGAACCGGTCTGGGCGGTCTTGTGGGTGCCATGCTCCAGAAGGATTCCAACCGGACTGTCAGCCTGCTGCTGAGTTTTGCCGGCGGCGTCATGCTGAGCGTGGTCTGCTTTGATCTGGTGACAGAGGCCATTGAAACAGAGGTGGGTGTCTGGACTGTTGTGGGTGCCATCGCCATCGGTGTGGCGGTCACCTATTTCCTCAATTATCTCATCGACCGGAAGACCAATCCGGAGGTTCCTCACATCGACGCCAACCATCCCAAAACAGCGGATGATCTGGACGAGCTGATCCATTCCGACCATCTGGAGCAGCATTACGCCCGGAAGGACAGTAAGCTGGGACTGTTTGTGGCCGGCATTGTCATGGCCAGCGCCATTGCCCTGCACAATGTCCCAGAGGGTATGACCATCGGCGCCTCCTACGCCAGCAACGACGGCGTCATGGGCAGAGCCGCCCTGGTTCTGGCTGTGCTGATCGGTCTGCACAACATTCCGGAGGGCATGGCCGTTTCCGTTCCCCTGATCAGCGGCGGCATGCCCAAGTGGAAGGCCGTTCTTGTCACTGCTTCCACCGGCATCCCCACCATCCTGGGTGCTCTGCTGGGTTACCTTCTGGGCGAGATCGGCCCCATGGGTCTGACCATGAGTCTGGGCTTTGCCAGCGGCGCCATGCTGTATGTGGTCTTCGGCGAGATCCTGCCCCAGTCCATTTTGATGTACCACAGCAAGCTCCCCGCTTTTTCCACCATCATCGGCATTCTGGCCGGTATGCTGATCATTTTCTAAATTGACAGAAAAAGTCTCCGTCCCAAAGGACGGAGACTTTTTTGATGGTCTGTCAGATCTTCTTTTTAAAAAGGCCGTGGCGGTTGCAGTAGTAATAGAGGGATCCTCTGCCCCGCAGCTGCATCCGGGTCTCGGCATTTCCTTCCGGATAGAATTTCACCAGTTGCATCCGGTCCGAGGTCACAAAGGCCGCGAAGGAAATAAAGTGCTGCTTTGTCATGGGATGATGGACGGTGATAAAATGCTCATCCTCCACATTTTCCACAGTAAGCAGATGCGCGTCATCCGCCTCCTCCGCTTCCAGCGCAGGCAGTGTAATGCCGCAGCAGCTGACCAGGGTATCTCCGGTGCAGTGGACCACGTTGCCGCAGACCGGACACACATAGAATTTGCACCGCAGCAAATTGGCGGAGATGTTTTTATTGATAACGTGTTCCCCGTTCAGCAGTTCGATCACAGAGATCCCCAATGCCTGTGCAAGGGGTTGCAGCAGAGAAATGTCCGGCAGGCCCTTGCCGGTTTCCCACTTGGACACGGTTTTGCTGCTGACGCCGATCTTCTCCGCCAGTTCAGCCTGAGTCAGTTTTCTCTCTTCCCGGCGCTGCCGGAT
>JAFZGL010000068.1 GCA_017555395.1 Oscillospiraceae bacterium | reverse complement strand
ACTGATCTGCGATACCGGTGTGTTTGAAGAATACCGGGTGGAGGCCATCTTCGGTCTGCACCTGTGGCCGGGTCTGGAGAAGGGCCGGGTGTTCAGCCGGGGCAATGAGCTGATGGCCCGGGCCAGTGAAGTGAATGTGGATATCTACGGAAAATCTGCCCACATCGCCAAAGCCGCCGAAGGCGTGGACGCCGTTGCCGCCGGCGCGGAATTTTTCCGCAGAGCCATGGCTATGGTGGATTCCCTGCCGGAGAATGTGTTCCGGCTGCTGAAATTCGGAAAATTTGAAAGCGGCACCGTCCGCAATGCCCTCTCCGCCCATACCCATATGGAAGGATCCCTCCGGGCATTCCAGGATAAGATTTTCGATTCTTTGAAAGACGGCCTGTTTGCCATCGGCCGGGATCTGGAACAGGAGATGGGCTGCCGGGTGGAAATCAGCATCAACAGCGGCTATCCCGCGGTGATGAATCCTGAAGATCTGTGTCACCGGGTAAAGGCAGTGGCTGACTTCACGGAACTGGAGGCACCGGCCATGACGGCGGAGGATTTCGCTTTCTATCAGCGGCGGCTGCCCGGTATGTTCCTTTTCCTGGGCACCGGCGACAGTCCTGCCCTGCATACCAACAACTTTGACTTTGACGAGAGCGTTCTGGAACAGGGCGCGTCATTTTTTGAAACACTGGCGGTGAATTTTAAATGATCCCATTGAACCAAAACTTAGATTCCCTGAAGCGCAGCCAGATCCGGGTGTTCACCAATCTGGCGAAGGCCACCCCGGGCTGCGCCAGCCTGACCATCGGTGAGCCGGATCTGGACACCCCGGAAGCCATCAAGCTGGCGGCCATGGCTGCCCTCCGGGATAACCAGACCCACTACGCACCCAACCAGGGTACTCCTGCCCTGCGGGAGGCCATCGCTGCCCGGGAGACGAACCGGGGAAATCCAACCAGACCTGAAAATGTGCTGGTGACCGTGGGTGCCTGCCAGGCGCTGTTCACGGCTCTGCTGGGCATCCTGAATCCCGGTGAGGAGATCATCGTCCCCACCCCCGGCTTCGGCCTCTATGAGACCATCGCCACCATTGCCGGGGCAAAGACGGTACCTCTGGACGTGACCAAAACCGGCTTCCAGATCACGGAAGCAGCGCTGGCAGAGGTGATGACGGAAAAAACCAAGGCCATCATCATCAATTCTCCCTGCAATCCCACCGGCGTGGTGTTCAGCGCGGAGAGTCTGGCAGCGGTGAAGAAGGCGGTGCTGGGAAAGCCTGTGTTCGTGATCTGCGACAATGTCTACTATGATCTGAGCTATGTGGACTGTCCCGACATCAGCCGGGATCCGGACCTGCGGGATCAGATGATCCTGTGCCAGAGCTTTTCCAAGCCCTGGGCCATGACCGGCTGGCGCATTGGCTATCTGACCTGCCCGGACTATGTCATGGACCGGCTGCTGCTGCTCAGCGCAGCCACCATCACCGCGGTGCCCACCTTCCTGCAGGAGGCAGCCATCACCGCCCTGAATACGGACATTGCACCCCTGAAGGCAGTCTATGAAAAGCGCCGGGCTTATGTCTGTGAGCGTCTGAAAGCCATGGGTCTTTCCTTCCCGGAACCGGAGGGTGCCTTTTATGTCTTTGTGAACATCGAAAAATTCGGACTGGATTCCGAGACCTTCTGCACCCGGATGATCCGGGAGGGAAAACTGGCGGTGGTGCCCGGAGCCTGTTTCGGTACCGAGGGCTATATCCGCCTGTCCTACTGTTACAGTGATGAGGAACTGAAGACCGGTCTTGACCGGCTGGAAGCCTTCATTGCCACTCTGTAAGGAGCCGCTATGAAAACACTGATCTATGGAGGCCGGGTCATCGACCCGGCCAACGGTCTGGACGGAGCATACAATCTGCTTCTGGAACACGGAAAGGTTGCCTGGATCGGCACAGAAGTGCCGGATGCAGACGAAACCATCGATGCCACGGGAAAGATCGTCACCCCTGGATTCATCGATATCCATATGCATGAGGATCCGGTGGAAGACGGCAAAATCCGGCAGTGCATTTTCCCCATGATGCTGCGCCAGGGTGTCACCACCGCCGTGGGCGGCAACTGCGGCGGCAATGTCCATGATCCTGTGGATTATCTGAACATTGTTGACCGGGACGGTGCGGCAGTCAATGTGGCTCTGTATGCCGGCCATGAGTATTTCCGCATTGCCGCCGGTGCGGAGGATATCTACGGCGGCTCCACGGAAGCGGAGCGGCAGGAGATGGAACAAAATATCCGGGCTGCGCTGGATGCAGGCTGTGTGGGCGTTTCCTTCGGCCTTCGCTATGTGCCCGGTGCGGATAAAGAGGAATTCTTCCGGGCAGCAGGCTGCTGCGCCGGAACGGGAAAACCCATTGCCTCCCATGTCCGGGACGATGCGGATGCCATCTTTGCTTCCATTGAGGAGCTCATCGAGGCGGGCCGGACATTTCAAATCCCTATGCAGATCTCCCACATCGGCTCCATGGCGGGTTTCGGCCAGATGGAGGCGGTTTTAAAGCAGGTGGAAGAGTATCAGGCAGAAGGGCTGGACGTGACCCTGGACTGCTATCCCTATTTTGCCTTTTCCACCCGGCTGGGCACGCCCACCTACGACCCCGGCTGGCTGGACCGGTATCACTGCGATTATGATGTGCTGGAATTCTGCGACGGCAAGTACCGGGGACAGCGGGCAACAAAAGAGACCTTTGACGAGGTTCGTGCCGAATTTCCGGACTGCCTGACGGTGTGTTATGTGATGAAGGAAGAGGATATCCGCCTGGCCTTCCGGCATCCGGCTGTGATGCTGGGAAGCGACGGCATCACTGACAACGGCCGGGGACACCCCCGGTGTGCCGGAACCTTCCCAAGATTTCTGTCGGAGTTTGTGAAAAAAGGGGATGTGCCCCTTTTTGAAGCGGTAAAAAAGATGACGGTTATGCCTGCTTTGCGGTTAAAACTGCACCAAAAAGGTCATTTAAGCGTCGGCGCGGATGGGGATGTGACCATTTTCGACTGCGAAGCAGTCCGTGACCGGGCGACATTCGCTGATCCTGCTCTTCCTCCTGAGGGCATCTGCTATGTCCTCATGGGTGGAGAAGTGGTGCTGAAGGATGGTGCGATTTTAAGGGACAACTGCGGAAAATCCGTCAGAACATAATAAAAGAGCCGGGAATTTTCCCGGCTCTTTACTTGTCAGATACAGGTTTGTGTGTTATACTAAAATGTAACAATTTTCACATCAGGAGGCACCATGAAAACCCTGCTTCACATCTGCTGCGCCCCCTGCGCAAACCGGCCCATCGAAGTGCTCCGTACCGACGGCATTGAGGTCACCGGCTTCTGGTACAACCCCAATATCCACCCTGTCACGGAATACCGCGCCCGGCGCAACTGTCTGGAGGAATATGCCAAAACCATCGACCTGCCCATCCTCATGAAAAATGACTATGCCCTGCGGCCTTTCGTCCGGATGGTTGCGGAGGACATCGGTCACCGCTGCGGCAAGTGCTATGAGATGCGCCTCTTTGAGACCGCCCGTCAGGCGGCAGAAGGCGGCTTTGACAGCTTTACGTCCAGCCTCTTCATCAGCCCCTATCAGCAGCATGAGCTGATGCGGGAAGTGGCAGAGCGGGCAGCCAGTGAATATGGCGTGCAGTTTCTCTACCGGGACTTCCGGCCCTATTTCAAGGACGGCCAGAATTTTGCCAGGGAGCATGGATTCTATATGCAGAAGTACTGCGGCTGTGTGTTTTCTGAAGAAGAACGGTATATCAAACCTAAGAAACTGATTCCTTAATGGAGGATTTATGAGTCATTTTGAATTTTCTGTTCCCTGTCTGTTCGGACTGGAAGGTCTGGCAGGCGACGAACTGCGCCGCCTGGATATTGAAAATGTTCGGGTGGAAAACGGCCGTGTGCTGTTCTCCGGCGATGAGACTGCCATGGCCAAGGCCAATATCTGCCTGCGTACCGGCGAGCGCGTGCTGCTGACGCTGGCGGATTTCAAGGCCACCACTTTTGAAGAGCTGTTCCAGGGCGTCTACAAAGCAAATCTGGAGGATTTTATCCCCAAGGACGGCAACTTCCCCGTAAAGGGCCACTGCCTGAATTCCCAGCTCATGTCTGTGCCTGACTGCCAGGCCATCATCAAGAAGGCCGCTTCCAAGCGCCTGGGCGAAAAGTACGGCGTCAGCTGGCTGCCTGAGACCGGTGCCAAGTATCAGCTCCAGTTTTCCATCATGAATGACCGTGTCCAGCTGTACCTGGATACCTCCGGTCCCGGCCTGCACAAGCGCGGTTACCGCGCCATCGGCAATGACGCCCCCCTGCGGGAGACCCTGGCAGCGGCCATGGTGCAGCTGACCCATTACCGGGGCCGTGACTTCGTGTGGGATCCCTTCTGCGGCTCCGGCACCATCCCCATCGAGGCTGCCCTTATCGCCAAGAACAAGGCACCCGGTATGTACCGCCGGTTCTCCGGCGAAGCATTCGCCTGGTGTGAGCCTTCTGTCTGGGGCAAGGTCCGTGAGGAGGCCAAGGACAAGGAGTTCCACGGCAATTACCGGATCCTGGGTTCCGACAACGATCCCAAGTGCATCTCCCTCTCCATGGCCAATGCCCGAAAGGCCGGCGTGGGCGACATCATTACCTTTAAGGACGGCGATGCCACCAAGATGAGCCTGCCCGCTGAATCCGGCGTCATCATCTGCAATCCTCCCTACGGTCAGCGTATGGGTGAGCAGAAGGATGCCCAGCGGCTGTATGCCGCTCTGGGCCGTCATCTGAAGTTTGCAGACGGCTGGCAGAAGTTCATCATCACTTCCGAGCCGGAGTTTGAGCACTACTTCGGCCGCCGTGCCACCAAAAAGCGCAAGCTCTACAACGGCATGATCAAGTGCGACTACTACATGTACACCGACAAGCCCAGAAAGAAGTAAGAGAAAACACAAGAGGTTTCTTATGAAGCACCTGTTTATTATCAACCCTGCAGCAGGAAGTTATGACCGTACCCAGGAACATGCGGCCAAGATCCGCCATGCCTGCAATACCCGGGATCTGGATTTTGAAATCGAAGTTTCCAAAGCGCCCGGAGAGTGCAGACGCCTGGCCCGGGAAGCAGCCGAGACCGGCGAAGAGGTCCGGATCTATGCCTGCGGCGGCGACGGCACCCTGAATGAGGTGATGTCCGGCGTGGCAGGATTCCCCAACGCGGCGGTTTCCGTGCTGTCCGGCGGCAGCGGAAACGACTTTGTGAAAATCTTTGACGATCCCAAGGCCTTTTTCGATCTGGAGCGGCTGATGGACGTGGAGGAGATGACCTTCGACCTGATCGACTGCAACGGCGATCTTTCCATCAACATCTGCTCCGTGGGTCTGGACGCCCGGATCGGCACCGATATTTCCACCTACAAGCGGCTGCCTCTGCTTCACGGCTTCCGGGCCTACGCAGCCTCCACCGTGGTGAATGTGATCAAGGGAACCTCGGAGCATTACCGGGTGGAAGTCAACGGTGAGACCATCGATGACAGATTCACCTTCATCTGTGTCTGCAACGGCCGGTATTACGGCGGCGGCTTCAATCCCATTCCTGAGGCGGATCCCACTGACGGCAAGCTGGATGTGCTGCTGGTCAAACATGTGTCCCGGGCGCAGGTGCCTTTCATCATCGGCAAGTACAAGGACGGCCGGTACAAGGAACTGTCCAAGTACGCCCGGTATCTACAGACGGACCACATCCGGGTCATCTGCGACAAGCCCACGGCCATCAACCTGGATGGTGAGCTGCGCACAGCGGAAGTGGCGGAGTTCAGAGTCTCGGAAAAGAAAATCCGGTTCTTCTACCCCAAGGGACTTGTCTGGCAGACAAAGGAACATGCCAATACATAAAAAGAAACGGACAGCGAAAGCTGTCCGTTTTTGTTATTGCTTGGGCATATAGATGTTCAGATCCACGCCGCCCTGGATGCCGGGGACTTTACCGGAGGAGGTGTACTGCCACATTTCCACATGGTAGGGGTAGGTCATGCGGTCATCGTACAGCGCCAGCCAGAAGGGGTAGGCTTCCAGTTCGTTTAAGTAGAGCAGGGTGTTGCTCTGGTGCCAGTTGAAATAGATCATGGGAGTGAAGCCCTTTTCGGTCATGGTCTTGCAGAAATATTCCTGCAGGGCGGTGAGGGTCCGGGCGTCCATCTGGGCAGTCCGGGCATCGGCGGTGGGGATCTCCCAGTCCAGAACAATGGGCATGTGAAGTTTGTAATCCCCCAGAACCTTCAGCATGAAGTCGATTTCCTCGTCCACTTCCTTGATGGTCAGAGCCTGGGAGAAGAAGTAGGCGCCGATGGGCATTCCAACAGCCTTGGTCTGCTCCAGGTTCTGCTGGATGTATTCATCTTCCACCAGCTTGCCGGATTCATAGCCCCGGTAGCCAAGACGGAGCATGGCGAAGCGGATGCCGGAATCCTTTACCTTCTGCCAGTCGATGTTCCCCTGGAAGGCGGAAACGTCCACGCCGGGATAACTCTCCTGCCGCAGGCAGTAAAGATAGTTGTTCCGGTTATACTGAAAATCCAGACGGCCGTAGGGATTGGCCTCCGGCTCGATAATGGGTTCGATACTGGGCAGGGGCTCTGCCGGGGCATCCTGATGAAGATAGGCTTCCGGGTCCTCGTCCATGGCGGGAGCTTCTGTCGGAGCGGTTGTGGGAGGCACCGGTTCCGGAGCGTTGATATAGGGCATGCATACCATGACGGTTGCAGCCAGAAGGATGGCGCACAGAAGGGCAATGATCACCATGACCAGTTCCGGACGGATTTTCCGGGCAGGTGCGGCAGGGGTATCGGCAATAATCTCGGACAGAATGTCCTGAGGCTGGTTCTGCTCAGAGACGGAATCCTTCAGTTCCAAGGTGTCTCCTCCTTTCATAAAACATCTTTCGACAGAGTATATCATATTTTTACCCGTTCGCCAAGTGGGATTATCGGGAATTGGGATATTAATCAATTCTTAAACAATCCGTTAACTTTGCCCCGGTGCGGTTGAAATATGCTGATTTTTCACTATAATATAAAAACAGCAATACACACAAAAGGTGATTTTTCTATGAATGGAATGAACGGCTGGTTTCGGCAGTTCGCCGCGAAAGTAACGGCGGGTCTGCGCAGCTTTATGTACGGCCGGTACGGTACCGACCGGCTGAATATGGTGATCCTGTGTGCGGGCCTGGTGGCAAGTCTGCTGTCCATGATGATCCATATGCAGCCCTTCAATCTGATTTTTTGGGCACTGAGCTATGGCCTGATGATCTGGGCCATCTGCCGCAGCCTGTCCCGGAATACCTATAAACGCTATCAGGAAAACCGGAAATTCCTGCAGGTGTATGACCGGCTGAAGGACCGTCAGCACCGGTATTTTGACTGCCCCAAGTGCCGTCAGACTGTCCGGGTTCCCAGAGGCAAGGGCAAGATTTCCATCACCTGCCCCCGCTGCAGAGAAAAATTCGTCAAGAAAACCTGATAAACAATCCCCGGCTGATCATCAGCCGGGGATTTGGTTTTTTAAAGCGTACCCAGGACACCGTCTTTGTACAGGGCTGTCACGGTGACGGTTCGGATTTCATTGTGCAGATCCGATCCGGCGGTGTAGACTTTGATATAGTTGGGGGCATGACCGGTGAAATAGCTGCCGTCGGCCTCTTCGAAGAGAACTTCCAGCTGTGTGCCCAGGAGATTTTCCCGGTATGCCCGGTTCATCTCCTCAGCCACGGCGATGGCGGCCCGGCTTCTGGCTTCCTTGGTGGCATTGTCATGCTGACCGGGCATTTTATCAGCCGGGGTGCCGGGACGGCGGGAATAGGGGAAGATGTGCATATCCGCAAAACCGCACTGGCGGATAAAGTCCAGACTCTGGCTGAATTCCTCCTCGGTTTCTCCGGGGAAGGCCACGATCATATCTGTGGTGACAGCGCAGCCGGGGAAGAATTCCTTCAGCAGCCGGACACTTTCCAGGTACCGGGTGGTATCGTATTTCCGCTTCATCCGGGCAAGGACACTGTCGCAGCCGCTCTGCATGGACAGATGGAACTGGGGACACAGGTTGGGAAGCAGGCGCAGCCGCTGACAGAAATCTTCGGTGACGATCCGGGGCTCCAGGCTGCCCAGACGGACACGGAGCTCCGGAACAGCACGGCAGATGGCCTCAATCAGCACCGTGGGTTCCGGCTTGCCGGGAAGGTCGACACCCCAGGAGGCGATTTCGATGCCGGTGACCACGATCTCCCGGTAACCCCGGCCGGCCAGTTCCTTCGCCTGCTGTACCGCCAGATCCAGAGGGGCGCTGCGGACAGGACCTCTGGTATAGGGAATGATGCAGTAGGAGCAGAAGTTTACGCAGCCGTCCTGGACTTTCAGCATGGCACGGGTTCGCTCCTCCAGACCGCCGGCGGGCAGGATCTCAAATTCCCGCCGCCGCAGGGCAACGTCCACGGATTCCTGATGCTCCCGGCACTGCAGGGCGGTGAGCATCATGCCGATGAATTCCTCCCGGTGGCCGCTGCCGCCGATCACATCCACGCCCAGCGCCCGGACGGCATCGCTGTCATGCTGGGAATAGCAGCCGCAGACACCGATGACAGCGTCGGGATGATCCCGGCGGCACCGGCGGATGACGGCCCGGTTTTTCTTGTCGGCCACGGCGGTGACGGAGCAGGTGTTGACGATGTAGGCGTCGCAGGCTTCATCAAAATGACGGATCTCGTGTCCCAGATCCGTCAGGAAACGCTCCATTGCCTGGGTTTCGTATTGATTTGTCTTGCATCCGAGGGTATAAAACGCAAATCTCATTTGTAAATTCCACCAATATTTGTATACATAATTTGTCTTAATCGTCCAATGTGTCAATTGAAAAAATATAGTCGTATTGATATAATACAACCTATATCTTAGATTTTCGAATTATATGGCGATAACCTAACTGTCGCTATTATAAACGAAAAAAGTGATTTTGTACAGTAGGAGGGCGAAGGAATGGAGTTCCGGATTCAGCTGAGATCGGCGCAGGATGTGGAGGACTTTGTGAGCATTGCCACCCGCCGGTCCTTCCCCGTGACTGTCACAAATCACCAGCATCGGGTAAACGGCAAAAACTTCATGGAGATGTTCTCCCTGGATGTGAGCCAGCCGCTCTGGGTCTGCCCGGAGTGTGACGAAGCGGAATATCACCTGCTGAAGTGGGATTCCGGCCGGTTTACTCTGGATTAATACAGCTCTAGTAGCACCATCCCGGGAATACTCGGGGCGGAGTCTTGCAAAAAACCACCGACAGTGGCAACGTCGGTGGTTTTTTTCTGTTTTAGAAGCGGTAGCCGGCATCCAGCAGACGCATCAGGGCGTTGTTGGCTTCTTCATCGGAAAAGAGTGAGGTGAAGCGCTTGTCGATCACCAGCGCTTCCAGACTCAGATCCAGGCGTCCTTTGGAGGCCAGAATGTTGAAGCCGTCGCTGATCCGGTTTCCGGCCAGGGCGTAGTGGGCATTCTTCATGGCGGAGGCGGCATCTACCGGGCGCATCCGCACACCGATCTGCTGTGCTTTTTCCCGGCTGGAGGCCCAGGCGGCAATGAATTTCTGTTCCATGATATTCTCCTTTTTATCGTTAGTATACGGAATAGATGTACTGATGGACAAGTCTTACATACCAGGGTTTTTCCTGCAGCCGGCCGATAGCCCTGCAGTGAAAATCGTCAAATTCTGCCAGTTCTTCCGGTGTCAGCCGGTACTGGCTGAATTTTGCTTTCTGGGCCAGCTGCATCAGCTCTTCCGGTGGATCCTCCCGCAGCAGCCGGGACAGACGGACCGTCTCCCGCCAGCGGTGCAGGGCCTGGGCATTGGGATGGCCGGTCTGCTGCCGTCTGCGGCGGAGACGGAGGCGCAGGATACGCTGTCCCCAAAGGATCAGAACGGACAGGGGGAGCAGCAGGATCCACGCAGGCAGAACCACCGGCGCGGGTTCTTCAGCCGGGCGCTCCGGTATGGCGACCGGAAGATCCGGTTCGGGGCCTTCCGTGGGAGCGGTGGACTCCAGAGAAGGCTGAGGGAGTGTGGGTTCCGGTTCTCCGGAAGGAACGGGTGCTGTAGGCATCGGCTGGGATGGCGGTATGTCCTGGACGGAAGTCACGGCGGGGGTTGCCTCCAGGGGGATCCACAGCCCCAGATTGGGCTCGTAGTATTCTGCCCAGGCGTGGGCATGTTCCTCGGTCACGGTGACAGCCTGACCGGCAGGGGTATCCACCATATAGCCGGTGACATACCGGGCAGGGACACCGGCGCTGCGGAGCAGCACGGTGGCAGCACTGGCAAAATGGACACAGTAGCCCCTGTCTCCTTCCCGGAGGAACCACAGGGCGAAGTCATCCTCGGTATCCGGCATTTTGGGTACATTCAGATCATACCGGGCAGAGTCGGTCACCAGTGCGGCAATGATGTCGGCCTTTGCGGTGTTGGAGACATTGGCGGGGTAGAGATGTTCCAGCAGCGAAGCGGCATCCTGCCGGGTATGATCCGGAAGGGCCAGATATTCTGCGTATGTTTCCGAACCGGTATCTGTCTGGCAGGCGGTTTTCCGCCAGTTTTCCGGAAGAATGGTCTGCGTGAGGGTATATTCCCGGGCGTGTCCGGGATTGGGGGCAATGCCGCCGGTTAGTGCAGTGGGTTCTGACGGATAGTAGGGAAGGAAACGGAAATCCTTCCGGTCTTCCGTAGAGACGGTGATCCGGTGGGCGGAGCCTCCCGGGACGGAAAAATGTTCCTCCCGGTGCTCCGATGCACTCCAGGAAAGTCCGTCATAGATATCGTAGCTTCGTCCCCGCAGATATACTGTTCCTCCGGTTTCGGAGGTGACCGTCATCACGGGATAAGTGAAGGGGATCCGGGTTCCCAGAGCCGCCAGATCCACCTGCTTCGGCGGCCGGGGCTGGATTTTGGAGGACAGCTGGGTCATGCCGGTGTCCAGAAACTGGGGGATATTCCGGGCGGCCAGCAAAATATTTTCCCGCAGCACCTCAGAGCGGTTAACATAACCTTGTTGCGGAACGAGCAGGAAAAGGCTGACCAATGCCAGAACCACGGCAGGGGCGGCAATGGCAGTGAGCCATAACCCCTGGAATGCATCCTCCTGCCGGACAGGGGCAGTCAGAACCAGCAGAATCAGACCGGCCAGCAGCACAATCAGCCAGCTTTCAGCAGGAACAGTATCAGTCACCACAATGCAGCTGCACAGAGGGAGAATCACCGTCAGCAGAGGAAGTGCGGCACTTTTTCGGCGGCAGATGCTGTAGGTAACGGAAAGACAGACAAGAACCATCCAGATGCCCAGAGGGTAGTCAAAGACAGTCTCCGGAGACAGTCCTACCGGCAGAGGGAAAACACCCCAGCCATAGGGACGGTCATAGATGGCGGTCAGATGATGCAGAAGCTGATAAACCTGGTTCAGGGCAGTGCCATCCCGGTGGACGTATCCGGCTGCCAGTGCCAGAAGACACAGGACCCCGATCCCTCCGCGGCGGAAGGAGAACAGCACAGCGGATCCCAGGGCAGTCAATCCGCAAATCAGGAACAGAACCGTTTGGTGGGTGAAGGAAAGTTCAAAAGCTGTCAGGAAACAGTTGCCGGCGCTCCATGCAATACCCACAGCCAGAATCACGGCGATGAGCACCGTCAGTTTGATTTCATGCTTCATCCGGTTCACCTCCGATATGGCAGTGCCAGGACGCGGCGATGCTGCGCTCCTTCAGGTCGCCGGATCTGGCGGCCCCGGTGCACAGCAGGGTATCCACAGCCTTCAGAAGCTCAGTTTCAGAGGAAACGGAAAAGGTGAGCAGCCCCTCGGCGGTGAGACAATGGATCTCAAAACGCAGTTCCTGGATAAGGAGCTGTCTGCCCAGCCACAGCAGGCGGCCGAATTTCCGATCCAGCTCCTCGTCGGTGCCCCGCAGATTCATGGTCAGCAGCAGAAGTCCGTTCCGGGGCTCCATGGGTTCCCGGATGATCAGGTCACCGGTTTTGGCGCTGAGCTTCCAGTGTACCTGGTTCAGACTGTCTCCGGGACGGTAGAGCCGGTGCTCGTGGTTTTCGGCATAGCCGCCTCCGGCTTTCGGCGTCCAGCTGCGGGGAATATGCTGCTGAAACTCCCGGGACAGATCCATGGGAAGGGGCTTCGGACGGACAAGAATGGTGCTCCGCTCCCGGCAGCGAACCGGGAAGGAAAACAGACCCATGTAGTCGCTGATCCGCAGGGATTCCACAGTGACGGCAATGCCGCCGCAGTGATCCGTGGGAAGATCCTCGGATTCCTGGTAGCAGAAGGTCTCTCCGGTGATGAGCCGCTTCAGCTTCAGCCGTCCCCGGAAGGGAGGCATGGGCCAGGGCGCACTGCCCAGAAGCCAGAGCTCTGCTTTTTCTCCTGTTTCCAGCAGATTGGGCACACTGGGGGCAGCCCGGAACCGGAGCAGAGCCGGCAGAGTCAGCACCAGGGAGAACCAGGGCAGCGCAGCCACGGTGACCAGGATCAGGAAAGACAGCCACTGCCCGTAGGCAATATAAAAAACGCCGCAGAGGATCAGTGCGGCCAGATAAGCAAGACGTCTGACAGCCATATCAGCGCAGTTTGGGAGCATCCACAGTCTCCAGAATCTCCCGGAGAATCTGCTCGGCCTGCTTGCCCCGGGCTTCGGCCTTGGGGGACAGGAGGAGCCTGTGGGCGACGGTATGGACGAATACTTCCCGGACATCGCCGGGAATCACATAATCTCTGCCCCGGAGCTGGGCCACGGCCTTGGCCATGGCGGTGACTGCCAGGGTGGCCCGGGGAGAAGCACCTCTGAGGATGTTTTCATTCTGCCGGGTGGCAACGATGAGACTGACGATATAGTTCACCACCGGATCGCTGACAAAGGTTTCCTCCACGCACATCTGCATACGGATCAGTTCCTCCCGGGTCAGCAGGGCGCTGAGTTCCTTCAGGGGATTGGCGCCCTGGCGGCTGAGCACCATGGCCATTTCGTCTTTGGGACTGGGATAGCCCAGGGAGAGACGGACAGTAAACCGGTCCATCTGACTGTCGGGCAGCAGCTGGGTACCGGCAGCGCCGGTGGGATTCTGAGTGGCAATAACCACAAAGGGCTGAGGAAGCGGATGGCTGATGCCATCCACGGTGACCTGACCTTCCTCCATGGCTTCCAGCAGGGCAGACTGGGTCCGGGAGGTGGCACGGTTCAGTTCGTCCGCCAGAAACAGATTGGTCAGAACAGCACCGCTGCGGTATTGCATGCCGCCGGTTTTGGGATCCGGCACACTGTAACCGGTCACATCAGAGGGCAGAACATCCGGGGTGAACTGGACACGGCTGTAGTCCAGGTCCAGCACTTTGGAGAAGGCCAGCGCCATGGTGGTCTTGCCCACACCGGGGATATCCTCCAGCAGGATATGGCCCCTGGCCAGAATGGCGGCAAGCACCCACAGAAGGACGGTGTCCTTGCCTACCACGGCCTTTCTTACCTGATTTAAGATCTGCTGCGCCGAAGCGGTAACGGCGGTATCTTTGGTCTGCATCACATAAGCCCCTTTCCACGGGTCTGCGGTTTTCGTCCATTGTACTATTTTTTGCCTGGAAAAACAAGTCGAAGAGAAGACGCAAACATTAAGATGCCATTAATTTCCCAAAGAGCAGAAAAAGCCCCGCTGCTTTTCAGCAGCGGGGCAAAAATTGTAATGTTAAGAATTACAGCAGGTTAGCGAAGTGCTTGATGGTGCGGACCATCTGAGAAACGTAGGAGTTCTCGTTGTCGTACCAGGAAACGACCTGAACCTGAGTCTTGCCGTCGGGCAGCTTGTTGACCATGGTCTGGGTAGCATCGAACAGGGAGCCGAAGGTCATGCCGATGATGTCGGAGGAGACGATCTCGTCCTCGGTGTAGCCGTAGGACTCGTTGGCAGCAGCCTTCATGGCAGCGTTGATCTCAGCAACGGTGACTTCCTTGTTGACGATAGCGTTCAGCATGGTGGTGGAGCCGGTGGGAGTGGGGATACGCTGTGCAGCGCCGATCAGCTTGCCGTTCAGCTCGGGGATAACCAGGCCGATAGCCTT
>JAFZGL010000067.1 GCA_017555395.1 Oscillospiraceae bacterium | reverse complement strand
GTTGCGGCCTGCTCCACTTCCTCGAGGGTGAGGTCCGGAGAGCCGGTGATGTTGATGATAACACCGCGGGCACCGTTGATGGAGGTCTCCAGCAGGGGGCTGGAAACGGCCATACGGGCAGCCTCTTCGGCCTTGCCCTTACCGGCAGCGCGGCCGACACCCATGTGGGCCAGGCCGGCATCCTTCATAACAGCGGAAACGTCCGCAAAGTCCAAGTTAATGACCACATTGCCAGAATCGCCAACCAGCTCAGAGATAGAAAGCACAGCCTGCTTCAGAACATCGTCAGCAATGCCGAATGCGTTGGCAAAGGTGATCTTCTGATCGGTGACATACTTCAGGCGGTCGTTGGGGATGATGATCAGGGAGTCCACCTTGGCGCTCAGATCAGCAATACCCTGCTCAGCCTGGCGCATACGGTTTGCACCCTCGAACTTGAAGGGCTTGGTGACAACGCCGACGGTCAGGATGCCTGCCTCATGAGCCAGGTCAGCCACGATGGGAGCTGCGCCGGTGCCGGTGCCGCCGCCCATACCGGCGGTGATAAAGACCATATCGATGCCTTCCAGAGCCTTGGCAATGGCTGCGCGGCTCTCTTCAGCGGACTTGCGGCCGATCTCAGGCTTGGAGCCTGCGCCCATACCGCCGGTCAGCTTCTCGCCGATCTGGATCTTGTTCTTGCAGACGGACTTGTTCAGATCCTGCTTATCGGTGTTGATGGCAACGAAATCCACGCCGCCCACACCGGCTTCGATCATGCGGTTGATAACATTGTTACCGGCGCCGCCCACGCCGATGACCTTGATTTTGACAACGCGTTCCTGCATAGTTTCAGACATACTACTCTTCCTCCTATGTATCTGTTGGCGGTCACAGACCCTCTGTTTCCGCCCTGAATTTCTTTTCATGCTCTAATATTCTATCCTTTAATTTCAAATTGGTCAATAGAAAATGTGGGAAATCCTCAAATTATTTACAGTTTTCTCACATTTTAGCCGAAAGGCGTATAGCCAACCTGGTCCTTCCAGTGGGTAAAGCTGACATCCAGAATGCCGGACTGATAGTCGCTCATGGCAAGGATGGCATCGTTCATGCAGGCGATTTTATACTCCATATCCGCGGTATTGCCCAGCAGCACCTCATACTGGCTGCCGTACCACAGCATCACGTCCTCCAGATCGGAGACATCCACGCTGGCTGCCTGACCCACGATATCGTTTGTCTCCAGAGCCTTCAGGATCTGCAGGCAGGAGCTCAGACGCTGCTCGCCGGAGACGGTGATGGGCACCGGTTCGCCGGATTCCAGGGTCTCCTGGGGAACCGCATTGGCGGCCACAGCATTGCTGCCGGGCTGGGGATCCTCCAGCATGACACCCAGAACCTGGGTATGGTTTTTGGCCTCCACGGAGGTGATCTGTTCAACCACACGGCCGCCGGAGTTAATGAGCCACCAGTCGCCCTGGGTGGATTCGATGGCATAGGCAACGTCCATTTCTTCTATGTAGATGATAACCGTATCCGGCAGTTTTATACCGATGCGCACATCATCCACATAGGCAAGGGACGCCTGGATCTTGGCACTGGCCTTGGCCTTACTGAAGGTCAGCAGATTGTCGCCTTCGGAGATACCGGAGGCTTCCCGGATGGCCCAGGCACTGTAGGTCTCGGCACCGGCCACGGTGACCGTCTTGACCTTGAAAAACACGGACATGCCCAGCACAAGGGCCGCCACCACGGCGGTGACGGTCAGCAGCTGGATCAGCAGCCGATCCCGGCTGAATGCCGCAGGCTGCGTATAGATGACTGCGGGAGTATCGTTGCGTTCGGCCTGCTTACGCTTCTTTTCCGCCCGGGCAGCACGCTCCTTGCGGCGCTGTTCGGCTCTGGCTGCAGCATCCTCGGACAGGTTTTCACCCTTGACACCGGAGATAAAGTTCTGCAGCGCAGTCTTCTTTTCCGGTGCCTTGGGCTGGTTTTTCTGCTGGCGGCGCAGTTCACTGGTTTCCCGGACACTCATCTGGGGCGCGCTCTTCCGGGGACCGGTACCCTTGGGGGCAGACATCCGGCCGCTGTCAGCACGGGCAGGGCGGCGGATCTCCGCGCTCTGGTGGGTATCCCGGTCATCGTGAACCACCTGACGGGTCTGGGGAATCACATCGGGACGCTCCATCCGGTCCCGGGCCTTGCCGATGCTCTCACCGGGACGGCGGCGCATGGCGGGATCCGCAGGCCGCTTCGGGGCAGACTTCGGTGCAGACTTTGCAGCAGTCTTCGGAGCAGCTTTCGCAGCAGGTTTTTTGCCGATATTGAAAAGGGCAGGCTTCTTTCCGGATTTTGCCGGGGCTGCCTTTTTCCTGTCGGTCTTATTTTCCGCGGGACGCTTCCGGCGCTGCTCCTGTTCAGGAGCGCGCTTGCGGGCTTCTTCCCGGTTCTTTTCTTTTGTATCCATTTCGGTTCCTCCTGGGGCTTATGCTTTGGTAAGTTCCTCCACGATGTCGCAGATCCGCTGGGTGGAGTCCAGCCGCACCATGCTGTGCAGTTTCGCGCCCATCTCCTTCCGGCGCGGTTCATCTGCCAGAAGTTCCGTCACAAGGCTGTAGATCTTCTCAGGAGTGCATTCCTTCTCCAGCACCACCACGGCACCGCCGCCGTTCTCCAGAACTCTGGCGTTCTTTTCCTGATGGTTGTTGGTCACGTTGGGAGAGGGAATCAGAATGCAGGGCGTACCGGAGGCCGCGATCTCATTGCAGGTAGCAGAGCCTGCCCGGCCGATGATCACATCGGCTGCCGCCAGAACGGTAGGCATATTATAAATATACTCCCGGATGTCAATACTGGGGCAGTTCTCCCAGTCCACACCGTTGTCACGGACCCGCCTGGGCATCCATTCCTTGCCGAAGTTGCCGGTGGCATGGATATGGTGGAAGGGGAAACCGTCTTTCTGCTCCATGGGCATCATGTCTGCCATGGTTTCGTTCATCACCTTGGCGCCCAGGCTTCCGAAGGCGGAAACCACCACATGGCCCTCAAGGCCCAGTTCCTTCCGGGCTTCCTCTTTGGTGGTGTAGATAAATTCCTGGCGGACAGGCATGCCCACCACTTCAACCTTGGCGGGATTCTTGTAGTACTGAACACTCTCCTCAAAGGCCACCAGCACCCGGTTTGCCTTATTGGCTGCCAGCTTGGTGGTAACGCCGGGGACAGCATTTGCCTCATGGACGCAGGTGGGAATGCCCATGGACTGGGCAGCATACAGTGCCGGGAAGCTGGCATAGCCGCCGGTACCGATGACTGCGTCAGGCTTGAATTCCCGATAGATCTTTTTGCATTCCTTCACTGCATCCAGCACGCACTTGACGGCGTAGATGTTCTTTTTGATGCCGGCAGGATTCAGTTTCCGGCTCAGGCCGCTGCCGGGCAGGCACTTCAGTTCATAGCCCGCCTGGGGCACCAGCTTCTCCTCCATATGGCCGGTGGCTCCGATAAAGAGGATGCTGCAGCCGGGATGGCGCTCTTTCATCATATTGGCAACCGCGATGGCCGGATTGATGTGTCCGGCAGTTCCTCCGCAGGTAAAAATCAAATTCATAAGTCAGGCCTCCTGTATGTTTCTTGAATTTCTCCGGCGGGAGATGCTGAGCACAATGCCCATCTCCCCCAGATTCACCGCCAGCGCTGTGCCTCCGTAGGAGAAAAAGGGCAGCGCAATGCCGGTGGAAGGCAGCAGATTGGTGACCACCCCCAGATTCAGAATGGTCTGGACAGCGATCAGGGTGATCAGTCCCGCGCAGAGTACCGTGGAAAACCGGTCTCTGGCCCGCAGGGCGATCCAGTAGCCTCTGAGGATCAGCAGGGCAAACAGCGCCATGATTCCGGCCGCTCCCATGAGCCCCAGTTCCTCGCAGCAGATGGCAAAGATATAATCGTTGTACTGAAAAGGCAGATACAGATACTTCTGCCGGGATTTGCCCCAGCCCAGGCCGAAGAGGCCGCCGGAACCAATGGCATAGAGGGATTGCAGAATCTGGTACCCGGTGTCTCCGGGATCCAGTTCCGGGTGGAGCCAGGCCGTGACCCGGTCACCGGCATAGCCCATAAAACGGATGTAAATCAGGACAAACAGCACGGCGGCGCCGGCACCGGCCATCAACCATTTCAGCCGGGTACCCGCCACAAACATCATCACCACCGCCACCATGCCCATGAGCATAATGGCAGAGAGATGTTTTTCCAGTGCCAGAGGCACCAGAATCCCCAGCAGCGCCGCCCCAAAGCCCAATACACCAAAGCGGAAGGTTTTGGCCTCCGGCCCAAAGTGCCGGGTCAGACGGGCAAACAGCAGAATCTGGGCGAACTTCGCCACCTCAGAGGGCTGAAACTGAATGCCGGCAATGCTGATCCAGCGTTTCGCGCCGTTGACCTCCTGGCCGATCACCAGAACAGACAGCAGCAGCAAAATGCTGATCCCGTAAAGGTGCCAGGCAAGACGGTACCAGACAGCCGCCGGAATCCGGCTGAAAAGCCACATGGCGGCCAGTCCGATGATGGCGCACAGTGCCTGCCTGCGCAGGTACCGCCCGGAATCCAGATAGCCGGTATCGTACTCACTCTGGGGAAAGCTGGCTGACCAGAGCATGGTCAGCCCCAGGGTCAGCAGCAGCAATATAAGACACAAAAAGGGAAAATCAACCTGTTCACCCGCCCGCAAATCCGGGGGGCGGTTCTCTTTGGCAGAAAGGCGCTGGGCCTTTGCCATAAAGGAACTCCTTTCACAATGACCGGAACCGGGACAGGAACCGGGACAGGAACTTTACTTCCCTCTGGCAGGAACTTTATTGGCATTTGGACAGGAAGTAAAGTTCCCCGTAGCAACAGAATAGAACAACAGGACTATAGCAACTATAGCAACATAAGAGTGTGACTGAGTAATTAAACAAACAGACCGCTGATGCCGATCCAGGCCAGGACGCACATCACAGCGGTGACGGCAGTAAAGCTCAGGCAGATCTTCTCTTCCTTCCAGCCGCACATCTCAAAGTGATGGTGGATGGGAGACATCTTGAACAGGCGCTTGCCGTGGGTCAGCTTGAAGTAGCCCACCTGCAAAATGACAGACAACGTCTCGATGATGTACACGATGCCCACCAGGATCAGGATCAGGGGCATCTCCAGGGCAAAGGCCATGGCGCAGACCACGCCGCCCAGGAACAGGCTGCCGGTATCGCCCATGAAAACCTTGGCAGGATGCCAGTTGTACACCAGGTAGGCAGCCAGACCGCCCACCAGGGAAGCAGGCAGCAGCGCCAGTTCATACTTGCCCTGGGCAACAGAGACAGCAGTGAAGAAGATCATGACCGGAATGGTCACACTGCCGCAGAGGCCGTCCACGCCGTCGGTCAGGTTCACCGCGTTGACGCAGCCCACCATGACGAACATGGAGAAGAAGATATACACCAGCGGATGCAGTGTAAAGCTCAGATCCGCAAAGGGGATGTACAGTTCGGTGCTCATGGCGCCAGTCTTGAACATGACATACAGGAACAGAGCAGAGACCGCTGCCTGCAGGGCTGCCTTCTGGATGGAGGTCAGACCCAGGTTGCGCTTATACTTGATTTTGGTGAAGTCATCCAGAAAGCCGATGAAGCCGAAGCACAGCGCCAGGATCAGCACAAAGAAAACGCTGTAATCCGCCATAAAAAAGGCGTTGCCGGTCAGAACCAGGATGACAGCAAAAATGAACATCAGACCGCCCATCATGGGGGTGCCTGCCTTGTTGTTGTGCCAGGTGGGGCCAACCTCACGGATGGACTGTCCGGCCTTCAGCGCCCGCAGCACGGGCAGCAGGAACCATCCGATCACTCCGGTGAGGGCGCAGGAGCACAGTGCCATCAGTAAAACATTCAGCATGATGTAAATCCTCCGATTATTCTTTCTCTTCTTCCAGGAACCGATCCAGAATCAGTTCCAGGTGCATACCGTGGCTTGCCTTGAACAGCAGCACATCGCCGGGCTTTGCTGCCCGTTTCAGTGCCTGCACCAGCTCGTCCCGGTCTTCAAAGGCACGGCCCATGGTCTCCGGCATACCGCCGGTAAGCGTACCGCTGATCACACGCTTGGCGTGGGGGCCGTAGGCGAAGACCAGATCCGCCTTCTCCGCAGCGATACGGCCGATTTTGTAATGCTCCGCCCAGGCTGCGTCGCCCAGCTCCAGCATATCGCCCAGAACGGCAATGCGGCGGCCGGGACGGTTGCCCAGCACGCTGAGGGCAGCCGCCATGGACTCGGGACCGGCGTTGTAGCAGTCCTTGATGATGGTAAAATCCTTCTTCCGGAAGATCTCCTGACGGCCGGACATGGGCTGGAAATCCGCCAGAGCCTGGACAATCTTTTCACAGGGCACTGCCATTTTCAGGCCCACCGCCACAGCGGCCATGGCGTCGCAGACAAAATGTTCGCCCTCCAGCTGCATTTTCACCGGGAAGCTCAGCTTGCCCGCCTGGACCCGGAACCGAAGATCTGTGCCATCCTGGCAGATATCATGAGCCTGAACAGTGCAGCCATCGATCCGTCCGAAATAGGTGATCCGCTGCTCGGGCTGGCTGTCCAGGTGGCGCAGCAGCACATCATCACCGTTCAGCAGCAGCAAACCCTTGGAGGACATGCCCTCCACGATCTCCATCTTCGCCTTGCGGATACCCAGCTGGGAACCCAGGAACTCCATATGGGTGGTGCCGATATTGATGATCACCGCAATATCGGGATTCGCAATATTCGACAGATAGGCGATCTCCCGGAAATGGTTCATACCCATCTCCAGAACAGCCACCTGGGTATCGGCAGGCATGGACAGAATCGCCATGGGCATGCCGATATCGTTGTTATGGTTTGCCGGGGTCTTGGCAGTCTTATACACACTCGAAAGCACCTGGGCCACCATTTCCTTGGTGGTGCTTTTGCCCACGGAGCCGGTGATACCAACCACCTTTGCGCCGATGCGCTTCAGCTCCTGTCTGGCGATCTTACCCAGAGCGATCCGGGGATCATCCGCATAGATTGCAGGATAATCACCCACTTTGCGGCGGCACAGCACAGCCGCAGCGCCCTTTTCCATGGCAGCGGGGATAAAATCATGGCCGTCCCGGGCTGCCTCCAGCACCACGAACAGCTGACCCGGCTGCAGCACCCGGGTGTCATTGCTTGCGCCCAGGAATTCCACATCGGCGTATTTGTCATCCACAAAGCCGCCGCACCAGCGGGCGGCCTGACGAAGGGTTATTTTAGCCATTACGATTCCTCATTCCACTTGCGGTTCCCAGGGGGAACCTTCTGTTTCACGGTACGTGTTTTTATTTCTTTTCGGAAAGGTGGGCAGCCACTTCCTCCCGTTCATCCAGGTGAAGCTTCACGCCGCCAATGTCCTGATAGGTTTCATGACCCTTTCCCGCAAGTACAATTATATCATCTTTTTCCGCAATGTCCATAGCATATCTTATGGCAGTTCTTCGATCTTCTACCACAATATATGCGCCGTCCTCCTCTTTTACACCCTTCAGGATGTCTTCAATGATGGCGGCAGGGCTTTCGGTCCGGGGATTGTCAGAGGTGATGACCGCAAAATCCGCCAGCTTCACACCGATGTGACCCATGATAGGGCGCTTGATGGGATCCCGGTCGCCGCCGCAGCCAAAGACAGAGATGATCCGTCCCCGGCAGAAATCCCGGACGGAGGACAGGACATTTTCCAGGCCGTCGGGGGTGTGGGCATAGTCGATGAGGACGGTGTAGTCGGTACCGGGGGTGGGAACCACCTCGATACGGCCTTTGACACCCTCCACGGTTTTCAGAGCCTGTGCGGCATTCTCAAGAGAAATGCCCAGCTGCAGGGCAATGCCCAGCACTGTCAGGGTATTGTATACCGTAAAACGGCCGGGGATCGGCACGTGGACGTCAGCGCTCCGGTCACCCAGCACCGCGGTATAGCGGATGCCGTCAGACAGCAGATCCGCATCCTTTGCATGCAGATCCGCAATGCCGGCTGCGGATGTGGTCAGCACCGGACAGACAGCCGCTTCCAGGAACCGGGGCGCGTAGCTGTCATCGGTATTGATGACGGCCTTGCCGCAGCGGCGGAACAGCTCTGCCTTGGCATCGCAGTAGGCATCCATGGTCTTGTGGAAATCCAGGTGATCTTCCGTCAGATTTGTAAAGGCGGCAATGTCAAAGTGAACGCCGCCGATCCGATCCAGTGTCACCGCATGGCTAGAGACCTCCATCACCACATGGGTACAGCCCGCGTCTCTCATCCGGGCGAAGAGGCCCTGAAGTTCAAAGCTTTCGGGAGTGGTGCGCTCCGTGGGGATCACTTCGTCGCCCACCATGTTGGCCATGGTGCCGATGAGGCCGACTTTGGCGCCCAGGGTCTTTTCCAGCACCTGCTTCAGAAGCAGCGTGGTGGAGGTCTTGCCGTTGGTGCCGGTGACACCGATCATGGTCATGCTCCTGGCGGGATGGCCGTAGAAATTGCAGCCCAGCTGCGCCAGCGCCATCCGGTCGCTTTCCACCAGAATATAGGGAATATCGGTTTCCGGCTTCTTTGCGGTCACCACCGCCGCGGCGCCCTTTTCCAGCGCCATGGGGATAAACCGGTTGCCATCGGAAGCAAAACCGGAAATTGCCACAAACAGGCTGTTTTGCTCTACCTTTCGGGAATCATAGTGAACGGTTTCGATCTCCAGTTCCGGATCCGCGGTACATTCCAGTACCCGGATGTCCCGGAGCAGTTCTTTCAGTTTCATATGGATACTCCTTCCTGGCTGTTTAGTCCTTCGCCAAGGGATCTAGAAATGTAAGTGTCACGGTGGTTCCCACAGGAACCTGAGTTTCTTTTGGAATATTTTGAGAAATTACTGTATTTTGCGGAGAAATCTCCGGATTTCCGGCAGGAAGAATGTACAGCCCCAGTTTGCCCGCGGCTTCCTCCGCCTGGGCCCGGTTCATATCGGTAAAATCCGGTATGGTCACGGACCGCTCCTGCAGTTCTTCTCCCAGGTACAGCAGGATCTGACTGCCGCCGGGAACCGACTGTCCGGGGGCCGGAATCTGGGCTGTGACAGTGTCTCCTGTTCCGATGCTTTCCGCTGTCAGTCCAAGCTGCTTCAGTTGTCTTTGGGCATCGGCCGCCGTCAGTCCGGTGAGATCCTCCAGAATCAGAATCTGTCCTGCTGCCTCTTCCGGAGAGAATGTACGCTCCACCCCCAGGTAGGGCAGGATATCCGCCATCACAGCACCCACGGTGGGTGCCGCCATGACACCGCCGGAAATGTAGATGCCGGTCTGTCTGGAGGGTGTGTCCAGCGCCACCAGAACGATATACTCCGGATCCTCCATGGGGGCAATGCCCACAAAGGACACGATCTTGTCCTGGACCCGCTGTCCGTTTTCGTCAAATACATCGATTTTTTCGCTGGTGCCGGTTTTACCGCCCACGGAAAATCCGGCCACCGCCGCGTTTTTCGCGGTACCTTCCGTGACCACCGACCGGATCAGTGTCCGCATGGTATCGGAGGTTTCTTTGGAGACCGTCTGCCGGAGCACTGTGGGCTCCTGCTTCAGCACCGTATTGCCCTCCGCGTCCAGGATCTCCGACACGATGTAGGGTTCCAGCAGATTTCCGCCGTTGACCACCGAGGCAATGGCACGCACCAGCTGCAGGGGCGTTATCTTAAAGGTCTGGCCGAAGGATCCGGAGGTCAGGGAAGCTGTCCCCCACTTATCGGTATCCGTCACGAGAGACTTGTCGAAAAAGATGCCTTTGCTCTCTCCGGCCAGGTCTATCCCTGTCTTTTCCAGTATACCAAATTTTTTGACATATTCATAGAACTTTTCTCCGCCTAATTTCAAAGCGATGTGGGCAAAGGCAATGTTGCAGGAATTCTGCAGTGCCTGGGGTGTCTGTTCGGCGCCGTGACCGGCAGATCGCCAGCAGTGGAGCCGCTGGGCCCGGCCGGGGATCTGTTCTGCCCCGGAGCAGTAAAAATGGGTGTCCAGATCGATGGCGCCGCAGTCCAGCGCTGCCGCCATGGTCATTACTTTAAAGGTGGAGCCCGGTTCATAGCCGTCGGACAGAACTCTGTTCCGCCACTGCTTCAGCCGCGCCGCTGTCACAGCTTCGGAATAAGCCGCCTTTCCCGCTTTATAGGCCTCGCTCCCCTCCGGAAGCGCCAGATAGCTCTGCTTCAGCTGTTCTGCAGCGGCCTGCGCCCCGGGATCCTGCAGTTCCAGATACCGGTTGGGATCGTAGCTACCCAGGGTGGCCATGGCCAGGATCTCCCCGGTCTTACAGTTCATCACCAGTCCGAAGGCACCGTTTTGCACATCGTACCGGGCAATAGCCGCCTCCATCTGTTTTTCCAGACATTGCTGCACCACCGTATCCAGGGTCAGGATCACATCGCACCCCGGGCGGTCAGCGGTGTAGTTTTCATAGGAATAGGGCATATCCAGCTCATTGTTGCCCTTGGTGGTAATCACCTTGCCCCGGCTTCCAGCGAGAAACCGGTCATAGGCCGCCTCCACCCCTTCGCTTCCCTCCAGGCTGACATTGGTAAAGCCAATGGTCTGGGCCGCCAGGGTGCCAAAGGGATAGACCCGGCGGGCAGAGGGCTCCAGATGGATGCCGGATATTTCATGTTCATTGATGTAATCCCGGATCCTGGCTGCGGTAGTCTCCTCAATCCGGGTGCCCACCTGCTTGTAGCGCAGGCGCCGGTCCGCTGCCTGTTCTTCGATCCAGACAGGATCTTTTTCCAGAATCTGTCCCAGAAAGGACGCAATGGCCGGGATATCTTCTCCGGCCTGCTTCAGTTCATGGGGATCCAGATACACATTCTCCACGGACACATTGGTGGCCAGGATGTTCATGTTCCTGTCCAGGATATCTCCCCGGTCCGCAGTCACCGGAGTGGTTCTGCTCTGGTTGTTCCGTGCCAACCCTGTATAGTAATGATAGTCCCTTACCATTAAACTATACAGGCGAACTCCCACCGGCACAAAGGCCAGCACACCCAGCAGCACCATCACGAAAAGAATCCTTCTGTGCTGGCCGGAATCCATCCGGTATCTGCCAAACTGTTTTTCAGTTCGTTTCATTCCCATCCATGCCCCTTTTCCTCAGGATATATGGCACAAATGGGCAGCAAGAAAATCTCCTGCCGCCCATTTCTCACTGCTTATCCTAATTGTATCGGGGTTGGATGCTGTTTATGCAAACAAGCCTTCCAGGAACCAGACCATTTCATCCATCCAGGTCATTTCAGGCTCCTGCTGAGGAACCGTCACCCGCAGATTCATGGTCTCAGCCTCGCCGGCGGGGATCATACCCATTGCCAAAGCAGCGCTGCGGATCTCCTCCAGATCATAACCGGAGCGGTACTCGGATTCCAGAACTCTCTGCTTGTGCTGAAGTTCATACACATACTGCTGTGCATTGTCCAGTTCCTGCCAGGCTGCCTCCAGAGACAGGGCGCCCATCACCATGGTCACCAGCAGCACAGCTGCCATCACCAGGGAGCAGATTGCCAGAGGATCCACATAGACCTTGCGGACTTTTTCGATCCGATGCAGGGGAAGCTCCGTTTTGGCCTTCTTGGGCTGCTCCTTTACCGCCAGCTTCTTGACTTCACTGCCGTGAACATAGAACTGACCGATATATTGAATTTCGGGTTTGCGGGCCATAAAAACGACTTCCCTTCGGGTTTACCTAGATTTTTTCGCAGATCCGGAGCTTTGCGCTGCGGGCTCTGGGATTACGTTCCAGCTCAATCTCGCCGGAGACAATGGGTTTGCGGGTGATGATCTTCACCTTGGGCTTCTTGCCGCAGACGCAAACCGGGAAATTGGGAGGGCAGGTGCAGCCTTTGGCTGCATTTGCCATTGCATTTTTCACAATACGGTCTTCCAGAGAGTGGAAGGTGATGACTGCCAGCCGTCCGCCGGGGTTCAGCTTGGGGATGGCGTCTTCCATAACTTTTTCCACGGAGCCCAGCTCATCGTTGACAGCGATGCGGATGGCCTGGAAGCTGCGCTTGGCCGGATGCTGCTTCTCTCTCAGAGCTGCGGCAGGCATGGCGCTGCGGATGATATCCACAAGTTCCAGGGTGCTCTCAATGGGCTTCTGCTCCCGGCGGCTGCAGATGGCTGCCGCGATCTTGGGTGCGTAGCGCTCCTCGCCGTAATCATAAAGGATCCGCTTCAGTTCCTCATAGGGCCAGGTGTTGACCACCGTGTGGGCACTGAGGCTGTCCTGGCTGTTCATGCGCATATCCAGGGGCGCATCCAGCATATAGGAAAAGCCCCGTTCCGCCTCATCCAGCTGGGGAGAGGAAACGCCAAGATCCAGCAGAATGCCGTCCACGCCGTCAATATTCAGGTCATCCAGAACCTGTCTGATTTCGCAGAAATTGGAATGAACCAGAGTCACCCGGTCAGCCCAGGGAGCCAGTCTTTCCTGCGCCACCTTCAGTGCCACGGGATCCCGGTCAATGCCGATGTGGCGGCCGGTGGTCAGCAGAGCCGCGATCCGGCTGGAATGACCCGCGCCGCCCAGGGTGCCGTCCACATAGATGCCGTCAGGCTTGATGTTAAGGCCTTCGATGCATTCCTCCAGGAGGACGGAAACATGATGAAATTCATTGCTCATAGACCGATTGCCTCCAGAGATGCCAGCAGCTTTTCGGGGGTCAGATTCTCCGCCTCAAAGGCCGCGAATTCATTTGCGTCCCAGATCTCCGCCTGACCGGCCCGACCTACGATCATGACCTCCCGCTCAATGCCTGCATACTGCAGCAGGAAGGGGGTCAGCGCAAAACGGAACTGCTTGTCCGGGCTGCACTCAGCAGCATTCATGAAGATCAGGCTGGTAGCGCCAGCGCGCTGGGAAATACTCAGGGCATTGAAGTTGTCGCTGAGGCGCTGCCACTCGGCAGCGGTATAGACGGTGAGGCAACGATGACCGCAATTGACACCCAGTGTCACGAAAAAGTTGTCACCCAACTCACCGCGCAGCTTGGAAGGAACGAAAAGACGGTTCTTCTCATCCAGCTTCGCGCCATATTTGCCGATCATGTGCTCACCTCCATTCCATTTTACTCCACTTTACTACCCTTTTGCTCCAATTAAAGACAGTATACATCCATCGATTCCAAAAATCAATCTTTTTGTTCTCAATTATTTCATATTTTTCTCAAAAACAGCCCCTTTTTTCTAACTTTCGAACACTTGTTCTATTATAAATATGCAAATCATCTGTTTGATTCTGCAAAAGACCGTTCCCCATGGTCTAAATGACAACCTTTCCTGCCTCCAAACGGAGCCTGACTTTCGCCGGCCGCCGGGAACAGCGCAGCAGATGGACCGCAAGAGGTCCCTCCACTTCATGCTGCACCAGGGTGCGCAGATTCCGGGCGCCGTCTTTGCCCCGGCACTTTTCTCCCAGCCAGGCTGCCAGTTCCTCCGGCAGGATCAGCTGCGTCCCGGCAGCTTCCGACCGCTGCTGAAGCTGCCGCAGGTACTTCCCGGCAATGGTCTCCATGGCGCTGTCCTCCAGAGGATCAAAGCAGACCGTACCGTCCAGCCGTCCCAGAAATTCCGGTGTAAAGGCCTGGCGCACCGCCTGCCGGAGTTCTCCTGCCTTGCCCTCCGAGCAGAAACCCAGACCCTCTCCCCGGCAGGTTCCGCCCACATTGGAGGTCATCACCACAATGGTATTTTTAAAACTGACCCGCCGACCGGCAGAATCCGTCAGGCAGCCCTCCTCCATGATCTGCAGCAAAATCCCCAGCACATCCGGATGGGCTTTTTCCAGTTCATCCAGCAGCACCAGACTGTATGGCCGGCGCCGCACCGCCTCTGTCAGCTTTCCCCCATCCTCATAGCCCACATAGCCCGGAGGCGCCCCAATGAGTCGGGATACCGACTGCTTTTCCATATATTCCGTCATGTCCAGACGGATCATGGCATTCTTACTTCCGTAGAGTTCCGTGGCCAACACCCTGCACAGTTCGGTCTTTCCCACACCGGTAGGGCCGGTAAACAGCAGACAGGCAATGGGGCGGTCTGTGTCCCGGATGCCGGAATACCCCCGCCGGACTGCCTCTGCCACAGCCTGCACCGCCCTGGGCTGTCCCACCACCTGCTTGGCAAGCTGCTGCTCCAGTTCCAGCAGCCGTTCCCGCTGGGACGCGGTCAGCCGTCCCAGCGGGATCCCTGTCCGTTCGGAAACCACCCGTGCAATATCCGCGCCGGTGATGCTGTGGCTTCGCTTTCCCTCCGGGGTTTTGGAGGCCATCCGCTGCATCCTGTCCCGCAGCTGGGCTGCCTGCTCAAAGCGCCGTTCCCGGACTGCCGCGTGAAGCTCCTGCTCCAGCGCTTTCCTGGCCTCACTGTTCCGGGACGGATACATCCCTTCCAGACGGCATCGGGCAGCGGCCTCGTCCAGCAGGTCAATGGCTTTGTCCGGAAGATACAGATCCGGGAGATACCGCTTCGACAGCCCCACCGCATCCCGGAGGGCTTCTTCCGTGATCCTCAGGCGGTGATGCCGCTCCAGCCCCGGCTTCAGTCCCTGAAGAATGGCCAGGGCAACATCCGGATCCGGTTCCTCCACCGCCACCGGCCGGAACCGCCGTTCCAGGGCAGCATCCTTCTCGATATACCGGCGGTATTCCTCCCGGGTGGTGGCGCCCAGCATCTGTACTTCCCCCCGGCTCAGAGCCGGTTTGAAGATGTTTGCCGCATCGATGGCGCCTTCCGCGGCACCGGCGCCCACGATGGTATGCATCTCGTCCACAAACAGAATCACATCTCCGCTGCGGCGGATCTCCGCCAGTACATCCCGGATCCGTTCTTCAAATTCCCCCCGGTATTTGGTTCCCGCCACCAGATTGGCCATGTTCAGACTGAGCAGCCGCTTGTCCTTCAGCTGGGGCGGTACATTCCCCACCGCCATCCGCTGGGCAAGGCCTTCGGCAATGGCCGTTTTTCCCACACCCGGCTCCCCGATCAGGGCAGGGTTATTCTTATGCTTCCGGCACAGGATGCTGACCACCGTGTCGATCTCCCGGTCTCTGCCGATGACCGGCTCCATATCAGACACCTTTCCGATCAGATCCTCGCTGAACTGATCCAGCAATTTCGTAATGACCGCCTCCTTTTTCATTCCGGCGGGAGACCCGGTCTCCCCCTGAAAATACTCCACCGTGTGAGAAAACAGCAGCTGCGGACTGATCCCGTTCATAGTCAGAAGTTCCGATGCTGCGCAGTCCTCGGTTCTTGCCAGGGCCAGCAGCACATGAACCGGACGGATCAGACGGCTGTTCTGGGCTCCGGCTTCCCGGGCTGCCATATGCAGGATCCGTCTTGCGTTCCCCGTAAAACCCTGGGGCAGCGGCAGATCCGGCCTGCCCATGCCGTAAAAGAGCCTCGCCATGGTCTCTGTCAGCTGCGGATCCAGTCCCATGCTCCGCAGAAACTGGCCCACGCCCTCCGGCTGCTCCGCCAGCGCCGCCAGCAGATGTACCGAGCCCACATAGCTGTGCCCGAACTGCCGCGCCTTCCGGCCGGAGCTGCGGATCAGCTCAGAAGTTAGCATATGATAACGCAAAGAATCCCTCCCTTTTCCGGAAAAAGCTTCGCCAATACCTGAAAAAATTATTCCTGCCCATAGAAAAAAGGGATTGCGTTTTCCGAAATACATGCTAAAATAGGAAATGACGTTATACATAACGCATTAAAATAATTTTGGAGGTAATACCATGGCTTACATTATTACTGATGCTTGTGTCTCCTGCGGCGCTTGTGCTGATCAGTGCCCCGTTTCCGCTATCGCTGAGGGCGACGGCAAGTACGAGATCAACGCTGACACCTGCGTTTCCTGCGGTGCTTGCGCTGACCAGTGCCCCGTTTCCGCTATCGAGGAAGGCTAATTTAACCCAATCAAGATGGGCCTGCGCTATCCGCGCAGGCCGATTTTGTATCTTTTGAATCACGATGGAATATTTATCCAATGGTATTACAGTTGAGATCCCTGCCGGCGTCTTTCCTCTAAGCACAGACTCCATGGCTCTGGCCCGCTTCGTCAGACTTCCCCGGAATGCCCGGGTACTGGATCTTGGCAGCGGCTGCGGCACCCTGGGGCTGCTGCTGTGCGCCTGCGATGCCGGATGTCAGGTAACCGGTGTGGAGCTGGATCCCGCCGCCCACACTGCTGCCGGGGACAACATCATCCGCAACGGTCTTTCCTCCCGTATGGAAAGTATATGCATGGATCTGCGCAGGATTCCCGAAACCGTTGCGCCCGGCAGTTTTTCCGTCTGCATCTCCAATCCTCCCTATTTTTCCGGAGGTTTTGAAAGCCGCACCCTGCCGGAAGCCCGGCAGGAGATCACCTGTTCGCTGGAGGATCTGATGCGCGCCGCAGGCTGGGCTCTGAAATTCGGCGGCGACTTTTTTCTGGTGCACAAGCCCGACCGGCTGGCTCAGATCATCGCCCTGGCGTCAGAGCGTCAGCTGGAGGCCAAACGGCTTCTCCTGCTGCGCCACCGGGAAGATGGGCCCATCACCCTGATCCTGCTTCAGCTTAGGAAGGGTGCAAAACCCGGACTGACCATTGAAGAAGCCGCGCTTTTTGACCGATGCGGCAATCCCACCGATTACCACCGCTCCGTTTATCACACGGACGAATCTCACAGAGAACCTTAGGAGGCCATATTATGGCAGGCATGTTATATCTGGTACCCACCCCCATCGGCAATCTGGGCGACATCTCCATCCGCTGCCGCCAGACGCTGGAAGAAGCGGATTTTATCGCCGCGGAAGACACCCGGGTGACATTGAAGCTTCTGAATCACCTGGGCATCAAAAAAAGCCTTGTCAGCTACTATGAGCACAACAAGGCCTTCAAAGGAGATAAGATTGTGGAACGGATCCTGGCGGGAGAAGTCTGCGCTCTGGTGTCCGACGCAGGCAGTCCCGCCATCTCCGATCCCGGTGAGGATCTGGTGAAGCAGTGCGCCGCCGCCGGAATTCCTGTCTGCGCCATTCCCGGCCCCTGCGCCGCCATCACCGCCCTCAGCATCTCCGGTCAGTCCACCGGACGCTTCTGCTTCGAAGGCTTCCTGTCCACCTCCAAAAAGAGCCGCCGGGAGCATCTGGAATCCCTGCAGGCAGAAACGCGCACCATGATCTTCTACGAAGCACCCCACAAGCTGCTGTCCACCCTGGAAGATCTGCGGGATGCCTTCGGTGAGGACAGAGGCATCAGCCTCTGCCGGGAGCTGACCAAACTCCACGAGGAAGTGGTCCGCACCACCCTGGGCGAGGCCGTGGCAAAATACACCGAGAATCCTCCCAAGGGAGAATTCGTTCTGATCGTGGCCGGTGCCGAACCGGTACAGAAGGAAGTGCCCACGGAAACCGATGCCGCCTCCCGGGTTGCCCAGCTGATGGAAGAGGGTCTCAGCCGGAAGGATGCCGTCAAGCAGACCGCCAAGGAATTGGGGCTGCCAAAAAATGTGGTCTACGATATCGCCCTGAAAGATCCGGAATAAAGCAAGAATCCCCTGAATGCCATGGCATTCAGGGGTCTTTTTTACAGTGCTGTCAGCAGTCTGACACATTCCCGGCAGATATTCTTGCCGTTGTGGCTGACCAGTTTCCGGTCCGCACCGCAGAAAACACAGGAGGGCTCGTATTTGCGAAGAATGATGTGGTCATTCTCCATATAGATCTCCAGTTCATCCCGCTCCGCAATATCCAGCATACGGCGCAGTTCGATGGGCAAGACAATTCTTCCCAAATCGTCCACCTTGCGGATGATACCTGTTGATTTCAAAGCTGTCAGCTCCTTCCTTTGCCTTGCAAGCAATTCTCTTGTCTCATCGACTTATTTATTTTATCATTATACTTACAAGGTCTCACCGTGTCAAATACTTTTTTCGAAAAAATTCCCTTTTGTCGAAAATAGCCAGTGATTTTATCGGCAAATGAACATATTGTACAGGCAAAGGGGGAATTTTTTATGGTGATGGGCTGGATCTGGACAGCCATGCTTCTGATCAGCATTTTCTTTTCCTGGCTCACCGGAAACGGCGCAGGGCTGTCCGCTTCCGTGCTGCAGGGCGCCCAGGCGGGGGTTACCCTGGCCATTTCCATGGCCGGCGGACTGTGCCTGTGGAGCGGTATCGGACATCTGATGACACACATGGGACTGACCGGAAAGCTCGCCTGTCTGCTGCGGCCGATACTGGTCAGGCTGTTTCCGGAAACCCGTCAGGATCCGGATCTGGCAGCAGATCTCAGCGCCAACATCTGCGCCAATCTTCTGGGGCTGGGCAATGCCGCCACACCCATGGGTGTTTCTGCCGCCAAACGGATAGCCGCAGGCGATTCTGCCACAGATTCCCTGTGCCGTCTGGTGGTACTAAACAGCGCCTCCATCCAGCTGATCCCGGCCAATGTGGCTGCACTGCGCGCCGGTCTGAACTGCAATACGCCCTTTGATATTCTTCCCGCCGTGTGGGTCACCAGTCTGTGCAGCGCCCTTCTTGGGCTTACCGCTGCCTGGATTCTGGGAAAGGTATGGCGCCATGATTGATTACATGATCCCCATACTCCTGCTGGCCATATCTTTGCCTGCACTGCGGCGGAAGGAAAACCTCTACGGACTTCTGCTGGAGGGAACACAGCAGGGACTGCACATTCTGTCGTCCATCCTTCCGGCACTGATCCTGCTGCTGACCGCAGTGCACATGCTCCGGGCCTCCGGTGCTGCAGAAATCATCAGTGACGTTCTGGCGCCGGTTTTCTCCTTCTTCGGAATCCCCCCGGAAACTGCCCTTCTTGTGCTGATCCGTCCCATCAGCGGCAGTGCCGCCCTGGCTGTGGGCGCAGAGCTGATGGCCAGTTACGGCGTGGACTCCCGGATCGGGCGCACCGCAGCCGTCATGCTGGGCTCCACAGAGACCACATTTTACACCGTCAGTGTCTATTTTTCCGCCGCAGGAGTCAGCAGGACCCGGTATGCCATCCCGGCAGCACTGTTCGGGGATTTCGTCGGATTTTTCATGGCTTCTCTTTCTGTAAAGCTTTTCTTTTAAAACTCCACATAATCATTTACACTTTTAATACACATTTTCCTTCTTTTATGATATACTATACAAAATCATACCAAGGAGGAATCCGCCATGAGTCTGACCGGTCTGCTTTTCAATATCTCCGCTGCCCGCAGCGATAAAAAACGGGATTCCAACATTCCTATCCCCAGAGGTATCTCTGAACACCGGAACATTTCCTACGGACCCCATGCAGAGCAGAGCCTTCTGGATGTCTACTATCCCAAGGGCGTCACCGGAAAGCTGCCCACCATTGTCAGCATTCACGGCGGCGGCTACGTCTACGGCAACAAGGAGATCTATCGCCGGTACGGCATGGATATGGCAGGGCGCGGCTTTGCCTTCATCAATTTCAACTACCGTCTGGCCCCCAGGTGGAAATTCCCCACTCCCCTGGCGGATACCGGCGCTGTTCTGGACTGGGTCGTGAAAAATCAGAATCGCTATCATCTGGATCCCGACCGGATCATCCTGCTGGGAGACAGTGCCGGTGCTCAGCTGGCCAGCCACTATGCCGCCATCCATACCAACCCGGAATTCGCATCTCTGTTCCCCATTAAGGTTCCCGATGTCCAGATCCGTGCTGTCGGCCTTTTCTGCGGCATGTATGACATCCCCAAATTTGCGGCGGGTACCCACAAGGGTCTGGCCAATGACTATCTGGGCAAAAAGTTTAACATGACCGATCCCCGGCTGGATGTTCTGGGTGCTGTCACAGAGTCCTTCCCCCCTGCCTTCATCATCACCTCCTGCTGTGATTTCCTTCACGATGCTGCACAGCCCATGTATGATTATATCTGCTCAAAGGGAATTGACGCGGAATACCACTGCTACGGCACCCCTGAAGCCAAGGAAGTGGGCCATGTGTTCCATGTGAACATCATCCATCCGGAGGCAGTCAAGTGCAATGACGATGCCGCCGCGTTCTTCCGCAAATTCGTATAACAAAAAAGACCTGTCCAAACGGACAGGTCTTTTGATATGATCTGAGAATTACACGCCGGAGTAGGCAGCGAAGCCGCAGTCGATGGGCAGGATGACGCCGGAAACGGCGGAAGCCATCTTGTCGTTGGTCAGGAAGAACATGCCGCCCAGCAGTTCAGCGGAGTCCACAAAACGGCCCATGGGGGTGCCGGCCAGGATCTTGCCGGTACGGGGCTTGGGAGTGCCGTCTTCATTGAACAGCAGCGCGCGGTTCTGATTGGAGACGATGAAGCCGGGAGCAATGGCATTGCAGCGGATGCCGGAGCCTGCGAAGTGGGTTGCCAGCCACTGGGTGAAGTTGGAGATGGCAGCCTTTGCGCCGGAGTAGGCGGGGATCTTGGTCAGGGGAATATATGCGTTCATGGAGGAGATGTTCAGGATGTTGCCGGACTTCTTGGCGACCATGTCCTTGGCAAAGACCTGAGTGGGCAGCAGAGTGCCCTGGAAGTTCAGCTTGAACAGGAAGTCAACGCCGGACTGATCCAGATCGAAGAAGGTCTTGCAGCCTTCCCATGCTTCGTGATGGTACTCGTTGTCGCAGGTTGCACGGGGGTTGTTGCCGCCGGCGCCGTTGATCAGAATATCACAGGGACCCAGATCGGCCAGAACCTGCTGATGGACAGCTTCCAGAGTCTCCAGTTCCAGAACGTTGCACTTGTAACCCTTCATGACGAAGCCTTCAGCGGTAACCTCGGCAGCCAGCTTCAGAACAGCTTCCTCGTTCAGGTCCAGAGCAGCAACCTTTGCGCCTGCCTGAGCGTAAGCACGGGCCATATCGCCGCACAGAACACCGCCTGCACCGGTAACAACAACGACCTTACCGGTAAAATCATGGGTCAGAGTCAGATCGAGCATTATAAATAACCTCCAAATAATTTGTTAAGGAGGGGCCGACGGGCTGCCGGCCCCGTTATCAATTCATTAAGCGTTGGCGACGGTAACCTTGCCGTCCAGCTTGTCCAGCATATCCCAGACACCCAGCATATACATGATGCCCAGAGCGCGGTCATACAGACCGTAGCCGGGACGGACATTGCCGGGGCCTTCGTTCCACAGGTGACGGCCGTGGTCAGGACGGATGTAGCCTTCGTAGCCGCAGTCATGGTAAGCCTTGATGATGTCAACGATGCCGGTCTCGCCGTCGCAGTCGCGGTGGGAAGCCTCGGAGAAGTCACCGTTGTCGAAGTGCTTGACGTTGCGGATATGAGCAAAGGCAATGCGGTCGCAGTGCTTGCGGACGATCTCGGCAACATTGTTGCTGGGATCGGCATTCAGAGAACCGGAGCACAGAGTCAGGCAGTTGTAGGGATGGTCCACCATGGACAGGAAGCGGTCGATGTTCTCTGCGTTGATCAGCAGGCGGGGCAGGCCGAAGATGTCCCAGGGGGGATCGTCCATATGGATGGCCATCTTGATGTCGCACTCCTCACAGGTGGGCATAATGGCTTCCAGGAAGTACTTCAGGTTGGCCCACAGCTTCTCGTGGTCAACATCGGCATAGTCCTTGAACAGCTGATCCAGCTTGGCCATACGCTCAGGCTCCCAGCCGGGGAAGGACATGTTGTACTTTTCGGTGAAGTCCAGAATGTACTTTGCCATGGCATTGTAGTCGTCCTGGATCATGCCCTTTTCATAGAACAGGGCAGTAGAGCCGTCGCCGACTTCATGGAACAGATTGGAGCGGGTCCAGTCGAAGATGGGCATGAAGTTGTAGCAGATGACCTTGACGCCGAACTTGGACAGATTGCGGATGCACTGCTTGTAGTTCTCGATCAGGCCGTCGCGGGTGTCCTTACCGATCTTGATATCGTCATGGACATTGACGGACTCAACAACATCGCCGTTGAAGCCGTACTTGTGCAGCTGATCCATCACTTCAGCGATCTCATGTTCTTCCCAAATCTCACCGGGCATCTTGTTGTGCAGGGCCCAAACAATGCTGGTGACGCCGGGAATCTGCTTGATATCGGACAGGCTGATCTTGTCGTTGCCTTCACCGTACCAACGGAAACCCATGTGCATAGGCATAGTAAATTCCTCCATTTTTTGTAAAATGTACCGCACTCCGAATTTATCAGACTGCGTTTTTTGCTAAAATGATTATAACACAAAATACGCCCCTCTGACAATGAAGTGTTTTTAAAATAATAACCAAAAATAACTCAATAAATTTATGAAAGAAAACAATAACGGCTTGTAATTATTATAATTTTTATATAGGCTTCCATTTTATGTTGCACTTTTATATTTATGGTATTATAATCAGGAAAAATCCCTGTATCAGGAGGCATTCCATGAAAAAGATTCTGTCCACTTTGCTTGCCGTCCTTCTGGTGGTTCTGGCTTCCCTGTTCGGTCTGACCCGCGGCGAGGAAGCCCCGGAAGTCACCCTGCCCCAGCTGATTCAGCAGGAAGAGATTATCCCCGAAGCTGAGATTCCGGAGGCAGAAGCCGCCGTTCCCGAAACCGAGGCACAGCCCCAGGCTCCTCCGGAAACGGTTGCCCTCATCGACGAGAGCGGCTGCTATACCACCAAGGAAGATGTGGCCCTGTACATCCACACCTACGGCTGTCTGCCGGACAACTTTATGACCAAGAACGAGGCCCGGAAGCTGGGCTGGGAAGGCGGCAGCCTGGAGAAATTCGCCCCCGGCATGTGCATCGGCGGCGACCGGTTCGGCAACTATGAAGGTCTGCTTCCCGAGGACCGGGCGTACACCGAGTGCGACATTGACACCATGGGTGCCAGGAGCCGGGGCGCCAAGCGCATCGTCTTCTCCGATGACGGCCTGATCTACTATACGGAAGACCATTACGAAAGCTTTGAGCTGCTGTACGGAGAACCCTAAATGAAGAATATCACCATTGACTGCCGGGGCTTTGTTCCCCGCTCTGATCTGCATAAAGCCTTTGCCGATGCCCTGGCCTTTCCGGATCATTACGGCAACAACCTGGATGCCCTCCACGACTGTCTGACGGACATTTCCGAAGACACCCGGATCCATCTTGTAAACTGGGCGGACGCGGAGGAAAAGCTTGGGAATTACGCCCGCAGTGCCAAGCGGGCCATTCTGGAGGCCGCTCTTGAAAACAGGAACCTGGCGGTTCTCTTCGATTGAGCAAACAGCCTGTACTTACCGTACAGGCTGTTTTTCTGTTACATACCTTGCTCTTTGCGAAGGCTTATTGACAAGCAAAACAGGCACATCCTGGCGGATGTGCCTGCTTCATTATTCGTTGGGGGTTTCCGCTGCCGGAGCTGCACCGCTTCTGTGGCGGCGGCGACGGCGGGGACGGACAGTCTCCTCGGGATCTGCCTTCTCTGCCCGGCGGGCATAGGCTTCCGCAGCCTCGGAGGTTGCCTCATAAGTCAGACGGCTGACCCGGATCAGGCCGTCTGCCTGCTGGGAGAGCCGGACCCGGATCAGGAATTTTCCGTGTTCGGGGCAGGTTGCCAGATCCATATACCGGTGACCGGGCTGGGCAAACCAGCGGGAACCCAGCATTCTGCCGCCGCAGATGGGACACAGATTCTCCTCGCCGGACATGGCACTCAGGGCAACACGCTTGTCCGCATAGTCATGAAACACCTTCCGTCCGATGCAGCCGGGAAGCTCCGCGCCATGGAAGCCGTTTTCATGGCTCTTCAAGGCAGCGTCATACTCTGCCTGACCCTTGCGCAGATCCAGTCTGGCGCAGATCAGAGCTGTATGATAGGCATCACCCAGCGCATCATGGGCAGGACGGGTGGCTTCGATTTCAAAGATCTCCATGGCGGTCTTCAGTGCCTTCTGGGCTGTGGAGCCGTCGGTCTGGGCGTTGAAGATCATCTGGGCATTGTACCACTTGTCGGTCCAGTCCGTCTCCAGCTCGAACAGCTGCAGATTTTCCCGGAGAATGCCGATATCGTCAAATCCCCAGGTCAGGAAGATAATATCCTCGCCGCACCAGGCTCTGAACTGCTCCATGGCTTCCGGGAAGGGCACACCCTCCTCCCGAAGCCGGGACTCCTTGATGCCGGTGAGCTTGCTGACCCGGCGGTTCAGGTGCCGGTAATATTTGGGCTTGATCAGGATCTGGAACTCATCCGTCACCTGCTGATCCTCCGTCACCCGGACGGCACCGATCTGGATGATCTCTCCCCGGATAGCAACGGGAAGCACCTTCTTGCTGGAAGGCGAGCCGGGCCAGGGCTGGTTCCACTCCATATCCAAAACAATGTAATTCATGGTAAAAACCTCTGTAATATAATCCTACATGATATCATATCACAGAAAACAGATTTCGTAAACAGGAAGATGAAAAATAACCCGGAGGAAAATCCTCCGGGTTATCGATAAAAAACTTACAGCAGATCCTTGACCAGTTCCAGAGCAGCTTCGTCAGCAACCAGAGTGAAATCGGGGTGCAGCTGCAGGATGGAGCCGGGAGCCTGGGGCTTGATGGGGCCGAAGAAGCAGTCCTTCACAGCCTGAGCCTTGTTGGCGCCGTTGCAGACCAGCAGGACGCGCTTTGCCTTCATGATGGAGCCGATGCCCATGGTGTATGCATGGGTGGGGACATCCTCACGCTTCTCGAAGAAACGCTGGTTGGCATCGATGGTGGAGTCGGTCAGCTTGACATGGTTGGTGCCGTTGACGAACTCATCGCAGGGCTCATTGAAGCCGATATGGCCGTTGGGGCCCAGGCCCAGCAGCTGCAGATCAGCGCCGCCAAAAGCAGCGATGACAGCATCATAGCGGGCACACTCAGCAGCGCCGTCGGGATTGGTGCCGTCGGGGATGTTGCAGTTGGCCTGGTCGATGTTCACATGGTCGAACAGGTTGGTGCGCATGAAGTAAGCATAGCTCTGATCGTGGTCCTTGGTCAGGCCAACATACTCATCCAGGTTGATGGTCTTGACCTGGGAGAAGTCCAGCTCGCCGGATTCATACTTGGCGATCAGTTCCTTGTAGGTGCCCACAGGGCTGGAGCCGGTAGCCAGACCCAGAACGCAGTCGGGCTTCAGGTGAACCTGTGCAGCGATGATGTTGGCAGCCTTGCGGCTGACGTCAGCATAGTCCTTGGCGCGAATCAGTCTCATGATAATTGATCCCCTTTCAGTATTATGTAAAGGTTTTTAATAGTGTTATTTGCCTGGAAATATTGTACCACCTTTCCCCAAATCTGTACAGACATTTTTATCCAGAAAATGTATAAAATTCGCCACTTTATCTGGCCTTATTTTTCATTCCGGTTTTGGCACTGTATTTATTGCCAGTTGCAGATATAATGGAGAAAACAAAACTTCACCCGGAGGTGTTATCATGGAACGCACATCCTCTGCTTCCACCCGTAAAATCGTATTCACTGCCCTGATGGCAGCCCTGACCGTTGCCGGCAGCGCCCTGCGGATCACCATTCCTGTGGACATCGCAGGCACAACTTCCTTCCATCTGGGCAATATCATGTGCGCCCTGGGCGGCATTTTGCTGGGACCCTGGTACGGTGCCCTGGCTGCCGGTCTTGGCTCCGCCATCTACGACATGATGAATCCGCTGTACATTTCTGAAGCCTGGATCACCTTCCTGACCAAGGCCGCCTACGGCCTTGCCGCCGGACTTGTGATCCGCTGTGGTAAGAAGCCCTGGACCTATGCCCGGGCATCCGCCGCCACCGTGGCCGGTGCACTGACTTACGCAGTGCTGTATCTGGCCAAGACCTGCTTCTACAGCGGCATGCTGCTGAAGGGACTTCCCCTGGAGGCTGCTACCCTGACGGTGGTCACCAAGCTGCCTGCCACCACCTTCAACATGGTGGTTGCCATCGTCTTCGCACCCATGCTGGCGGTATCCATCCGCAAGGCGCTGGAAAAAAACAGATTGTCCATCGACTGATCAAAAAACCGGGCTTCAGAAGAAGCCCGGTTTTTTCTGCTGTAAATGATCGTTTATCCAAACACCGTCCAGAGCCAGTAAATAAACCCATACACCACGCTGGCGCTCACCCCATAGACAATCACCGGTCCGGCGATGGTGAACATCTTCGCCGCGGTACCCAGGATCATACCCTCCGTCCTGAACTCCACCGCCGGGGCGGCAATGGCATTGGCAAAACCGGTGATGGGCACCAGGGTACCGGCTCCGGCATGCTTTGCAATGTTGTCATACAGGCTCAGGCCAGTCAGCAGCGCAGACAGGGCAACCAGGGTCATGGAAGATGCCGTGCCTGCCATATCCTGCTCCAGTCCCAGATCAGAATACCGGTTCATCAGAAACTGTCCGATGACGCAGATGAGCCCGCCGATCCAGAAGGCGTTGAAGCAGTCCTTCCCCGCAGGAGATCTGGGCATCATGTCTTTCACCAGATCGCCGTATTCCTTTTCCGTCATATACATCCCTCCTCTTTCAGGATGTCCAGGATTCACCATTCTATCACAGCTTGACATTTGTCTTTCCCAGGTGTATAACCTGATGTAGAGTCTTTTTGAATCAGAAGGTGATACCCCATGCGCAATTCCCTGACCGAGGGTTCCATCTGGAAATCCATGCTGGTCTTTGCCTTTCCTGTTCTGCTGAGTAATCTGCTTCAGCTGTTTTATGATGCCTTTGATGCCTGGACAGTGGGCTATTTTCTGGGTGACACCGCCCTGGCCGCGGTGGCTTCCTCCAGCAGTCTGATTTTTCTGCTGGTGGGTTTCTGCAACGGTCTGTCCATGGGTGCCGGCGTGGTGATTGCCCGGCATTTTGGCGCCAAAAATTATGACGCCATGAACAAAGCCATCCATACCGCTGTTGCCTTCGGCATCACGGCCGGTCTGGCGCTGACGGTGCTGGGGGTGGGCTTTACTCCCACCATTTTAAAGTGGATGGATACGCCGGCAGATGTGCTGCCCCAGTCTGTTCAGTATTTCCGTTTTTACTTCTGCGGCGCCATTTTCGTGGTCATGTACAATATGTGTGTGGGTATTCTCCACGCCGTGGGAGACAGCCGCCATCCGCTGTATTTTCTGATGTTTTCCACCTTTGTCAACGTGGTGCTGGATCTGACCTTTGTGGGTGTGCTGCGTTTGGGGGTTGGTGCCGCCGCGGTGGCCACCACTGTCTCTCAGGGCATCAGCGCCATGCTTTGCTGCGTGCATCTGCTGCGCTCAAAGGATGTTTACCGTCTGATCCCCCGGCATATCCGGTTCGATCCGGAAAGTCTGCAGGAAATCGTCCGGGTGGGTCTGCCTTCCGGCGTTCAGAATTCCATGATCTCCGTGGCGAATGTCTTTGTTCAGAGCAGCATCAACAGCTTCGGTTCCGCCGCTATGGCCGGCTGCGGCGCCCATACCAAACTGGAAGGTTTTGCCTTCCTTCCGGTGGTCTGCTTTTCCCAGGCACTTTCCACCTTTGTCAGCCAGAATCTGGGTGCGAAGCAGTATAACCGGATCAGGAAAGGCATTCTCTTCGGTGTGATCTGCGGCTCATCCATGGCAGAACTCTACGGAATCATTGCCTACTTCTTTGCGCCTCAGCTGATCTCTGTCTTCAACGATGCGCCTGCGGTGCTGGAATTCGGTTCCATGCACATGCGTACCATCTGCCTGTTCTATTTCCTGATGGCCTTCTCTCACTGCATGGCAGCCGTCTTCCGGGGTGCCGGCAAAGCATCCGTTCCCATGTACACCATGCTGCTTTTCTGGTGTTTTGTCCGGATCGCCTATATCCGTCTGGCACTGCCCCACTATCCCCAGCTTACCACCGTGTCCTGGGCATATCCCATTACCTGGACCTGCAGCTGCCTGGTTTTTATTGTTTATTACTTCAGCGCCGACTGGATGCACAGCCAAGAAATCAGAAAAACCGCCGCATAAGCGGCGGTTTTTTCATTCTTCAATATATTGGAACCGAGGACCGTGGTAGTCTCCCCGGTCCACCCATTGGGTCCACATAGATGCAGGCCGGACCCAGAGTCCGCCTTCACCATACAGCGCCCGATAGACCACCATAGGCTCCATCGTCTCGGAGTGGGTCGCTGTTCCGATCAGTTCATATTCCATCCCTTTAAAATGACGGTATTTTCCCGGTTTCAGTTCCATTGTGTTTCCTCCTGAAAAAGTCATGCGCCGGAGCATTCTCCGGCGCATGGTGTTTTTGTTTAGCCCACAGGCACGTTGCCGCGGGTTGCCAGATCCAGAACAGTGTTGGGATCAAACAGGCCGGGGGTGGTAAACATAGTGGCCTTGCCCACCATGTTTTCACCGGTGACCATCAGACGGGTCTGACGGATATAGGTGTTGTTGATCTCGGTGTAGGGGGTATCGCCGTTCTTGATCATGTAGCGGAAGCCGTTGGAGTGCAAAACCTCAAACTTGCCGCCGGTGTAGTCGCCGATGTCCTTGGCTCTTGCAAAGACGATGGTATCGATCTCACCGATGACGGGAGCAATCTGAGACTTCCACTTCTGGATATCCTGATTGACCATGTCGGCGCTGATGTTGGAGTAGTCCTTGTTGTCGAAGGTATAGCAGGCCAGGCGGTAGCCCTTCTCTCTCAGAGCTTCCACCACCTTGGTGGCGCCCACAACTTCCTGGTTGTAGAAATCGTTGCCCTTGTTGGCAATGGTCTCGGACTGGATGCGGTAACCGAAGATACCTTCGCTGCCGCTGACTGCCAGAGTTGCACGGGCGCCGCGGTAGCTGAAGTCGGGATGGGAGGCGATGAAGTCTTCCAGAATGGGCACCAGATCGTAGTTGCCAACCTGGGTCACATTGTTCTCGTCCACATACTCGGCCTTGATGTCGCCGTTGTCATCCACCACCAGGCGGCTTGCGAAGCCGTCACCGCCGGAGTCGGCGATGCCGTCGCCGTTGCCGTCATTCATATAGGTGAAGTAGTTGACCATGGTCTCGGTGAGCATCACGGGCTTCTTGCCTTCGGGCAGCCAGATGGAGACCTGATCGTAAACCTGAGAGGTGCCGTCCACAGAGCCGCTGCCCACGAAGCTGTCAAAATCAACCAGAACGAAATTGTTCAGGTACAGCTGATTCAGGATTTTCTCGAACTCGGCGGTGGATACAAAGTTGCGGTTATACTGACCGGCCAGATTGTCATCGTCAGCCATGGCACGTTTCATGTCAGCGATCAGCACGTGGAAGCTCAGGTTGGGGATCAGAGTGGGATCCTGATGCTCCACCAGAGAGCTCTTGGCATTGACATACTCTGCGCGCTTCATGGTCATTTCCTGGCTGGGCTCGCCAGCGTAGGAATCCAGAATCTGAATGGCCTCATCATAGTTATAGCCCTTGGCGCATTCCTCAGCACGCTCCAGCAGCTTGACGCCTTCGGTGGCCAGCTGCTCGGCAGCCAGGGATTCCTGCTGTGCCTGCTGCTTTTCCTGCTCACGCTGCAGCTGGGCTGCGTCGATGGCATTGGACAGAGAGCCGATGACAAAGGACAGGATCAGCACCAGAGACAGGCCCAGAATCACCACAGGCAGATAGAACTCCTTGAAGATCTGCAGCTTGGAAGGCTTTCTGCGGCGGCGGCCCTCGGTGGTCTCCATCCGCTCCCGGATCTCCTGCTGGTTGGGCACATACAGCTTCACCAGATTGGTCAGCACAGGAGGCATTGTAGGCATGGAAATCTTCTTAAACTCGATGGGCTTGCGCTCCTTCTCGGGGCACTCTCTGCGGCGGCGGACTGCGGGTTCCTCAGTCTCGTCAGCCACATCCTCTTCGAACTGCTCCTCCATCTGCCGGTACTCTGCCTCTTCGTATACGGGAGCCTCATAGGCAGGCTCCTCATAGACGGGCTCCTCATAAACAGGTGCCTCGTAGACAGGCTCCTGAGACTCAGCTCCTGCTTCCACGCCAAAGAAGCTGGCGCGGCGGGTAAAGTCCATCAGGTCATCCTCTTCGTTCTGTTCAGCCTCTGCTTCTTCGAAGTGCAGATCGCCAAAATCCTCATCCGCAGGCTCCTCCACCTGATGGCGGGGCATGGGAATGAATTCCTCCTCTGCATCCTCTTCCTTCAGGTCCAGGCTGTCCAGGTCAAAATCATCAAACTCGGATGCCGCCTCGTCCAGATCAAGGCCCATAGCCTCGTCATCAAACTGGGAAAGATCCAGGTCTTCGTCGGTATATTCAGAATCTAAAATGGCTTTGGGGTCGAAGCCATATTCTTTTTCAAAATCGAAATCGATGTCGAAATCGTTTTTCGCCATAGCATATCCCTGCCTTTACGGTATAGTCAATAGTATTCTAGCATTATTCGATAAAAATTGCAAGCCGAATCGGAAGAATTCACAAAAATACAATATTCTTAAGAAACAGAATCTGATTTACATAAAACCTCAGGTTTTCTCCCCAAATCTTGCAGGCAAGCCCTGTTTTCCGGGCATCTCCCAAAAATAAATTTTCTTCCGCCTCCCCCGATTCCATTTTCCTTGCATTGAAAATGGGATTGTGATATAGTACCACCAGAGGTGATGCGCAATGGAACTTCACATCAGGCAAAGAATATTCTCCTGGGGTGACAGTTATGACGTCTTCGATGATTCCGGAGAAGCCCGCTATGAAGTCCGCTCCGCCTTCTTCTCTCTGGGACATCAGATCCACGTCTATGACAAACGGGCCGACGAAGGCCGTGATGAAGTGGGCAGCATCCGTCAGAAGCTGTTTACCCTGATGCCCACATTTGAAATTGAGATCGGCGGCCGCGTCATCGGCACGGTCCGGAAAAAGTTCACGCTGCTGCGGCAAAACTACGAAGTGGACTACCGGGGCTGGGATGTGGAAGGCGATTTCCTGGGCTGGGATTACAAGGTTGTTCAGGCCCACCGGGAGGTACTCTCCATTACCAAGGAGATCTGGAACTGGTCCGATACCTATACCCTCCGGTTCCGGGATCCCGCCGACGAAATTCCCGGTCTGCTGCTGGTTCTTGCCATTGATGCTGCCAACTGCAGCCACAACGATTAGGAGAAAATACTATGGAAAAGATCACAAGCTTCACCATTGACCACATCAAGCTGCAGCCGGGTCTGTATGTCTCCCGGAAGGATAAAATCGGTGCCGAAACCGTCACCACCTTTGATCTGCGGCTGACCAAGCCCAATGATGAACCCGTCATGGGCACCGCTGAGATGCACACCATGGAGCATCTTGCCGCCACCTATCTGAGAAACGAACCTGACTGGAAGGACAGAGTCATCTACTTCGGCCCCATGGGCTGCCGCACCGGCTTCTATCTGCTGCTGGCCGGTGATCTGGAAAGCCGGGATGTGCTGAAACTGGTGACGGACTGCTTCCGATTCATCCGGGACTTCCGGGATGAAGTTCCCGGTGCCAGCGCCAAGGACTGCGGCAATTATCTGGACATGAATCTGCCCATGGCAAACTACTGGGGCAGAAAGTACACAGAACTTCTGGAAACCATTGACGATACCCGTCTGGTATATCCCGAATAAAGGAGAAAGAACATGACAAAACTCGGCATTATCGGCGC
>JAFZGL010000066.1 GCA_017555395.1 Oscillospiraceae bacterium | reverse complement strand
GGATGACACCATTTTCATGACCATTGAAATGGCCCGTGCACTGACAAAGAATTCTGAAATTCTGGGCAATGCCTGGGACGGCAAGGATCCCAATCAGTATATTTCCGCCATCATGGTAAAGCTGGAAGAGGGCGTGGATGCAGAGAAATTTGCAGACAAGCTGTGGCGTTACTCCGGTCTGCCCATTCAGTGTGTGGCTACCGGCGGCACAGTATCCTCCCTGCAGGAGCAGCTCAGTGCCACGGTTACTGTGCTGTTTGCCCTGTGGATGGGCGCACTGATCATCGCGGTGATGTCCCTGCTGGGCCGGTTCAACGCATTGGCCAAGGACCGAAAGAAGGAAATCGGCCTGATGCGCGCCATCGGTATTCAGAAGGAACAGATCTTCCAGCTGATTATTGGTGAGGCATGTACGATGGCGGTTATTGGCGGCTTCATCGGAAGCTTTGCTGCCTGTCTGTGTATGGAAACCGCGGTGAAGCTGCTGCAGAAGGTCTTCGATATGCCTCAGTCTGTCTGGGGAATCGGCACTGCCATCCTGTGCGTTGTGATCGGCACAGCGTTCTCCGCTCTGCTGGGCTTCCTGTCTGCCATGTATCCCGCGATCAAGAGTGCCGGTCTGGAACCCCAGAGCGCCATTACCCAGGGTGAGGTGAACTGATATGGAAATCTGCAGATTAGAGCACATTCACAAGGATTATCGGATGGGTGAGACAGTCACGCCTCTGAAAGATATCAATATTACTGTAAACAGCGGTGATTTCGTCGCAGTGGAAGGTCCCTCCGGCATGGGTAAAAGCACCCTGCTGTATGTCATCGGTACCCTGCTGAAGGCAGATGACGGCAAGATTTTCTTTGACGGAAAGGACGTTATGTCCATGACCGACAGAGAGCAGACATCTCTTCGCGGTGAGAAGGTTGGTTTCCTTTTCCAGGACTCCAGCCTGATCCAGGCATTGACCCTCCGGGAAAACCTGGAGTTTGCCCAGACCCTGGGTGGAAAACGGAAGGCAGATCCTGCGAAAGTGGATGAAATGCTGGAGCGTGTCGGTCTTGCGGAACGGGCCAACTTCCTGCCTTACCAGCTGTCCGGCGGTCAGCGCCGCCGCGCCATGGTGGCAAGAGCCCTGATCCATACGCCGGATCTGATTCTGGCAGACGAACCCACCAACGACCTGGATGATGTCTGGGCAGAGAAGGTTGTGTCCATGCTGCAGGAGGAATCCCGGCGAGGTGCAGCTGTCATCATGGTTACCCATAATACCCGCTGGAGTGCGCAGGCATCCGTCCGTTACCGGCTGGATGACGGAGTGCTGCTGCAGCAGGAAGAAGCCTGTGGGGAATAACAGGCGATTACATCGGAGTAAAGCGGTTCGCTTTATTTATAAACCAAAGAAATGAGGAAAAACTATGAAGAAACTGATTGCAATGATCCTGGCTCTGGCTCTGGTTCTGGCACTGGCTGCCTGCGGCGCTCCTGCCAAGGAAGAGGTTGACTACAGTGTCATCACCACCAACTCCGCAACTCAGTCCGTTACCATCTACACCCAGGTCAACGGCAAGTACTTCACTGAGCCCAGCCGTCACGGTGTCGTCTTCAAGGACGGTTCCAACGGTGAAAAGTGCATCCTGCGCGGTCTGTGCTCCGAGAAGGACTTCTACGGTGCTCTGATCAGCATCGGCGGCGTTCCCGGTGACAACCTGGGTCTGCCCAGTCCCGACGGCGCCATCATTGATGGTCAGAAGATGAATGTTACTGTTTCCTGGGAAGGCTCCAACGGCGAAATTCCCTGGGCTGACATCATGACCACCGGCAACGGCAAGCCCTACGTTGCTGACTTCCGTTTCGGCGGCAACATCACCAAGGCTTACGCCAAGAACACCGGCTGCATCCTGTGCATCGAGAGCTGCCCCGTTGGCATCTGCTCCAACGCTGCATACGGCTACGGCGTCGTTGAGTCCACTAAGACCGAGCAGTTCTACGGCAACCCCGATGTTCTGCCCGAAGACGGCACCATCTGCCAGGTTACCTTCACCCTGCTGGCTGAGTAATTGATCATTTTCTAACCGCAAGGGAGCCCATCTCAGGATGCGGCTCCCTTGTTACGATCCTTGTTTGGAGGAATACCTATGTCCAAAGCATGCAAGCTGGCAGAAAACTGCATTCACTGCGGTCTGTGCACCAGAAAATGCGATTTCCTGAAGAAATATAAAATGGACCTGCAGGGATTTGCGGAGCATCCGGAACTGGCATATCACTGCTTCCTGTGCAGTGACTGCTCCATGGTCTGTCCCAAGAAGATTGATGGCCGTGAGATTGCGCTGCAGCTTCGCCGTGACAGTGTCGCGGATAATGGCGGTAAGGTTCCGGAGAAGGGATACACGGCTCTGATTGCGGAAAAGAAAAATTATCTGTTCCGGAATCAGAAGGCAGCGGACCGCAGATCCGTTCTGTTCCCAGGATGCAATTTCCCCTCTTTCTTTCCGGAGACCACAGAGTATCTTGTAAAACTGCTGAAGAATACCGCTGATATCGGCGTGTGGTATGACTGCTGCGGCAAACCGATCTCTGAACTGGGTCTTACGAAAGATGAGAGCCAGGGATTGAAGACTCTGAAACAGCGCATTGAAAAGCTGGGGATTGAAGAAATCATTGTTCTTTGCCCCAACTGTTACCACTTCCTGAAGCCCCGGCTGGATATTCCCGTGGTCAGTATTTATGAAAAGCTCTGTGAGCTGGGACTGGGCGGAAAAATCTCGGAAGAGAAGGTGCATCTGTTTGTACCCTGCCCTGATAAGGCAAGCCTTGCACTGGAAAAATCTATTCTGCCCTTTATTGACGGAGAGTGGGAAAATATCAGGGGAATTCAGTGCTGCGGCCTTGGCGGCTGCGCTGCCGAAAAAGAACCGGAAATTTCCGCTTCCTTTGCTGCAGGACTGAAGGAAAAGAATCTTCCCAACGTATATACCTACTGTGCTTCCTGTGCCGGTAAACTCCGCCGCAGCGGTGTTGCCAATGTGCATCATGTCCTGGTGGACATTCTGGGAACGGAAGAGGAATCCGAACTGAGTTTCAAGTCCGTCTGGAATCGGGCAAAACACAGATTGATGTAAGGGCTTTTCTGTTTCCGGGTTATTCCGGGACAGAGAGCATAAAAAGAACCGATACCTTTTGGTATCGGTTCTTTTTTGTTTACGATAAGGTTCATACGTCAAAATACCTTGGCGCGTGGAAGTGTCCTTTCGTCAGATGTTCCGTACGGCGGAATATTTTGACATTTCTGTATTATCTCGGAAAAACCGGTGAAACCTTCTGATACTTCATGAAGTTTTCTGAAACTTTTGATTTATACTGATTTCAAATGTGCCCAATTTAAAACCGGATTCCGTCGGTCTGCCACTTGAAAACGCCGGCATTTTCCGATATTCTAATGGGAATTCGGACGAAAGGAATGATATGTCCATGAGAACATCTCAGAAAAAACAGGTTCTGTCTTTCAGTATCTTTATCATCCTTCTTGCTCAGATCAACCTGGATATCTTTGCCAGCAACTTCCGGGTGTCTATGGGCGTTCTTCTTCTTCCCATTCTGATCTTCCTGTATCAGAAGATCGCCGTTCTGCCCATTCTTCTGCTGTCGGGCTTCGGTGTTTATCTGTCCCGGGTACTGATCCACGGACTGCAGCACGCATTTTCATACCAATCCCTGCTGGATTTCTTCCCGGAACTGATTTTTTACTATGTCTATGGATGCCTGTTTTTCCTTTATTTCCGGAAAAAGGATTACAAGTTGCCCCACAGACAATGCTACCTCGCCCTGTTTTTCATGGACTATTTTGCCAATCTTTCGGAACTGATCTGCCGTCTGCAGCTGAACGCAATCACACCGTCCCTGCAGATCAATATTCTTCTGGTTGCGTTGGCCCGAACCGTTATTCTCTGGGCTGTGATTACCGGCCTGAGCCAGTATAAATTTCTGCTGATCAGCGCCGAACATGCCCACAGATATCAGCGGTTGATTCTTCTGATCTCCAAACTGAACTCCGAAATTATCTGGATGCAGAAAAATGCTGTTCTCATTGAAGATGCCATGGCCAAATCCTACCGCCTCTTTTCACAGCTTCAGGAGCAGCAGTCAGACCCGGAACTGACCCAGAATGCCTTGACTGTCGCCAAAGATATTCATGAGGTTAAAAAGGAATATCTGATGATTCTCCGGGGCCTTTCCGAAGCACTGGATCTGAATCTGAGAGACGGAGATATGTCGATTTCCGATATTCTGACAGTCCTGCAAAACTCCATGACCATACTGGCAAACGAAAAGGGAAAGAAACTGGTGTTCCACGCAAATGTCGAATTCAATTTCAAAACAGACAAGCACTATTTTCTTTTGTCTGTTTTCCGGAATCTGTTCACCAACGCGCTGGAGGCCAGCTGCGATGACAATGTGACCCTTACCTTCACCCAGCAGGAGCAGGAGGCGGATTATTTGTTCGAAGTCACCGACAACGGTCCCGGTATCCCCAGAGAAAATTTAGATCAGATCTTTAATCCCGGTTTTTCCACCAAGATCAATTTTGAAACCGGCGAAATCAGCCGGGGTTTAGGCCTGAATCTGGTGGAAGATGTGGTGAAAAATCAGCTTCAGGGCGCCGTTCGGGTAGAAAGTCAGCCGGGTAAAACCACATTTTATATTTCTATTCCAAAGAAACAGCTGGAGGTGCATCAAGTATGAAAATCTATCTGATCGATGATGATCCCAACATTCTGAACTTTCTGAAACTGATCATTCAGACGAAAAACTTAGGAGAGATCTGCGGAATCTGTACCTCTCCCATTGATGCACTGGAAGACCTGAAGTACATCAAGCCTGATGTCGTGGTCATCGATCTGCTGATGCCCGTCATGGACGGCATCTCCTTTGTGCGGAAAACGGCTCCCGAACTGCAGGATACCGCTTATATCATGCTCTCCCAGGTCTCCAATAAAGAAATGATTTCCTCTGCGTACGAGGCCGGTGTGGAGTTTTTTATTCAGAAACCCATCAATGCCATTGAAGTGGAAAGTGTGTTGACCCGGGTTACCCAGAGCCTTTCCATGAAGCGGACGCTGAACAGCATGCAAAGCCTGTTCATGAATCAGATGCAGTATAACATGCCCAAAACTGCTGCTGCAGTTCCAAAAGAAGCAGTACATCTTCAGAAAACCAAGGATATTCTGCAGAGGCTTGGCATCATCGGCGAGATTGGAAGCAAGGATATTATCAACGTGGTGGACTACATGATCACCCATCGTGAAACAGCCGGAGAGATGACCCTGATCGACCTGTGCGCACAGTTCAGCGAAAATCCCAAATCTGTGGAACAGCGGATCCGGCGTACGGCCAATACCGCAATGGTGAATCTTGCCCATCTGGGACTTGAAGATTATTCCAACGATACCTTCATCGAATATTCCAACACTTTGTTTAATTTTGAGCAGATCCGGCGGGAAATGGACCACATTCGCGGAAAGAGCAGTAAGGGCGGAAATGTAAAAATCCGGAACTTCCTGAACGCACTTGTATCCTATTGCTATAAATAGCCTCCTGTTTTTGGATAATGTGACAAATTCTTCCTTTTTCGAAAAAGAAATCGAAACGGTTTGAAACTTTGTGAAACCTCCTGCTTATACTCTGGGCATACACAGACGCGATAATAAATGGAGGTTCCGCAATGTTAACGATCCTGAAAGGCGTAGGCCTGCTTCTCATTACTCTGGCTGTTTTTTCCGTATTCAGTATGAAGGCCCCCAAGGGCTCCGAGGCCATGTCCGGCATGGCAAATGCTGCAATCGCTTCCTTCCTGGTGGAGGCTGTTCACAAATATATTTTAGGCGATGTGCTGGCTCTGGAATTCTTCCAGGTTCTGGGCGCCACGTCCGGCAGCTTGGGCGGTGTCGCTGCCGCCATCACTGTTCCCCTGGCCATGGGTGTTAACCCTGTTTTTGCGGTCGTCTCCGGTCTGGCTGTGGGCGGCTACGGCATCCTGCCCGGCTTCATTGCCGGTTATCTCACTGGTCTGATCGCCCCCGTGCTGGAGCAGAAGCTCCCCGAAGGCCTGAATGTGATCCTTGGTGCCTTGGTCACCGCTCCTCTGGCCCGGTTCCTGGCCATCACCGTGGATCCTGCAGTCAATCTGGTGCTGGGCGAAATCGGCAGCGCCATCAGCGCCGCTGCTGAGCAGTCTCCCCTTGTTATGGGATTCCTGCTGGGCGGCATCATGAAGATGATCTGCACTTCTCCTCTGAGCTCCATGGCACTGACCGCCATGCTGGGTCTGACCGGCCTGCCTATGGGTATTGCGGCCATTGCCTGTGTGGGCGGCTCCTTTACCAACGGCATTATCTTCCACAAGCTGGGCTTCGGCAATAAGGGCAATGTGATCGCTGTCATGCTGGAACCCCTGACTCAGGCCAATATCATCACGGCCAATCCCATTCCCATTTTCAGTTCCAATTTTATTGGCGGTGGTCTGGCCGGTATTTCTGCCGCGGTCTTTGGTATTGTAAACAATGCTCCCGGCACTGCATCCCCCATCCCCGGTCTGCTGGCTCCCTTTGCTTTCAATGAGCCGCTGAATGTGGTTCTGGCTCTGGCATTTGCCATTCTGGGCGGCTGCGCCGCAGGATTGCTGGGCGGTATGATCTTTGGAAAAGCCACCGTTGCAGAAAAAGCTTCTGCTTCCAGAATTCATCCCGAAGCACTCCCTGCATAAAATCTTTCACTTTGATTCCAACCCCTCTTCTTTTATATACCCTTCAGAAAGACACGGCCGCTGCAGGAACAGCGGCCGTGTCTTATTGTCCGGATTTTGGCGTATAAAAAAACAGACGGTGTCCCCAATAGACGGATTGTGTTAATCTGATATGGACACCTTTGTCCGTGTACGATCTGAAAAAACAACCCCCTGCCGGATCCGCCTTTGATGCGGTTACAGCAGGGGATTTTTGTTATACATTGTTCTGCATCTGTTCCACAACAGCTGCCAGCTTGTCACACAGACGCTGGGCCTCGGCGCAGTTTCCGGATTCCAGACAGCGGGCAATGCGGGTTTCGTAGTCCTTCTTCTGCAGTTCCAGTTCCAGATAGTCCTTGCTGAAATGCTTTTTGTAGATCATTTTGCGGAAAGCACGGGCGCTCATGGGACGGATGGTGCCGTTTTCCACAAACAGGATGGTATCCGCGCAGTTGACGATGGTGTAAAAATCGTGGGAGACCATCAGAATAGCACCCTGATAGGCGCAGATGGCGTCTTCCAGCGCAATCTGGGAAAACGTATCCAGGTGACTGGAGGGCTCGTCCAGGAGCAGAATATTTGCATGACCGGCTGCCAGTTTGGCCAGCTGCAGCAGATTCTTTTCACCGCCGGAAAGATGGCCTACCTTGCGGCGCAGGCTGTCAGGATCAAAACAGTATTTCTTCAGATGCTCTTCCACCTGTGCATGGGTTTCAAAACCGATGGCAAAGAATTCCTCATAAATGGAGTTTTCTTCATTCAGGATTTCAGCATGCAGCTGGGAGAAGAAAGCAGGAGCGGCTTCTTCGGAGAAACAGATCGCGGGATTTTGATTTTTCCAGATTTCCCGGAGCATGGAGGTTTTTCCGGTGCCGTTGGCGCCCACCAGAGCAACCTTCTCACCGGAATGCACCGCAAAGGAGACCTGCTCCAGCAGTTTTTCCTCAAAGGCCAGGGAATAGTTGTCAAGACGCAGCAGTTCGGTGGGTTCCTCAGGAAATTCGACTGCAGGAAGCTGAATATCGGGCTGGCGGATCTCCACGAAGGGCGCTTTGATCTGGCGGCTCACCAGGCGGTTCAGATAGCTGACCTTGCCCTTCAGGGTGCGGCCGTGATGGGATTCGGAAACCTCGGTTGCCAGTTCACGAAGATCGTCCACCAGCTTGGAGATCCGCTGGATCTCTTCTTCGTCAGCAACGGAGGCCAGCTTCAGATCGATCTTTTTCTGCAGCCGGGAATAGCTGTACTCCGTATAGCTTCCTTCAAATTCCTGCAGATCTCCGTTTTCCAGATGCCAGATCCGGTCGAAGCAATGGGTCAGCAGGTAGCGGCTGTGGGTGACCACCAGAAGGGTACCCTTGTAGGCGTTGATCAGATCCCGCAGGCCGTTCAGGTTTTCAAAATCCAGGAATACATCCGGTTCATCCATGATGAGAAGACCTGGACGGCGCAGCATCTGACGGATGACCTGCACCAGCTTCAGTTCGCCGCCGCTCAGTTTTTCCAGTTCCAGGTCGCCTTTGTCTTCCAGCTCTGCCAGCTTCAGCTGCTTGCGGATGTTGACTTCGTGGTTGTCCGCATCCACGGCATCACTTTCATCCAGCAGGATCTGGTAACGTTCCATCAAAGCGTCCATATCCTCGGCGGATTCCATCTCCAGGCAGACATTTCCGATGGCCTGTTCCAGTGCCAGAAAATCCTGACACAGGTAGTCATAGACTGTGACGGACTGATCGCCTTCCCGGATGGCGAACTGGCTGACATAGCCGATGCGGCCGGTGCCGTCCAGGCTGAGCTTGCCGTCGAAGATATATTTTCCGGGTTCCCGGATCAGGTCGGTCAGGGTGGTCTTTCCGGTGCCGTTGCTGCCGATCAGGGCGCAGTGCCGGTTTTCTTCAAGTGTGAAGGAGATGTTCTGAAACAGCAGGGTGCTGTTGAATCCAAAAGTCAGTTTCTCAGCTTTGATCATGATAATCCCTCAGTTAGTTCTTATAATTCCAGTTTATCATAAAGGTATTTTTCCCGATTTGCAAGTAATTTTTACCGGGTAATCAGATCCGGGATCAGAAAAATAGGACAATGGGGCATTTCCGATGCCTGCAGGTGCGGATCTTTCGAAAATGAGAGCAACGGCCGGAAGGATTTCCGGCCGTTGTGTGTTGGTATGCATGTTATTGCTGACGGAAGGTGACGCTGCCGGTCTCGGCATCCATGCCGTCCACGATGGCAAGAGATTCCACATGGTAACCCATATTACGGATCACGCGGCCGCCGATCTGGAATCCTTTTTCGATGACGATGCCGCAGCCTTCCACGATGGTACCGGCGGATTCCGCAATGGAGATCAGACCCTGCAGGGCACAGCCGTTGGCCAGGAAGTCGTCGATGATCAGAATATGTTCACCTTCGTGCAGGAACTTCCTGGACACGATGACGTTGTTCTTATTCTTGTGGGTGAAGGATTCTACCTCAGCCACATACATTTCACCGTCCAGATTGATGTACTTGGACTTCTTGGCAAAGACCATGGGAACACCGAATTCCTTGGCAACAAAAGCGGCAATGCCGATGCCGGATGCTTCGATGGTCATGACCTTGGTG
>JAFZGL010000006.1 GCA_017555395.1 Oscillospiraceae bacterium | reverse complement strand
TAAGATAAACGATCATTTAGCAGAGAAAAAATGGCAGGAGTTTTCTCCTGCCATACTATATTATTTAATTACTTGTTCTTTTCCTCTTCGGGTGTGAAGTCCAGGGTGATCTCCTTCAGATTGGTGCGCAGCTGGGTGAATTTCACGCCGGCGGACATCATCATCCGCTTGGAAGCCAGGGTGGACATGGAATCAGCGTACTTGTCAGAGAGATAATACACTTCCTTCACACCGCTCTGGATGATGGCCTTGGCGCACTCGTTGCAGGGGAACAGCGCCACATACAGCTTGCTGCTCCGCAGATCTCTGCCGTTGGCGTTGAGGACTGCGTTCAGTTCCGCGTGAACCACAAAGGGATACTTGGTCTCGGAGCCTTCCCGGTCCCAGGGATACTCGTCATCACTGCAGCCTTTGGGCATGCCGTTGTAGCCGGTGGAGATGATGATATTGTCCTGAGAAACAATGCAGGCGCCTACCTGTGTGTTGGGGTCCTTGCTGCGCTTGGCAGCCAGCATGGCGATGCCCATGAAGTATTCATCCCAGCTGATATAGTCCTGTCTTTTCATCCCGATTCCTCCCGGTTTTTCTTTTAGTTTACAGTATATGCGGAAAAATTGCAAGGAAAACCCGCTTCTGAGACGCTGGGAATGGGTTCAAAAATTCTGAGCAAAATGTTAAAGAATAATTCAAAATCCCCCCATTGACTTTTTTAGCACTCTCTGGTATAGTGTGCTTAGCACTCAGGGGCATTGAGTGCTAATGACAGGAGGAACGTAAATGGCTCTGAGCGAACGGAAAAAGAAAGTTCTGCGATCCATCGTAGATCTGTATATCCGCACAGCGGAGCCTGTCGGATCCAAGGCCATTGCGGCCCTGCCCGATATGAAGTATTCCTCCGCTACCATCCGAAATGAAATGGCAGACTTAACTGCCCTTGGATATCTGGAACAGCCCCATACCAGCGCCGGACGGATTCCCTCCGCCGCGGGATACCGGCTGTATGTGGATGAGCTGATGATGGATTACCGGCTCTCCATTGACGAAACCAAGTCCATCAATGTGGCCATCGAGGAAAAGATGCAGCAGGTGGATAAAATGGTGGAAAAGGTTGCCAAGCTTGTCTCCCAGGCTACCAACCTGCCTGCCATCTCCGCCGCTTCCCGGTCTTCCAATGCGGTGGTCAAACGCTTCGAACTGATCTACGCCGGTGCAGGCAGCTTCATTCTGGTGCTGATGATGCCCGGTGATCAGGTGGTCAACAAGCTAATCAAACTTCCCATCAATGTGGAAGAGAGCGACCTGAAGGTTCTCAGTGCGGTGCTGAACGCCGCCATGACGGATCTTCCCCTGGAGGAAATGACCGGCGAGGTCATGGATCGGGTGATGCGCTCCGCCGGTGCGGCTGCCGCCCTGGTTCCCGTGATCCTGGACTTCACCCAGGAGACCCTGAAAAACCACGGCTCCACCAACATGGCTGTCTACGGTCAAAGCCGTCTGCTGGGACTTCCTGAATATCAGGATGTGGACAAAGCCCAGCGGCTGATGGCGTCCTTCGATGAAGACGCCCTGAGTAACCTGCCCGCCGTCATGCGCAATGCCAACGGCACCAAGGTTCTGGTGGGTCCTGAGAATGTGGCCCAGGAGCTGAAGGACACCAGCGTGGTCATGACAAAATTTGATATCGGCGACGGCATGCAGGGCATGATCGGTGTGGTTGGTCCCACCCGAATGGATTACGCCCAGGTCACTGCCCGCTTAAGCTATTTTGCTGAGACCCTGAGCAAGGCATTTGCCAAGCCCGAACAACCCCAATTACCGGAGGCCATCTCCGACGAACCCCATAAGGAGGCCTAAACGTGGCAGAACTGGAAAAAGAACTGAACGAAGACACCGTCGAAGAGACCACCGAAGCGGTTGAAGAAACCGTCGAAGTCAATCCCTTCGAGGAGAAATACAACGCAGAGCGGGATGCTCACCTGCGGCTGGCTGCGGAGTACGATAACTTCCGCAAGCGCACCGTAAAGGAAAAGGAAGCTTCCTATGGCAACGGCAAGGCCGACGCCGTGGCGAAGATGCTCCCCGTCTACGACAATCTGGAGCGTGCCCTGAATCAGGAAACCTCCGATGCTGCCTACAAGAAGGGCGTGGAGATGACCATGAACGAACTGGTGAAGATCTTCACCTCTCTGGGCGTGGAAATTTTCGGCAGCGTGGGCGACGAATTCGACCCCAACCTGCACAACGCTGTCATGCACATTGACTCTGAGGAGCTGGGCGAAAATGTGATCGCACAGGTCTTCCAGAAAGGCTTCAAGATCGGCGACAAGGTCGTCCGGTTCGCCATGGTGCAGGTCGCAAATTAAATGATGAATTCAAAATGCAAAATGCAGAATGATCCTTGAACTGAACATTTTGCATTCTGCATTCAGCATTCTGCATTTCGCAGGCAGATATAAATTTGTAAATATTTTAGTTTCTATATAGGAGGAAATTATTATGGCTAAGATTATCGGTATCGACCTCGGTACTACCAATTCCTGCGTCGCTGTTCTGGAAGGCGGCGAACCCGTTGTTATCGCCAACGCAGAAGGCGCCCGCACCACTCCCTCTGTTGTTGCATTCTCCAAGACCGGCGAGCGTATGGTCGGTCAGGTTGCAAAGCGCCAGGCTGTCACCAATGCTGACCGCACTGTTGCTTCCATCAAGCGCCACATGGGTGAAAACTACCATGTCACCATCGACGGCAAGGGCTACACCCCCCAGGAGATCTCCGCAATGACCCTGGCCAAGCTGAAGGCTGACGCCGAGGCTTACCTGGGCCAGACCGTCACCGAAGCCGTTATCACTGTCCCCGCTTACTTCTCCGACGCTCAGCGTCAGGCTACCAAGGACGCAGGCAAGATCGCCGGTCTGGAAGTCAAGCGTATCATCAACGAGCCCACCGCAGCTGCTCTGGCTTACGGCCTGGACAAGGACACTGATCAGAAGATCATGGTCTACGACCTGGGCGGCGGTACCTTCGACGTTTCCATCCTGGACATCGGCGACGGCATCATCGAGGTTCTGGCTACCGCCGGCGACACCCGTCTGGGCGGCGACGACTTCGACCAGAGAATCATGGACTACCTGGTTGCTGAGTTCAAGAAGGCTGAGGGCATCAACCTGGCTGCTGACCGCGTTGCTATGCAGCGTCTGAAGGAGGCTGCTGAGAAGGCTAAGATCGAGCTGTCCGGCATGACCACCACCAACGTCAACCTGCCCTATATCACCGCTGACGCCACCGGCCCCAAGCACCTGGACGTCACCCTGTCCCGTGCTAAGTTCAACGAGCTGACCGCTGATCTGGTCGAGCGCACCATGAAGCCCGTCCGTCAGGCTATGTCCGACGCAGGCCTGACCGCTTCCGACCTGGACAAGGTCCTGCTGGTCGGCGGTTCCACCCGTATCCCCGCTGTCCAGGAAGCTGTCAAGTCCATCACCGGCAAGGAAGGCTTCAAGGGCATCAACCCCGAC
>JAFZGL010000065.1 GCA_017555395.1 Oscillospiraceae bacterium | reverse complement strand
CGGCGATGCCCCCGGTATGAATCCCTGTGTCCGCGCTGTTGTCCGTACCTGCCTGTACCACGGCATCGAATGCTACGGCATCCGCCGCGGCTGGAACGGCCTGATTACCGGCGATGTGGTCAAGCTGGATCAGAAGTCTGTTTCTCACACCATCAATCGGGGCGGCACTATCCTCTATACCGCCCGCAGCAAGGAATTTATGACTGAGGAAGGCCAGAAAAAGGCTGTTTCCACCTGTAAGTTCCTGGGACTGGACAGCATCATTGCTATCGGCGGTGACGGTACCTTCCGCGGCGCCCGTGCGCTGAGCAAGCACGGCATCAATGTCATCGGTATTCCCGGCACCATCGACAACGACATCGGCTGCACCAACTACTGCATCGGCTTTGATACTGCAGCCAACACCGCCATCGAATGCATCGACAAGCTCCGTGACACCATGCAGTCCCACGAGCGCTGCTCTGTGGTGGAGGTCATGGGTCGCAATGCCGGTTTCCTGGCCATGTACGTCGGCCTGGCCTGCGGTGCCACCGCCGTTCTGGTTCCCGAAGAAGAAATTGATTTTGAGCGTGATGTGATCGAAAAGATCCGTCAGGCCCGGTTCAACGGCTTCACCCACTATATGATCGTTGTGGCCGAAGGCGCCGGCTCCGCTGCTGATATTGCTGCCAAGATCAAGGATGCTACCGATCTGGATCCCCGTGTTACCGTTCTGGGTCACATTCAGCGCGGCGGCACCCCCACCGGCCGTGACCGCGTCAATGCCACCAAGATGGGCTATATGGCTGTGGAACTGCTGGTTCAGGGCAAAACCAACCGGATCGTGGTGATCCGTGACGGCGGCTATGTGGATATCGACATGGATGAAGGTCTGGAGACCAAGAAACACATGCAGCGGATGGAGATGGAAGTTCTGACAGCCCTTACCGGCAGATAATCCCCTTCCCTTTTTATACAGACAAACACCCTGCAGAATTTCTGCGGGGTGTTTTTGCACAGAAAAAAGTCTGCCGGAGAACATTCTGGCAGACTTTTTATGCTTTGGGATGACATTTGTCATAGACGGATTTCAGCTTCTGATTCACCATCTGGGTGTAGACCTGGGTGGAAGAGATGTCGCAGTGTCCCATCAGTTCCTGCAGAGAACCCAGATCGGCGCCGTTTTCCAGCAGATGCACCGCAAAACTGTGACGCAACGTATGGGGCGTAATATCCTTTTCGATACCTGCTTTGCCCTGGTAATGCTTCAGGATCTTCCAGAATCCCTGACGGCTCATTCGGGCGCCGCCTACATTGACGAACAAGGCGGTTTCTGCAGGATCTGATACCATGGTGCCGCGGACGTTACGCAGATAAGCGCTGACAGAACGCAGTGCTGCGGGATACAGCGGAATGGCACGGCTCTTTCTGGAACCGGAGCATCTGATGATGCCGAGATCCAGATTTACATCGTCCACATTCAGTTCGATCAGTTCGGAGACACGGATACCGGTGGCATACATCACTTCCAGCATGGCTTTATCCCGGAAACCCTTTGCATCAGTGCAGGAAGGCTGGGACAGCAAAAGCTCCACTTCCCTGCCACTGAGGATTTGGGGCAGCTTTTTCTCGCCCCGTTCCACATGGATCTCTGCGGAGACGGGAGAAACTTCCAGAAAACCGGAGGAAATCGCATAGGAATAGAAGTTTTTCAGACTTGCCAGACTTCTGGAAACAGTGGAACCGGATTTTCCGCTCTTCTGAAGCCAGGCAAAATAATCGGTGATTTGTTCCTGAGAGACGGTGAGGATATCTGCAACAGCCTGGCTTTCCAGCCAACCGGAAAACTGCCGGATATCACGCATATAGGAGGACACTGTGTTTGCGGAGGACTGCTTTACCTTCACAAGGTAGGTTTCGTATGCTTGAATCAGATCCAGCATGAGTGCAATTACCCTTTTCCTTTCCTTAAGATCAGACTGCCGATGTGTCGGACAGCGGAAAAACCTGCAGCGGATGCATAACAAACGGCACAGGCTGAAAACGCTCTGCAAAGGCAGACCGAAAGAAGATGACAAGCAGAATACTCAGAAACCCAGGCGGATCAACACAGTGTGCTGCGTATCCAAAGAAGCGGTAGTGGGATTCTGTCCGAAACGCAGGATTACAGGCGAATACCCTGCACAAAATCAAATCAAAATCTCGTCCTAAACAGAATAACCTCTGGAAAATACATCCGAGAAAACCTGATTAAAAACTGTGTTTGCGATTTTAGAAAGGTTAAAACGCCGTAAAATACAATAATCCTGTTATTTAATACACACATACTATACTCCAAAATTTGTAAAATTTCAAGGTGGTTTTACCAAAAACAGAGATTTTTGTAAATTATGACGATAAATATGTTTGAATTTTTATGTAAACCCATCCAGAAAGATATTCATTTTTCTTTATCATTTTAGACTATTTGTCAATATCTTGGGGCGCAGATCATTCTTTTGTACTAAATGTAGTTGGCGCAAGATTTCCTGCAAATAGTGCAAGGCGGGTAAATTCCGCTTACCTACCTTGCTATTTTGTTCAACTTAACAATTCCGGGCTCTGAATTTTGGTGTATTTCTTCCTCTTTTTTCCCGGATTCCAGTTAAAACCCCAAGCATGCTGCCGCAGAATATCATCAGGCCTGTTTCCCCTACCCCGCTGTATTGTCCTCCGAAAAACAAGGCTGTTACAGCCATCAGCATTAGAAAGTAGGCTGTTCCTGCTCCTAGACACATCACTGCTCTGCGCCGCTTGATTTTGCCTGCCGATACTGCTGCTCCCGCCCATGCTGACAGCAGCAAAATCGCCATTACACCGTACCCGCTGTGATTCCAGGACAGGATCTCTCTGTTGATCATGTGTGCAGCAAGAAGGCATCCGGACAGTGTTATTATCGCTGATGTCAGAAGGCCCCATCCCAATCCCACAGGTACTGCGACTGCTCTGCCGGTGGGTTTTCGGTTCACTCTCATACTCCCCTCCCCTTTCCCTACACCCTATTGTCCGGCAGGTAAAAAAAGAACCGGGACAGTTTCCTGTCCCGGTTTTATGATGATTAGAGTTCTACGTCAGGGAGCCTGCGCTGTTCGGCGGTCTGCTCAGGCAGCTCAGGCTGCTCCTTGCGCTTTTCCTGGGCATCGGTGAGGGTACGGAACTTCATGCGGGTCTCACGCACATCCTCCAGCGCCTTGGCGATGGTTTCCTCGGTTTCACGCAGCGCATTGTCCATGTAGTCGTTGCCGGCCTTGCGCAGCTGGGTGATCTTGTTCTGGGTCTGACCCACCAGATCCTCGCTGCGGCGCTTTGCCTCAGCATAGATGGCTTCCTTGGTAATCATCTGCTTGGCCTGCTCCTGAGCCTGACGGACAATGGATTCTGCTTCACGGCGGGCCTGGCTGATGAGCTCGTTGCGGGATTCCACGATGGTGCGGCTCTGCTTCAGCTCACCAGGCAGCTGGGCGATGATCTCATCCAGCATGTCCAGCACACGGTCACGCTCCACAATGCACTTGTCAGCAGCCAGAGGCACGCTGCGGGCATCCTGAACCAGATCGTACAGTGTGCCAATGATATCTTCAAGATTTCTTTCGTTCATAATTTATCCTCCCTGATCGGTTATTTCCCCAGTTTTCTCTGAAAGTCCGGAATAATTTCTTTTGGCAGAAAATCGGAAAGGTTTGCGCCGTAGCTGCCCAGTTCCTTGACAACGCTGGAACTCATATACAGGTATTCCTTATCGGCGGTGAGGAACATGGTGTCCAGATCCGGGTTGATCTTGCGGTTGATCAGCGCCATCTGGAATTCATTCTCAAAGTCAGAAACCGCCCGCAGACCTTTGACGATGACACAGCTTCCCTGCTCACGGGCAAATTCCGCCAGCAGTTGATTGGAGCAGTGGATCTCCAGATTGGGAATATCCTTTGTCACACGGCGGATCAGATCAACCCGTTCCTCCAGCGTAAACATGGGATTTTTGCCTGCGTTGACCATAACGCAGACGATGAGCTTGTCAAAGATGTTGGCAGCGCGCTGAATGATATTCAGATGTCCGCTGGTGATGGGATCAAAGCTGCCCGGATAGATCGCAACCTTCATATAATATCCTAACCAAAATCACACCTTACGATAAATCGTAAGAAGAGTATTTCCATACTTATAGTCCTTTGAGCGGTCGTACCCGGGGGATTCCCGGGGCAGTTCCTTGCCCAGAGGCCGTTCTGCGACTATTATACCATTCTCGCGTAAAATGTCAATTTCTGTTATCTTTTTTATTGCGCTTTCCAGAAATACTTCTGCATAGGGTGGATCCAGTAAAATGATGTCAAACTGTTCCTTTGTCCGCTCCAGATAGGCCAGATAATCGCTTCTGACCACCCGTGCCTGTGCTTCCAGTCTGGTTCGCTTCAGATTTTCCCGGATCAGACGGCAGGCAGGTTCTCCCGCGTCCACAAAGACGGCGCTTTTGGCGCCCCGGCTCAGCGCCTCAATACCCAGCTGGCCGGTGCCGCCGAACAGGTCCAGCACATCGGCGCCGGGGATCTCAAAATGAATGATGCTGAACATGGCTTCCTTCACCCGGTCCGTGGTGGGACGGGTGACCATGCCCTCCGGGGTCTTCAGCGTGATGCCCCGGGCAGATCCTGTAATCACTCGCATAGTGTTCTCCTAGTCTTCCCCATTGTGGTTGAAATGATGATAAACCGCCGCTGCCGCGTCTCTGGGCAGAATCCGTTCCAGTTCCGGCAGCGTTGCCTGACCGATGGCGGTGAGGGATTTGAATTGTTTCAGCAGCTCCTGCTTGCGTTTCGGGCCGATTCCCGGAATGGAATCCAGCTCGCTGTAGCGAAGCCGTTTGCTCCGCAGCTGCCGGTGATAGGTGATGGCAAACCGGTGGGTCTCCTCCTGGATATTACCGATGAGGGAAAAGATCGCCTGATTGTTGTCAATGCGGATCTCCTTCCCTTCCGGGGTCACCAGAGCTCTGGTGCGGTGCCGGTCATCCTTGACCATGCCGAATACCGGGAATGCAAGACCAAGCTCCTGAAGGGCTTCCACAGCCTTGCAGGCGTGCGCCACACCGCCGTCGATGAGCAGCAGATCCGGTGCTTCCGCAAATCCCTTGTCAGCCTCCTTGTAGTGGGCAAAGCGTCGCTTCACCACCTGATGCATGGAGGCATAGTCATCCTGATTCTTCAGCCCTTCCAGCTTGAATCGCTTATAGTCGCTTTTTCTGGGTTTGCCGTCCTGAAACACCACCATACTGGCCACGATGTCTGTTCCGGAAATGTTGGAGATATCGAAGGATTCGATCCGTCTGGGCGGCTCCAGCGCCAGCATTTTTCCCAGCTGAGTCAGCACCGCGCTGATCCGCTCTTCCCTGCCGGTAACCCGCTCAGCTTCTTCCGCGGCATTTTTGTTGGCAAGTTCCACCAGCCGCACATTGTCTCCTCTCTGAGGGATGCGCAGCCTGGATTTGCGTCCGAACTGCTGCTCCATCAGCTGACTGAAGAGCTCACCGTCCTCCAGTTCAAAGGGAAGCAGCACCAGCTTGGGTGCCAGACCTCTGGAGAGATAGTACTGCTTTAAAAGGCTGGATACCGCCTCCTGCCGGTCATCCGGCAGCGGAAGAATCTCATAGTCCTTGTCCAGCAGATTGCCACCGGAGAAATGCAGCACTGCAAAGCAGGCCTTTGCTTCCGTTTCTGCGTAGCCGATCACATCCGTATCCGCCAGGGACAGGGCCGTTACCAGCTGTTTCTTGCCCAGATTTTCCACGGCATTCAGCCGGTCCCGCAGACCTGCCGCCAGTTCAAACTCCAGATTCTCCGCAGCGGTCAGCATCTGGTCCCGGATCTCATCGGCCACGGTTTTATAATTTCCCAGCAGCAGCTGCCGGGCCTGTTCCATGGCAATACGGTAATCGCTGCAGGGCTTGTTTGCCTGACACCAGCCTGCGCACTGGTTCATGTGATAGTTGAGGCAGGGACGTTCTTTACCCACATCCCGGGGAAACTGCTTGCTGCAGCCGGGAAGCTTCAGGGTCAGCCGGATGGCCTCCATCACCTCATGGGTCACGGTACGGCTGCCGTAGGGACCGAAATACTCCGCTCCGTCATCAGCAATTTTATTCACCAGGGTGATGCGGGGATAGATATCCTTCATATTCAGCCGCAGATAGGGATAGCCCTTGTCATCCTTCAGAAGGATGTTGTACTTGGGCAGATACCGCTTGATGAGGCTGCATTCCAGCACCAGTGCTTCAAATTCGCTGGCTGCCACAATCACATCGAAATGATGGATGTGGCTCACCATGATCCGGGTCTTGGGGCTGTGGGATGTCGTCTCCTGGAAGTACTGGCTGACCCGGTTTTTCAGTTTTTTCGCCTTGCCCACATAGATGACCTTGTCGCTTTTGTCCCGCATGATGTAAACACCGGGAGCGTAGGGCAAGGTCAGGGCTTTTTCCTTCAGTTCGGGAAAGGTCATGCCGTCCTCCTTGTACAAAGAAACCGCCTCAATGCAATTGCATCAAGGCGGTCGGTCTTACGAAATATCAACAAATTAGTAAACGTCTCTCAGAAGAAGAACTTCCAGTGCGTTCACAGCAGCTTCTGCATCGGGGCCTGCGGCGATCAGATTCACCGTGGAGCCGGTCACAACGCCCAGGGACATGATGCCCAGCAGACTCTTTGCATTCATCTTACGGCTGCCGGATTCCAGCCAGATGCTGCTCTCGAATTCATTGGCCTTCTGTACAAAATATGTAGCCTGCTTGTTGTGAAGGCCGGACTCACAACGTACAATGACTTCCTTGTTGAACATTTTGTATACACTCCTTCTCGTCATATCCTATTGGATACAACGTAACTGGATATATGATAGCATTTTTCACCAAAAAGTCAACCGAGTTTCATGCCTTTTACACAACAGGCAGCACAACATTGGTACATTAAACTGTGGAAACGTTTACATGTATATATTTTTATGATATTTTAACCAAATTCTGCAATGGTAACGCCGTCTTCACCTTCGCCGTACATACCAAGGCGGAATTTCTTGATGAATTTATTCTTTTTCAGACTCTGATGCACCGCAGCACGGACTGCGCCGGTGCCCTTACCATGGATAATGCGCACGGGAGAAATATGGGCCCGCATGGCTTCATCCAGATACCGCTCCAGCACACAGACCGCTTCGATGGTATCCATACCGCGAAGATCCACTTCGGACGGCATGGCAGTCATCTTCATCTCCCGGCCGGAGTGCTTGGGACGTCCTCCCTTTTCCTTATAGGGATTTTCATTTTCCAGCAGATAGATTTCATCTGCCTTGGCGCTGAGCTTCAGAATGCCGGCCTGGAGCTGATAGGTGCCGTCCTTGTTGATGGCAATGACACTGGCCTTGGTGCCCAGTTTCAGCAGCTCCACGGTATCGCCCACCAGGATGCCTCTTGTGGGCTTTGCCCGCTCTTCCTTCGGCTTGCTGGAGCGGAGCTTCTCCTCCACTTCGTTCAGGTTCCGGCGCAGCTCGGCCTGACGGGCGTTGATACCGGTGGCATCGGCGCTGCTCTGAAGCTGCTTGCGCAGTGCCTTCAGTTCTTCGGAGGCGATATTGGCGGCAGCCCGTGCTTCCTCGATGATGTGCTGAGCTTCCTTCCGGGCGGCCTCCATGGCCTTTTCCTTCTCTTTGCGCAGCTGGGCATGGTATTCCTCGCTCTGCTGCTTGATTTTTGCAGTCTCATGACGGAGTCGCTCTGCCTCCACACGGGCAGCTTCCATCTGCTGGCGCTGCTGCTCCAGCTGGGACAGCACATCTTCAAAGTCCTTGTCGCTTTTGCCCACCAGGTCATCTGCTTCCTTCAGAATGTCCTCAGAGAGGCCAAGCTTCCGGGAAATGGCAAATGCATTGGATTTGCCGGGGATGCCGATGAGCAGTTTATAGGTGGGCTGCAGGGTCTCCACGTCAAATTCGCAGGAGGCGTTGATGACGCCCTTGGTGCGCATGGCATAGAGCTTCAGTTCGGCGTAATGTGTGGTTGCAATGACCCGGCTGCCCATTTTTCGGCAGAATTCAATGATGGCCATGGCCAGTGCCGCGCCTTCGGCAGGATCCGTACCGGCGCCCAGCTCATCGAAGAGCACCAGGGTCCGGTCGTCACACTGGGCAACCACATCCACGATGGTTCTCATGTGGCTGGAGAAGGTGGACAGGCTCTGGGCAATGCTCTGCTCGTCGCCGATGTCCGCCAGAATGGAATCAAAGGTGGAAAGCTGGCTTCCGTCACCGGCGGGAATGTGCAGACCGCACTCTGCCATCAGAGTCAGCAGACCCACAGTTTTCAGGGTGACAGTCTTGCCGCCGGTGTTGGGGCCGGTGATGATCATGGTGTCAAAATCGCTGCCCAGCCGGACCGTGATGGGCACCACCTTCTTGGGATCAATGAGAGGATGCCGGGCTTTGCGCAGGTCTACCCTTCCCTCATCGTTCATGATGGGCGCCCAGGCCTGCATTCTGTAGGCCAGTTTGGCCTTGGCGAAGATCACATCCAGCTGCACCAGCATGGCGTAGTTCAGGTTGATATCTTCCCGGTGACCGGCTGCATCGGCGGACAGCTCTGCCAGAATCCGCTCAATCTCCTTCTTTTCCTTGATCTCCAGTTCCCGCAGTGCATTGTTGGCGTTGACAGCGGACATAGGCTCCACAAAGTAGGTTCCGCCGGATGCGGATACGTCATGGACAAGGCCCGGCACATCGTTCTTGCACTCTGCCTTCACGGGCACCACGAAACGGCCCTGGCGGATGGTGATGATGGGTTCACGCAGATACTTGGAGTAAGCGGGAGAAGAGATCACCTTCTGCAGGCTGTCCCGGATCTTACCGGACTGGATGCGGATATGGCGGCGGATGTCGGAGAGTTCTGGAGAGGCATTGTCGGCGATCTCCTCTTCGGAGAGAATGGCGCCGAAGATCTTGTCCTCCAGATATTTATTGGGAGTCAGGGCCTTGAACATGGGATCCAGCACGGTGATCTTGTCATCCTCGGACACATAGCCCCGGATGTTCCGGGCTGCCCGGAGGACACCGGCGATTCGCAGCAGCTCCTTGGGCTGCAGGCTGCCGCCCAGGTTTGCCCGCTCCAGGGAGGCAGACACATCGGACACATCCCCAAAAACAGGATTGCCCTTCCGGGTGCACAGGTCGGATGCTGCGGTGGTCTGTTCCAGTGCCAGCTGCACATCCTCCAGATCGGAGGTTGGCCGCACCCGCAGACAGGCCTCCTTGCCGCCGACAGAACCTGCGCAGGCGGCCAGCTGTTCCAGAACACGGTCCAGTTCCAGCTTCAATAAAGATTTCTCGTATAATTCAGACATGGTTTATCTCCTATATCAAAAGAGATTTATAAAAATCCAGGGTAGAAAAACCCCGTTCCAGTTGCGTTGTTAAGTAAGCTTCGGAAATATCTGCCAGCTGCTCCAGGGTTTTCTCCCCCACCTGGAAAGAAAACAGCTTCTTGGGTTCGCAGTAGCAGATATAGCGCATGGCCTCCAGTACAGAGGCGGTCACCGGCATCCGGATTCCGCTTGCCCCCATATGGCGGCAGCCGCGGCACTCCAGCTGACCCTGAGACAGATCAAACCGGTCCGGTTCCTGACTGCCGCAGATATGGCGGCCAAAGAGATCCGGGGTATAGCCTGCCAGACAGGCAGACCGCAGTTCAAACACTGCTTTTACCTTATTTTCCGGCAGATCCAGTTTGCTCAGGCCATGGAGACAGTTGAGCAGCAGACTCAGAAGCTCCGGGTTGGGCAGATCTTCCTGAGAGATCAGCTCCGCAACCTGGGCAAAATAAGTACCCAGGGACAGTTTTACCAGATCCCGCCGCAGACTCTGAAACAGTTCGATGGAAAATGCTTCGTTGACGGTGTACTGTCCCCGGTATTCAAATAATACAAATTCTCCGTAGGCCAGCAGCTGGCAGGGAGCCACAAGGGGACTATTTTTACGGCGCAGTCCCCTTGCCTTGACAGTCATTTTGCCGTGATTCGGGGTCAGAACAGTCAGCAGTGCATCATGTTCTTTGTAATCCGTAACCCGCAGGACCAGGGCTGGGGTCTTCAGGTGCATTTCCTTCCTCCAGTTTCAGCTGTTGGCTGTAGCGCACATAGGCCTCCGGAGAGCCGGTATCGGCAAAGATCTTCCAGTAGTCGGCAGCGCTCAGATGTTCAGAGTGCATTATCATCCCTCCCGAAGTCAGTTTGCCCCGGGAGACGGGATTTACAATTGGAAATTATTCGCTGTAGCCGAAGTTGCGCACCAGGAAATCGGAGTCGCGCCAGTTTTCCTTGACCTTGACCCAGGTGGTCAGGTAGACCTTGGTGCCCATAAACTTCTCGCAGTCGGTTCTGGCCATGGTGGAGATTTTCTTCAGCATGGCGCCCTGCTTACCGATGATGATGCCCTTATGGCTGGCACGTTCGCAGTAAATGGTGGCATCGATGTCGATGACACCGCTGTCCCGCTCAGAGAACTTGGTGATCTCAACGGCAGTGCCGTGAGGGATCTCCTTTTCCAGGCACCACAGCAGTTTTTCGCGAATGATCTCAGCCATGACCTGACGCTCGGGCTGGTCAGTGGTCAGATCCTCAGGGAACAGGAAGGGAGAGTCAACAGAGTACTTCTCGCAGACCTTCAGCAGCTGCTCCACACCGTCGCCGGTCTTGGCGGAGATGGGGATGATGGCATCAAACTGGGCAGCCTCGGAATAGACAGCGATGACTTCCAGCAGCTTTTCCTTTTCCACAGTGTCGATCTTGTTGATGGCAAGAATTGCAGGGCACTTACTGGCCTTGATCTTCTCCAGCAGCGCTTCTTCCTGGACACCAATGGAGGCAATGGGTTCCACCACCAGAATGGTAGCATCCACATCCGCAATGGACTCCCGGACGGTATTGACCATGTAGTCACCCAGCTTGGTGCGGCTGCGGTGATAACCGGGGGTATCCACAAACACGAACTGGGTATTGCCGCGGGTGACAATACCACAGATCCGGTTACGGGTGGTCTGGGGCTTATTGGAAACGATGGCGATCTTTTCGCCAACCAGATAGTTGGTCAGAGTGGACTTGCCCACGTTGGGACGGCCACAGATGGTGATCATAGCGGATTTTGTCTTCATATTGATTCTCCTGTATGTTGAAGGTTAGTCTCTCGTCATGTTGGGGATCGAAGCGGCAATGGCCTCTTCCCTGCCGCGCATCTGGCGCTTCTGGGGGCCTTCGTCCAGATGGTCATAGCCCAGCAGATGCAGCATGGAATGGATGGTCAGGTAGCCCACCTCCCGGCGGGTGGAATGGCCGAATTCCTGAGCCTGGGCAACGGCACGCTCCAAAGAAATGCACATATCGCCCAGAGGCACCAGTCCGGTGGCAGGATCTTCATATTCACTCCAGTCTTTTGGGGGATCGCCGGCTGTAAGCTGGAACATGGGAAAGCTCAGCACATCCGTGGGCTTGTCCAGATCCCGGCTCTCCCGGTTGATGATCCGGATACCGGCGTCATCGGTGACCAGCACATTAATTTCACATCTGACCTTCACACCCTCTGCTTCCAGGGTGGAATGGATGCACTTTTTGATGATATTTCCAATAATGAACCGCTGCAGGCTCAGTTGTTCGAATACAAGATTGATCTTATGTTTCATATTAGTACTTCCTCTGATAGCGGCCGCCGAACTGCTGGTTGGGGCGCTTTACTTCCGGCTTTTTTTCATCCTTCTTGTCAGCCTTTTCGTAGGCATTGATGATCTGCTGCACCAGGGCATGGCGGACAACGTCCGCGGAGGAGAGGCGGCAGATGGCGATATCCTTCACACCCTCCAGCACCCGGATAGCATCCTTCAGACCGGAGACCTTGTCATCCGGCAGGTCGATCTGAGTGACGTCGCCGGTGATGACGATTTTGGAGCCAAAGCCCAGACGGGTCAGGAACATCTTCATCTGCTCCCGGGTGGTGTTCTGCGCTTCGTCGAGAATGATGAAGCTGTCATCCAGGGTACGGCCTCTCATGTAGGCCAGGGGGGCCACTTCGATGCTGCCCCGCTCCTGGTACTTCTGGAAAGTTTCAGGACCCAGCATGTCATACAGGGCATCGTAGAGAGGACGCAGATAGGGATCTACTTTGTTCTGCAGATCGCCGGGCAGGAAACCCAGCCGTTCACCGGCCTCCACAGCAGGACGGGTCAGAATGATCCGGTTCACGGTGTGCTCCCGGAACGCGGCCACAGCCGCAGCCACCGCCAGGTAGGTCTTGCCGGTACCGGCAGGACCCACGCCGATGGTAACGGTATTCTTCTGGATGGCCTTCATGTAAGTCTGCTGACCCACGGTCTTTGCCTTGATGGGCTTGCCCTTGGCGGTGATGCAGACCACATCCTTGGCCATTTTGCTCACCAGTTCATCGTTGCCCTCATTCACCAGGGTGATGAGATAGCGCACCCGCTGCTCGTCGATGGTTTCGCCTCTGGCGGAAAGCTGCAGCAGCCCCTCCAGGGTGCGGACAGCCTTGTCAGCCATTTCCTCATCGCCGATGATGTGCAGCTCCGTGCCCCGGTTCACCACCTGAACATTCAGTGCCTCTTCAATACGCTTGATATTTTCATCGAAGGATCCGAATACGGCGATCAGGTCTTCCACCCGCTCCGCATTGACGATCCGTTCAATCTGTTTTGCCATTTGTGTCTCCAATCTCTTCCGTAATGACCCTGCCGATCATCTCTTCGCACAGAAACCGGCTGCTGAGCACATATCCATCTTCCATTTCTGAAAGGGTATGCTCCTCCCGCAGGATCTGCCCGGCCACCGTATTGCCCAGAACAGTCCGGCGGCTATGGTCCTTCATGGCCTGCTCCAGTGTTTCGGGCGGCAGACGCTCCGGCGAAAATTGCCGCTGGGTCAGGGTCTCCACTGTCAGACAAACCGGCAGACGGAACCCGCCCGGCAGGGTTATATAATATTCCGCATACATTCTACCACAAGTGGGGTCAGAAATTCCACTACCTTTCCAGAAATTTATGCGTTTTTTTCCAATGATCAGGCTGAATCTGCGGCGGGATTCTACTGTTTCCTTCAAACCAAGGTGCCATGCCGGGGTTTTGACATGGAGTGCATGTCCTGTCAGGGCAAAAATCTCCCCCTGTGCTTCTGTAATCCGGATGCTGATTCCGCAGTCCGTATAACCGGAAATCAGGGTTTCTCCCTTTTTTACCACCTGCCCCGTCGCGCAGAGCGGGTTCCCTTTGGTAACGGTACAGGAGGTAATGTACCCATCCCGGCAGGCAGCGATGCTGCTGACTCCGGAAGAGAATTCCTGTTTCTGCTGGGGCATCCGCTCCCGCACAGAGATTATGCCGGTACAGCCGGCAGTATTGATCCCTGCCCATTTCAGCTCCGGAATTTCTGCAAGCAGCGTGTTTTTCATTTTTTCGCTGCGCAGACGTTTCCGTGACACACCGAATCGGATGCCGCTTTCCTCTGCCGCCTCCAGGATCTGCCGGGCGGAGATCGTTTCATTTCCCTCCACTGAGAAAAAGAACACTCGGCTGGGCAAATACAAGGACAGAATCAGAAAAAACATTGCCCCTGAAACCAGCACCGGTCTTTTTTTCATGACATTTATCCACGCTCCCCAGCCCTTTGGATGGGAAAACAGGATGGTATCTCCCTTTTTTTTCCGCATCCGCAGGATTTGGGATCTGTACCGGGCAGGACAGCGGAACCGGACAGTCAGATCATCTATGCCGGAAATCTCCATGATGGGGATTCCGGCTTTGCTGATGGCGTGCAGTGCTTCTGCCGGATCCGCTCCTGTCAGGGTACAAAGGACCGTATGTTCAAAGAAACTCATGCCCTCCCCTTTCCAAGCAACTCCACTGCTTCGATACAGCCGGTGATGACAAGCTGCTCATCGGTCATACACCGCAGCCGCAGGCAGCTTCCGCTGATCTGCACCAAACCGTATTTCACCGTAACGCCGATCCGCTCCGGGCCGTATTCCCGGACACCACGATGATGCTCAATAAGCACCCGGTTTTTTCCCAGGATCTCCACCAACACCTCACCCGGCAGCTGTTCTCCCGGCAGATCCAGCCGATCCCAGATATCCAGCTTCATATACCTCACTCCTTTCCTCAAGTATATGAATGGACACCCTGCCCCTTGCATAGATGTATCGTGAGGTGAATCAAATGACCCTGAAAAAATCAGTGTGTGCTCTCCTGGGTGCTCTGGGTATTCTGATACTGGTGCTGGACGCCCGGACAGCGCTTCAAGGAGCAGCTGCGGGGATGGAACTTTGCATCCGGACGGTGGTGCCGTCCTTGTTCCCCTTTCTGTTTCTGTGCGGATTGCTGACGGACAGCCTCTGGGGCAGCCGGCTGCTGTTTCTGAGGGGTGTCGGAAAACGGCTGGGGATACCGGCAGGTGCGGAATCCATCCTGCTGAGCGGTTTTCTTGGGGGATATCCCGCCGGTGCCTCCGCTGTGGGAAATGCCGTCCACCAGGGAAGTCTTTCCAAAGAAGACGGCGAGCATCTGCTGACCTTCTGTTCCAATGCAGGCCCCGCCTTTCTCTTCGGCATGACTGCCCGACAGTTTCCGGATCTCGGCTGGATTTTTGCCATGTGGCTGTGCCTGATCCTGTCTTCCTTGATCACAGGGCGGCTGATGCCTGCTCCTGCCCCATCAGCTGCTGTTCTTTCTCCCAGGACAAGCTCTTTATCCGGTTCTCTGAACCGTACTGTAAAAACCATGGGAGCAATCTGCGGCTGGGTTCTGCTGTTTCGGATTTTGACGGAATTTCTAAGCCGGTGGATTCTATGGTTATTTCCGGACGATATTCAGGTGCTGCTCACAGGGCTCCTGGAGCTCAGCAACGGCTGCTGCAGTCTGTCCCGAATGGATGATCTGAATCTTCGTTTTCTGGTGTGCACGCTGATCCATGTCTTCGGAGGGCTGTGCGTTACCATGCAGACTGCATCCGTCATCGGCGGTCTGTCAATGAAACCCTATCTGATGGGAAAAGTTATTCAAACTCTGCTTTCCGTGGTGTTAGCCGCCCTCTGGCTTCGGTTCGGCTGGATCTGTCCTTGGGCAATCCTTGTGATTATTCTTGCTTTTCCGGGAAAAGCCGTGTATAATGCCTTTATCACCAACGGGAGGACACTGTATGCTGTTTCGGAAAAAAATTGAACGCTCCTGCGCCTACTGCATCTATGGAGCCCATCTGGGGGACGGCATGATTCTGTGCACCAAAAAGGGCATCAAGACAGAGACAGACAAGTGCCTGCGGTTCCGTTACGATCCCTGCAAGCGGATTCCCGTGAAGGCAAAGGCTCTGGATTTTAACCGGTATAAGGATGAGGATTTTTCCCTGTAAACAACAAAAGCGCTGCGGCACCAAACCGCAGCGCTTCTTTTTTATTGGATCATGGCCAGGAAATCATCCTCGGACAAAATGGGAATCCCCAGTTCTCTTGCCTTTCGCTCCTTGGAGCCGGCGTTTTCGCCCACCACCACGAAGCTGGTCTTCCTGGATACGGAACCGGAGGCCTTGCCGCCGAAAAGCTCAATTTTCTCTGTGGCCTCTTCCCGGGTGAATTTGCTGAGCGCGCCGGTGAGGACAAAAGTCTTGCCTGCAAACCGGGTATCGGAGATGACCCGCTTGCTCTCAAAATTCATGCCCTTCTCCCGGAGCCGCTCCATGAGATGCCGGGACTGTTCCTGCCGGAACCAGCTGAAAATATTACCGGCGGTGACAGCGCCCACATCGGGAACTTCTGTCAGTTTCTCCAGAGAGGCAGCCATCAAATTATCCAGACTTCCGAATGTAGAGGCGAGAACCTTACCGGTCTTGGCGCCCACCTGGCGGATGCCCAGGGCGTAGATCAGCCGGGACAGATCCTGCTCCTTGCTCTTTTCAATGGAGGAAAGCAGCTTTTCCGCTGCCTTGGAACCGGACTTCCAGAGGGATTTTACATCCTCCAGGGTCAGATAATAGATATCTGCCGGGGATTTGATCAGCCCTTTTTCAATCAGAGCTTCCACAATGGCACTGCCCAGGCCTTCAATGTCCATGGCATCCCGGCTTACAAAATGGGCGATGTTCCGGCTCAGCTGCGCGGGGCATTCCGCACCGGTGCAGCGAAGGAAAGCGCCGTCCTCATCCTGCTCCACTTTGGCGCCACAGACGGGACAGTTTTCCGGCAGATGATACGGAACGGTGCCCATGGGGCGCTTGTTGAAATCCACTTCCAGAATCTCGGGAATGATCTCACCTGCCTTGCGGATCAGCACCGTATCACCGATGCGGATGTCCCGCTGGGAGATGAAATCCTGGTTATGTAATGTTGCGTTGGTGACGGTGGTGCCTGCCAGACGGACAGGTTTTACAACAGCCTTGGGCGTCAGAACGCCGGTTCTGCCCACCTGAACCACAATATCCTCCACCACGGTAGGCTTGATTTCCGGAGGATACTTATAGGCTGCCGCCCATCGGGGGAATTTGGCGGTGGCGCCCAGAGTTTCCCGCAGGGTCAGATCATCCAGTTTGATGACTGCGCCGTCAATGTCGCAGGTCAGCTTCTCCCGGCGGTCATTGATGGCAGTCACCTCTTCATCGATTTCCGCAAAGCTGCCCAGGGTCTTCTGGGGAATCACCTTGAATTTCAGGCTCTTCAGATACTCCAGGGTTTCCGTGTGGGTGGCAAATTCCTTGCCTTCGATGAGCTGGATGTTGAAAATATAGATATCCAGTCCCCGCTTGGCGGCGATTTTGGAATCCAGCTGCCGCAGGGAACCGGCCGCAGCGTTTCTGGGATTGGCAAAGAGAGGCTTTCCCTCGGCTTCCTGCCGCTCATTGAGCTTTTCAAAACTCTTTTTCGGCATGAACACCTCACCCCGGACGATGAGTCTGGGAGGCGCATTCTCGATGACCATGGGAATGGAACGGATGGTCTTCAGGTTCTCCGTTACATCCTCGCCAACGTTGCCGTCACCCCGGGTGGCACCCCGAACAAAGCTGCCGTCCACATATTCAAGGGCCACGGAAAGACCGTCAATTTTGGGCTCCACGGAAAAGCGCAGATTCTGTCCTGCCGCCATGGTCTTTTCCAGGAATTCATTCAGCTCTTCCATGCTGAATACATCCTGCAGACTCATGAGTGGTACAGGGTGCTGCACTTTCTGGAACTGACTCAGGGCTTCGCCGCCCACCCGCTTAGTGGGGGAATCCGCCCTGGCAAGGGCGGGATTGGCTGCTTCCAGTTCTTCCAGCTCCCGCAGAAGCCGGTCATATTCAAAGTCAGGCATCTTCGGATCATCCAGCACATAGTAACGGTAGTTGGCATCCGTCAAAAGCGCTGTCAGCTCCTCAATTCTCTCTTTGGAATTCATAATTGCCTCCTGTGTGTAAATAAGTCTGGGGCACCTGCCCCACGATGACGGTCTCCGCCACCACCACCTGACTGGTGACAGTGAACCGTTCCGTTCTGGCCAGCACCAGCACCGACACATCCACGCTGACCTCCATGACCAGCTGATGCAGTGTCTGGTTGATCCCGGCGTTCCGGAAATCGCTGTGAAAGGCGCCGTCGGAATTGCGGATGGAAAGGATCCGCACCGGGATAGCCGGTCCCCTTCCCGACAGCAGCTCCGGAAGGATCAGACTGCCCAGGGGAATACCGATGTCTTCCGTACCCAGTGCCAGCATTTCATGGTTGATGATGTTTAATATGTCCGTCTTCAGCCGGTTCACTTCGCTCATATTGGTTTTCAGCGCAGTGATACGGCCATCCAGATCCTTTTCAAAGTAGATCATCCGGTCATAGGCCACTGTACCCTCGGCGATCTGCTTTGCGATGGCATCGTTGGTCAGATCTGAAGTAGAATTCATCACCTGGGTTCTGGCCAGTTCCCGGATCACGCTGCGGTACCGGCTGCGCAGTCCGAAAAACAGCACGCCAGGAACAAGGCTCAGCAGTATCAGACAAACAAATGCTTTTTTAATACGACCCAACGCATACCATCCCCTTTGGAAATGGTTATGCGAAAGTCATTCAGATATTACAGTTTCTTCATATGGGCAGAAGCGGTCTTTGCCATCAGCTTCTTGGTGCCGATGTCATCAAAGGCGATCTCCAGCAGTGCATCGCCGCCCATCTTCATAACAGACAGCACCATACCCCGGCCAAAGGCCGCATGAAGCACCATATCGCCCTTGTTGAGATCCAGATAGGCCGCAGGCTTTGCGGAAGCAGACACCATGGGACTTTCTGTCCGTTTGGGCTGGGGCTTGCGCTGGGGCGCACTGTAGCCGGAGTTCTCCGCATAAGAGCTGTATCCGCCGTAGCTGCCGTAACCGGAACCGTAACTGCTCTGCTGAACGGTGCGCATACCGCCCTTCTTCACCACGCATTCCTCCGGTACTTCCTTCAGGAACCGGGAAGGCAGCGCTGCAGAGGTGCGGCCATAGAGCATTCTCTGACGGGCATGGGAAATGGTCAGACTCTTCTTGGCTCTGGTGATGGCCACATAGCAGAGTCTGCGCTCTTCCTCCATCTCCTCCCGGTCTCCGATGGCGCGCATGCCTGGGAACAGACCGTCTTCAAAGCCCACCAGAAACACATGGGGGAATTCCAGACCCTTGGCCGAATGCATGGTCATCATGACCACCGCATCATCGGCTTCGTTGTACTGCTCCAGATCGGTGTACAGAGCAATTTCCTCCAGAAAACCGGCCAGTGTTGGAATCTCGCCGTTATTGACCGCATTATCCACATAGGAGCTGATGCTGGATTTCAATTCACGGACATTTTCCAGTCTTGTCTTGTTTTCTTCCGTGGGTTTTGCATTCAGGGCATCCACATAACCGCTGCGCAGCATCACTTCCTCATAAAAATCCGGCAGACTGAGGCCGTCTTCCAGAAGCTGGGCAAGGCTTTCGATCAGTGCGGAGAACTGCATCAGCTTCATGGCTATCTTTTCCAGAGGGCCGTAGGAATAAGGATCGGATACCACACTGTACATGGGAATTCCCTCTGCCTGGGAAAGCCGCTCCACGGTTTCAATGGTCTTGGCGCCCAGACCTCTGGGAGGATTGTTGATGATCCGCTTGAGCCGCAGATCGTCCGCGCGGTTATTGATCACCTGCAGATAGGAAATCATATCCTTGACTTCCGCGTGATCAAAGAATTTCATGCCGCCGAAGACCTTGTAGGCAATGCCGTTTTTGGCAAGGGCAAGCTGCAGCGCCCGGGACTGGGCATTGGTTCTGTAGAGAATGGCATGGTGGTTCAGCGGAATATTCCGGGATTTATTGGCCAGAATCTGTCCGGCAACATAGGTGCCTTCTCCGTTTTCGTCCATGGATTCATAGACCGTGATGGGGTCGCCCTCACCGTTGGATGTCCACAGCCGCTTACCCTTTCTGCCCAGGTTATGGGCAATGACAGCATTGGCCGCATTCAGGATGGACT
>JAFZGL010000064.1 GCA_017555395.1 Oscillospiraceae bacterium | reverse complement strand
GTTTATGTGGCGTGACTGGAGTTCAGAAGTGTGCTCTTCCGATCTCTGCCTGTTCAGATGATAATACGATTGTGGAGATTTTCTGGCTAATGCTTTCTTTGGAAGGAATGGACAAAAGATAAGGTCCAATAAAAAAGTAACAGTCCTGTGTATCAGGTAACCGCATGAAGATATAGTTGCAATCATATTCGTCATAAAAACGGTAGAGTGTATTGTCCTGTGCCTGGCCCATGGAATTTTGGAGAAAACTAGCGTAATTATCCAGATCAAAAAGGTCTGCACGCAGACCAAGGTCAATTTCAGGAGGAATTCTAGTGTCGGGATTGCCCAGAATGCAGCTGGAGATATGCATATCTTTCAATAGCTGCTGAAGAAACGACAGTTGTGCTTCATAAACCATAATAAATCCTCCTCTTTTTATTTATTATACGACTAATTTTTGCTATTTTCAACAAATTAAACAAAAAAATTACGATAACAGCAAAAGTTTTTTCTATCGACTTCCTTAAAATGGGTTTAGAATAAAAGAGAATATAATTCAGAAAAGGAGCGATAATCATGAGCAATACTCCCATTACTCTGCGTCCCTTTGGCTGGAAGGACAGAGTTGGCTACATGCTGGGCAATGTGGCAAATGACTTCACCTTCATTTTCGCCAGCCTCTATCTTCAGGTCTTTTACACCGATGTCCTGGGCATCAATGCAGGCCTGGTTGGTACCATGTTCCTGATTGCACGTATCGTGGATGCCTTCACCGATACTGCTATGGGCCGAATCTGTGACAAGACCAAGGCTACCAAGAACGGTAAGTTCAAACCCTGGTTGCTCCGGGCCTGCGGTCCTGTGGCACTGGCATCTTTCCTGATGTACCAGACCTTTGCCACCAATCTGCCCATGACCCTGCGCATCGTCTACATGTTCGTTACCTATCTGCTGTGGGGCAGCATTTGCTACACCTGCATCAACATTCCCTATGGCTCCATGGCATCTGTCATGAGTAATGAGCCTGACCATCGTGCAAGCCTTTCCACCTTCCGTGGTGTTGGTTCCATGATTCCTCAGATCCTGGTGGGCGTTGTGGTTCCCATGTTCCTGTACACCGAACTGGCTGACGGCACCAAGATCGCCAACGCTTCCGCATTCCCCATTGTGGCCCTGGCAACTGCCGTCTTGGCTGTTGTTTGCTATGTTGCCTGCTATTTCATGTGTACCGAGCGTGTGAAGGTTTCTGAAGAAGCCAAGAGCGTCTCCTTCGCTGATACTCTGAAGGCTCTGGCCGGCAACCGTGCCCTGATCGGCATTGCACTGGTCTTTATCTGCTACCTGGGTGCCCAGATGCTGAACCAGACCATCAACAACTACATCTTTAAGGATTACTTCGGTAACACCATGGGTCTGTCCGTGATGAACGCTGCTGGTTTTGCGCCTGCGCTGATCCTGGCTCCCTGTGCTGTGCCTCTGGCCCGTAAGTTCGGCAAGAAGGAACTGGGCATCTTTGCATCCGTTCTGGGTACCATTGCGTTCGGTGCTCTGTTTGTGATGAAGACCACCAATATGTGGCTGTACACCGTCATTAACATCGTGGGTCTGCTGGGCTTTGGCCTCTTCAATCTGATCATCTGGGCATTTGTCAGCGACGTCATCGACGATCAGGAAGTCCGTACCGGCAAGCGTGAGGACGGCACCATTTATGCAGTCTGCTCTTTCTCCAGAAAGCTTGGTCAGGCTATTGCAAGTGCTCTGGGCGGTTGGAGCCTGGGTTGGATCGGTTATGTGGAAGGTTCCATGTCCGGTCAGGCGGAAGCTGTCAAAACCGGCATCTACAACATTGCCACTCTGGTTCCCATGATCCTGTATCTGACTGTTGGTGTCTGCCTGCTGGTGATCTATCCCCTGAGCAAGAAGAAGGTCAACGATAATACCGCAACTCTGAAAGCAAGAAGAGGCGAGTAATCTGCCATCGAGAGCGCCCCTGACCGGGCGCTCTTTTCATAAAGGAGATTAAGATGAGAACTGTACTGAATATTGACCAGGGTTGGTCCTTTGTAAAGGGAATGTCCGAAGCACCGGCACATGTTCCCGATCATGGTGAGATGGTGAATCTGCCCCATACCTGGAATGCTAAGGATGGTCAGGATGGCGGCAATGATTACTTCCGCGGAACCTGCTGTTATGCGAAGAATCTTTCCAAAAGTGACCTGCCCGAAGGTCAGAAATATTTTCTGGAGATTCACGGTGCCAATTCTTCTGCCGATGTCTATATGAACGGCAAGCGGCTTGCCCACCATGACGGTGGCTACTCTACCTGGCGTGTGGAAATTACCAATACACTGCGTAACGAGAACTGTCTGGTGATTCTGGTGGACAATGCTGCCAATGAAACCGTGTATCCCCAGACTGCAGACTTTACCTTCTACGGTGGTCTGTACCGCAGTGTGGACATCGTGGCTGTTCCGGAAACTCATTTTGAACTGGAACATCTGGGTTGCCCCGGCATATATGTAACCCCTGTTATGGATGGCAACAATGCCAATGTGGAGATCCAGACCTATATCATGGATCTTCGTGAGGGTGATGTGGTTACCTATCGCATCCTGGATGCAGAGGGTAATCTGATTGCCCAGCAGGACAGCACTGCCGAAAAGGCATCCTTTGTGATCGAAAATGCCCATCTG
>JAFZGL010000063.1 GCA_017555395.1 Oscillospiraceae bacterium | reverse complement strand
GTTCGAATCCCTCATCCTCTGCCAACAAAAAACCACACCTTCTGGTGTGGTTTTTTTGTTGGCAAAGATTGGGATTCGAACCCATCTAATTGCAGATGTCCGGTGGACATCTGCTGCCGCCAGTTCAAAAACTGGTGGATTCTTTGATTTTTGTCTGATAAAAAGCAGGCAAAAATGTTATCGAATCTCTCATCCCCTTGGAGCAGAATCCTGGGGTTTCTTTTTCTATTCACCGCTTTTGAAGTTTGGATTCTGCCAAATTTTCAAAGGCGGTTTTTTTGTTTCCCTTTGGTTTTCCCTTACGAGTTCACAGACCGGAGGAAGAGCCTGCATATGATTGTACGTGGTTTGGATGAAACGGATAACAAACAAACCCCCTGATGCAGGAATTTGTGCATCAGAGGGCTTTTGGTTACCGTGTGGAATCCCGAATGATCAGCTCGGTATTGAGAAGAATCTGACGGTTTGCGAGATTTGGATTTCTGATTTTTTCCACCAAAATGGCACAGGCCTGCTGGCCAATCTGGAAATTGGGCTGGGCAATGGTGGTGATGGACGGGAATGTCATCCGGGAGGCTTCAATGTTATCAAAGCCAATGATGGAGAGCTCGTCCGGAACCCGGATGCCTAAATGCTGTGCGGCATTGATGGTGGCGGCGGCAAATACATCGGAGCAAGTGAAAAAAGCATCCGGAAGGGAATCGCCATTGAGGGTCTGCAGAATAGCGGAGTATGCCAGCGTATAGTCAATAGAAGGAATGCTGATATACCATTCCGGATTGAAGCGGAGACCGCTGTGTTCCAGGGCTTTCAGATAACCCTCCCGGCGGTGACGGGCATATTTATATTTCTGACTGCAGTTGACAAAGCCGATTTTTTTACAGCCCAGAGAGATGAGGTAGTTTACTGCCCGGTAGGCGGCCGTGACATCATCAATGCTGACGTAGGAGCAGGAATGGTCCTCCGGGTATTCACAGCACATGACGATGGGACATTGATTCTCGATGACTGTGAGCAGTTCACCGGGGGGCGTGGAGCTGAGCCATAGCGCCCCGCTGAAATGTCCTCTTTTTAACAGATTCAGATAGTGGTTCGGGGTGGGATAGGTGTCTTTTGTCTGCACCAGAAATGCTTCGAAATGATTATCCCGCGCAGTCTGCTGGATGCCGTCAATGATGTTGGCATAAAAGGGATTCACAAAATCAGGAACCAGAACAAGGATTGCGCCGTATGCAGGCGTTGTCTTTGTCAGGGCAGTGTCATATTCCAGTTCCCGAATGGCTTGGAGAACTTTCTGACGGGTGGAAGGTGAGACGCGGCCGGTTTCATTGAGGATTCGTGATACTGTTGCGATGGATACACCGGCCTTGTCTGCAATCTGAGTCAGTGTGGGTTTGTCTTTCATTCGATGCGCCTCCGGACTGTTTTTTACAGTATACTGTAAAAATGTAAAAATGTAAAACAAATATAGTAAAAGTAAAATAGAGGACGATTGTTTTTGAAATGTTTTGCACAAATTATGTTAAATGATGTTATTGAAATTGTAGAATATGTTCACAGAGACTGGAAATGAGTTAACATAGAGATAAAGAAAAAGTAAAATAATGTAAAGTAAAGGCCATTTGCTTTATCACGAAATTTTTTCGGAGGTGCACAAATGAAAAAGGTATTAAGTATTGCTCTGGTGCTGGTTATGGTGCTGGCTATCTTCGCAGGCTGCGGCGCTGAAGAAGCTGCTGCTCCCGCCGGCGGTAAGACCATCTATGTTACCGGCCCCACCCCTGACCACGGCTGGACTGCTCAGGCTGGTGCCTACGCAGAAAAGAAGGTCGAAGAGATCAACGCTGCTGGCAAGTACAAGGCTGTTTACATGCCTGCATCCAGCGGTGAAGAGCAGGTCGACCTGGTTCAGACCATCATCGCCAACGGCGACGCAGCCGGTGTCGTTTTCTTCGCTCTGGAAGATTCCGCTAAGGCTGGTCAGGAAGCCCTGATCGCACAGAAGATCCCCTTCATCTCCTTCGACCGTATCATCGAAGGTCCCGACAAGTATGCTATCCTGAACGCATCCGGTGACAACTGGCAGTGCGGCGCCGGTATCGCTTACTGGCTGCAGCAGAAGGGCATGCTGCCCGGCGACACCATGATCACCCTGATCGGTGACAACGGTACCGTTTGCTCCCGTCGTCAGGAAGGCTTCGAGCAGTTCCTGAAGGGCGAGATCGAGTACTACGACGAGCACACCAAGACCTCTTACAAGACCGACAAGGTCTGGACCCAGGACGAGATTAACGCTCTGTGCGCTGACTACAAGGTCGTCTGCAACTGGTCCGCTGACGGCGCATACGACTACCTGGAGCAGAAGCTGGCTGACATCACCGCTGCTGCAAAGGCCAACAACGGCAAGCTGTTCGTCTTCTCTCAGGACGACGAAATGACCTTCGGCGTGCTGCGTCTGCTGGAAGGCAACGCTCTGGATGCCGCCACCAAGGCTGATCTGCTGGGTGAGAACGGTGCCGGCAAGTCTACGCTGATGAACGTTCTGACCGGTGTTATCTCCATGGATAAGGGAGATATTGAATTCGACGGAAAAACATATGCCCAGCCCACCATCCGTCAGATGGAGGATGCCGGCATTGCCTTTGTCCATCAGGAACTGAGTGTCATCAATGACCTGACGGTATACGAAAATATTTTCCTGAATGCTTCCTTCCAACCGAAAGGAAAATTCTGTGATCCCGGATATGACCATTCTGGAGAATTGCCAGATCGCGGAGCATACACTCTCCTTCTGGAAGCCTGTGATCCATCAGAAGGAAGAGCAGAAGAAGTTTGCAAATCTGAAGCAGATGCTGCGGATTAAGTCTGACTCCGAGCATGATCCCATCAACTCCCCCAGCGGCGGCAACCAGCAGAAGGTCTTCCTGGCCCGTTGGCTGAATACCGATGCGGACATTCTGATTTTTGACAACCCGACCCAGGGCGTGGACGTGGGCGCCAAGGCTGAAATCTATCAGCTGATCCTGCAGTTCGCCCAGGAGGGTAAGACAGTCATCATCAATACCCTGGAAATTCCGGAGATCAAAAAGGTTTCCGACCGATGCGTGGTGCTCTACGACGGCGCTGTGGCAAAGATCTTCTCTCAACGTGGAAGCTGTCAAGGTTTCCGTGTTCTCCGTCACCGGTCTGCTGGTCGGTGTGGCAAGCTTTATCCAGGCCTGTAAGATCGGCAACGTGACTCCCGCTTCCTCCGGTACATCCTATGAAATGTACGCCATCGCAGCCGTTGTTCTGGGCGGTGTCAACATGGCCGGCGGCCGCGGCAAGATCCTGGGTGTCTTCTTTGGCGCCCTGTCCTACACCACCATCAACTTCATCATCGTTTCCATCCCCGCCCTGAGCCCCGACATCCAGAATACCTTCCAGGGTCTGGTTCTGATCTGCGTGATCCTGGTTCAGACCGCAGGACCCGTTATCAAGGAAAAGTTCCGTTCCATGCGCAAGCAGGCAAAGGTCAACGGATAAAAGGAGGACAATCTATGAGCATCAAAGTAGGTATCATTGGCTGCGGCAAGATCGCCCAGGTTCGTCATATTCCTGAATATGCAGCCAACCCCCATACCGAGGTTTACGGCTTCTATGACATCAATCTGGCAAGAGCAGAGGAACTGGCCGAAAAGTATAACGGCAAGGCCTATGCATCCTACGAGGAACTGCTGGCTGATCCCGCCATCGAGGCTGTCAGCGTCTGCGCTGCCAACCATGTCCATGCCGAGATCACCGTCGCTGCCCTGAAGGCCGGCAAGCATGTCCTGTGCGAGAAGCCCATGGCAGTCACTCTGGAAGAGTGTGAGGCTATGGTGGCCGCAGCCCGGGAATCCGGCAAGTATCTGATGATCGGTCAGAACCAGCGTCTGGCAAAGGCTCACGCCAAAGCCAAGGAACTGATTGAGCAGGGCGCCATCGGCAAGGTTCTGACCTTCCGAACCATCTTCGGTCACGGCGGCTCCGAGACCTGGTCCATCGATCCCGGCAGCAATGTTTGGTTCTTTGACAAGACCAAGGCAGCCATGGGCGCTATGGCAGACCTGGGTATTCACAAGACCGACATGATCCAGTATGTGCTGGGCAGCAAGATCGTGAAGACCCAGGCGGTCCTCAGCACCCTGGACAAGAAGGATGCCACCGGTAATCTGATTGGTGTGGATGACAATGCTATCTGCATTTATCAGATGGAAAACGGTATCATCGGCACCATGACCGCCAGCTGGACTTATTACGCTGCCGAGGACAACACCACTGTGATCTACGGCACCAAGGGTGAGCTGCGGCTGTATGACGATCCCAAGTACTCTGTCCAGCAGATCAATGCGGACGGCACCCGCATCGACTATCAGATCGACCAGATCCAGACCAATGACAACCAGACCGCTTCCGGTATCATCGATCTGTTTGTGGACTGCCTGGTGGAGAAGAAGGAGCCTGAAATTTCCGGCGAGAATGTTCTGCATGCTATGAAGGCTGTGTTCGCCAGCATCGAGTCCTCTGCAAAGGGCTGTGTGATTGAAGTCAAGTAAGGAGGAAATACTATGAAATTCGGTCTCGTATCTGCAATTCTGGACGGCTGGACCATGGAAGAAATGCTGGATGTGGTTTCCGGCATGGGCTTTGATTGCGTTGAGGTTGCTTGCTGGCCCCAGGGTAAGGCAGAGCGCCGCTATGCCGGCGTCAGCCACATCGATGTGGCCCGGGTTCTGGAGGATGACGAATACGCCAGGTATGTCCTCAGCAGCTTTGCTGCAAAGAATGTGGAGATCTCCTCTCTGGCATTCTACCCCAACACCATGGACGGCGATCTGGAGAAGAGAAACGCCAATATTGCCCATCTGAAGACTGTCATTGCCGCTTCCGCCAAGCTGGGTGTCAATATGGTCACCACCTTTGTGGGCCGTGATCAGACCAAGACTGTGGAAGAGAACATCGAACTGTTCCGCGAGATCTGGCCCGATATCATTGCATTCGCTGCAGAGCGGAATGTGAAGATCGGTATTGAGAACTGCCCCATGCTGTTCGGCCGCGACCAGTGGCCCGGCGGTCAGAACCTGATGACCACCCCCGCTATCTGGCGCAAGCTGTTCGCCATTGCGGATTCTCCCTACTTCGGCCTGAACTACGATCCCAGCCACTTCATCTGGCAGAGAATCGATTACATCAAGCCGCTGTATGAGTTCAAGGACAAGATCTTCCATGTTCACTTCAAAGACATCAAGATCTTTGAGGACAAGCTCAATGACTACGGTATCATGGCTTACCCCCTGGACTACATGTCTCCCAAGCTGCCCGGTTACGGCGATGTGAACTGGGGCAAGTATGTTTCCGCTCTGACTGATATCGGCTTCGATGGCTGCGCATGCATCGAGGTGGAGGACAAGGCTTTTGAAAGCTGCAAGGAAAAGATTCTGGACAGCATCCGGATCTCCAAGCGCTACATGGAGCAGTTTGTAATCTGATGTGTAAGGCTGCCGCGAAAACGCGGCAGCCTTTTTCGTTATTCGTTAGCGGTTAGTATGCCATATGGTGCAACTGTATACTTTTGATAATCGATCTTAATTTAACGCTGCTGGATACAGCGCTTTAACTTTCGGCGGAATCGTTTCGGCAGATTCGAATGCAGTAGCTGCTTTGATAAAAAAGATATCTGTAAGCCTGACTTTGTTGTTTGGAAATGCTGATAGAATGTGAAAAAACGGTTGACATATTAAACAAAACAGAAGATATAAAAACGAGCAAAATGAACAAAATGTGGTCTTTGGCCATAATTTATTAAAAAAGTTTGAATACATCTATTTACAATCCTGAGATTTTGCGATAAAATAAGCCCGAATATGCCGAAAACGATTTCGGCACATTGAGAAAACCTGCCTTTTGAATTTGTCCTGCAAGGGTGTGGTTTATACCGGCTATTCCCGGGATTCCGGATTTAGCATATATATTATTTAGGAGGAAAACTAATGAAAAAGCTGATTTCCCTGCTGCTGGTTCTGGCAATGGCTCTGGCTCTGGTTGCCTGTGGCGCTTCCGAACCCGCTGCAACTGAGGCTCCCAAGGCTGACGCTCCCGCTGCTGCCCCCGAGGCACCCGCTGCTGAAGTCACCACCTACGATGTCGGTGTTGCTATCTACCAGTACAACGACAACTTCATGACCCTGTACCGTCAGGAGATCGAAGCATACTTCAAGACCCTGGAGACCGACACTGTCAAGTACAATGTCACCATGGTCGACTCCAAGAACGACATGGCTGAGCAGACCAACCAGATCGACACCTTCATCACCCAGGGTATGGACGTTATCATCCTGAACCTGGTTCAGACTTCCTCTGCCGAAGTTCTGATCGACAAGGTCGTCGCTGCCGGCATCCCCTGCATCCTGATCAACCGTGAGCCCCTGGGCGACAACGGTGATGAGTCCTACCCCGGCATCATCAACAACCCCACCGTCTGCTACGTTGGCGCTGACGCTCGTCAGTCCGGCACCATGCAGGGCAACCTGATCCTGGCTCTGGACAACAAGGGCGACCTGAACGGTGACGGCGTTGTTAAGTACATCATGGTCATCGGTGACCCCGAGAACCCCGATGCACAGTACCGTACCGAGAAGTCCATCCAGGCTATGACCGACGCTGGCGTCGCTGTTGAGTGCCTGGTTGAGAACGTTGGTAACTGGGACCAGACCAAGGGTCAGGAAATCACCGCTGCTGCTCTGGCACAGTTCGGTGACGAGATCGAAGTTGTCTTCTGCAACAACGACGGTATGGCTCTGGGCGCTGCTGCTTCCATCGAGGCTGCTGGCCGCGTTGTCGGCGAAGACATCTACCTGGTCGGTGTTGACGCTATCCCCGAAGCTATCGAGCTGATCAAGAACGGCGCTATGACCGGTACCGTTCTGAACGACCACATCGGTCAGTCTCACGCTGCTGTTGACGCTGCTGTCGCAGCTCTGAACGGCGAAGAACTGCAGAACTACTACTGGGTTGACTACGTCATGGTCGACGCTGCTTACGTTGCTGCTAACTAATTGATCCCTTGATTCGCACATTGTGGGTGGGCCGGAAACGGTCCACCCCTTTGAGGATAAACTTGGTTCTTTGTCTGAGCGGAAAACAGACCGGATTTTGTTTTGCGCTGAGACTAAGAACGGTCTTATAAGAGAATTAGGAGATTGGAGGTCTGCTTTATGAACGAATACCGTTTGGAAATGCGCGGTGTCTGCAAATCCTTCCCCGGCGTTAAGGCTCTGGATCATGCCCAGCTGTGTCTGCGTCCCGGTAAGGTCCACGCCCTGATGGGTGAAAACGGCGCCGGCAAATCCACGCTCATGAAGTGCATGTTCGGCATCTATTCGATGGACGAAGGTGAAGTTATCTACGAAGGCCAGAAGGTCAGCATCAAGGATCCTCTGGAAGCACTGAAAATGGGTATCGCCATGGTTCACCAGGAACTGCAGCCCATTCCTGCACGTACCATTGGTGAAAATATCTTCCTGGGTCGTTATCCCATGAAGAAGTTCCTGGGCATCATTCCTGTGGTTGACCACGAGAAGATGTACACCGACACCGAGGCTCTGCTGAAGAAGGTTCGCATGGATTTTGACCCCAGACAGATGCTGGGTGAACTGAGCGTTTCCCAGATGCAGTCTGTGGAAATTGCAAAGGCTGTTTCCGCAAACTGTAAGGTTCTGATTCTGGACGAGCCCACTTCCTCCCTGACTTCCAACGAAGTCGAGGCCCTGTTCCGCATCATCGAGGATCTGAAGGCAGAAGGTGTTGCCATCGTCTACATCTCCCACAAGATGGACGAAATTCTGCGTATTTCTGATGAAGTTACCATCATGCGTGACGGTCAGTACATCGGTACCTGGGACTGCGCAGGTCTGACCACCGATTTTATCATCTCCAAGATGGTCGGCCGTGAACTGACCAATCTGTTCCCCGAGCGTCACAATGTTCCCGGTGAGGTTGTGTTTGAGGTTGAGAATTTTACCTCCATCAACCCCCGCTCCTTCCGTAACGTCAATTTCAATGTCCGTAAGGGCGAGATCCTGGGTGTTGCCGGTCTGGTGGGTGCCCAGCGTACCGAGCTGATGGAAGGCCTCTTCGGCATCCGTTCCCACACCACCGGTACCATCAGGTACCAGGGCAAGGAGCTGACCATCAAGCGGCCCAAGGATGCCATTGATCAGGGTATCGCCATGCTGACCGAGGACCGCCGTGCCACCGGCATCATGGGTGTTCTGTCCATTGCGGACAACATCTCCATTGCTTCCCTGAAACAGTATCTGGACTATGGCTTCATCCTCAACAACAAGAAGATTGAGGAACTGGTGCAGGATAACATCAAGAAGATGAATACCAAGACACCTTCTTCCAAGACCCAGATCAAGAGCCTGTCCGGCGGTAACCAGCAGAAGGTTCTGATCGGCCGCTGGCTGGCCAATAATCCTGATGTCCTGATTCTGGACGAGCCTACCCGTGGTATCGACGTCGGTGCAAAGTACGAAATCTACTGCATTATCGAAGAGCTGGCCCGTTCCGGTAAGAGCATCATCATGATCTCTTCCGAAATGGCTGAGCTGATCGGCATGTCCGACCGCATCATGGTCATGTGTGACGGCCGCGTTACCGGCTTCATTGACGGCAAGGATGCAAACCAGGAAAACATTATGGAACTGGCTACCCAGTTTGAGGCAGTCTAAGCAAGGAGGAACAGAAAACTATGAAAACCAAGATGAGCATTCCCCAGAGAATTTGGGCATACATCAAGGGCAACCCCATCGTTGTCATGATGGTTCTGGTCAGCCTGGTCGTTGGCTGTACCATCAAGAACTTCTTCTCTCTGAATAACTTCAACGTCCTGATGGGCAATACCACCATCCGCTTCCTGATCGCGCTGGGTGTCTCCGGCTGTCTGATCACCAAGGGTACCGACCTGTCCGCCGGCCGTCAGGCTGCTCTGGCTGCAACCCTGACCGGTGTCATGGTCCAGCGTGCTGACTATGCTTCCCGTCTGTTCAGCTGGATGCCCGAAATGAACATGTGGGTTGTTCTGCTGATCGTTATTGCCATCGGCGCTGTCATCGGTACCGTCACCGGCACCATCATCTCCTACCTGAAGGTTCCCCCCTTCATCGCAACCCTGGGTATTCAGACCATCGTTTACGGCTTCAACCTGATCTACACCAACGCACAGCCCATTGGCGGCTTCAGCCAGCCCTTCAAGGATTTCTTCAACTGGAAGATCCTGGCCTTCGGTGAATTCAAGGGCTTCTCCGGCTACATCCTGTTCGCTCTGCTGTTTGGCCTGCTGTTCTGGTTCATCTACAACAAGACCACTCACGGCAAGTACATGTATGCCATCGGCGGCAACGAGAACGCTGCTGAAGTTTCCGGCGTCAATGTCCGCCGCAGCCTGACCACCATCTACATGATTGCCGGTATGATGTATGCCTTCGCAGGCTTCCTGATGACCGGTAAGTCCGGCGGCGCATCCGCATCCATGGGTGTTTCCTATGAGCTGGAAGCCATCGCCGGCTGTACCATCGGCGGCGTTTCCACCACCGGCGGTATCGGTACCGTTGGCGGCATCCTGGTCGGCGTTCTGGTCTTCGAACTGCTGAAGATCATTATGCAGTTCATGGGCGTTGACCCCAACTACAACTACATTGTTCAGGGTCTCGTCGTTATCACCGCCGTTGCCATGGACATCCGTAAGTACGTCGCCAAGAAGTAATGGAAGACGAAAAGATCCTTGATGAGGAAGTCCAGACTCAGGAAGATGTGAAGATCAAACCCATGTGGCAGGTCCAGAAGGAAAGCTGGTATGAAAAGCTTCCGCTGAATCTGAAACAGCTGGATACGATCATTGTGGTATGCCTTGTGCTGCTGGTGATCACCTTCGTTGTCATTTTCCTGGATGCGGCTGATATCTTCAATCCCTTTGGCTATTAATTGTAAAAGGAGCGCATTTCGGTGCGCTCCTTTTTGCGTGGTACAGTGTATATGACTCTGGAAAAGATTGGTATTTTTTATTGCCATTTTTGCCGGCGTGTGCTAAAGTAAACAAAGAAACTGATATAAGGAGGGCAGCAGATGGAATTCAACGATATTTACGATGAAAACCGGCAGCGGACCGGCAGGATTCATCAGCGTGGAACCCGCTGGAATCCCGGTGAATTCGGTCTCGTGGTTTGCGTCTGGGTCTATGACGGCCGGGGGCATCTGCTGCTGACCCGCCGCGCAGAGGGAAAAAGTTTTGCGGGAACCTGGGAAAATTCCGGTGGAGCAGCTCAGGCAGGGGAGACCAGCCGGCAGGCGATTGTTCGGGAACTGTTTGAGGAGACCGGAATCCGGGCGGCTGAAGAAGAGTTTGAACTGCTGGGGACAGAGCGGGACAGGAATACCTTTTATGATTTTTACTGTCTGAAACGTCAGGTGAAGCTTAAGGACATTGTCCTGCTGCCCGGTGAGACGGACGATGTGATGTGGGCCAGTTTCGGAAAGGTGCACTGGATGGTTCGCACCGGCAAGATTTGCAAGATTATCGGTCATCAGTTTCATAAACAGGAAAAAGAGCTCCGTTTGCGCAACTTCAACAAGTTCAGGAGGTAATTTTTGGCAGGCAGAACTTTCATTTCTGCTTGCCTTTTTATTTCTGCGGGGATATAATGAAAAAAAGCGTTTTTCAGGTGTCCGGTCAGAACGCCTTTGCCGGATCTTGGGAAATGCATTTTCTTTTTGATGTCTATTACATATATGGAGGTACCCGATATGATCGAATTGACCCACCTGCCCATTCGCCACGGTAAAGTTCCTCTGCGTATTGCCCGCGGACACTTTGCAACCAATCACTCCCATATCAATTACTACATTGATCTGACCTTCCATAAGGCTCGCCTGAGTGAAGCCAAGGACAGCGCCTATGAGCTGGTTTCCAGCATGGACAACAACGTTCCTGTGGATACCATCCTTTGCCTGGACGGTACCAATGTTCTGGGTACCTGCATTGCAGAAGAACTGACCAAGAGCGGTTACCGTACCATCAATGAGCATAAGACCATCTATATTGCTGAACCTGAGTATAACTCCAATTCTCAGATTATTTTCCGTGACAATATTCAGCCCATGATCCGCGGCAAGCATATCCTGGTGCTGATGGCGTCCTGCACCACCGGCTATACTGCAAAGAAGGCTATTGAGGCTATCGGCTATTACGGCGGTCAGGTTACCGGCGTTGCTGCAATTTATCGTGCTGTGAATGCTGTCGGCGGTTACCCCGTTCACTCCGTCTACTCCATTGCGGATATTCCCGACTATGAGAGCTATGACTACCGTGAGTGCCCCTACTGCAAGGCTGGCCGCCGCATCGATGCGCTGGTCAACAGCTTTGGATACTCTGCGCTGTAAGTGAAAAAATGAAAAGCTCCCGGTGTGCAGCCGGGAGCTTTTTAAATGTCTGTTTTGAGGCAATACCAGATAATTTTTTTGAATTCCTGTAAAAAAAGGATGACATTTTCAGGGGGGTATGTTATGATTCAAAAGTTATGGATTATGAATTACACTGCATTCTGGAGGTGCATGTCCTTTGCTTACGAAACATAACGCAGAAGGGCAGGAGATTGAAAAACAGGTACGTTTTCCTGGCCTGAAGCTCTTCCTGTATTGGTTTTTTGCCCTGTTTTATCTAGAAAGTGCCGTTCACTTTACGGTTTATGACGGATTCAGCGCACGTTTTCTGTATGCGGCTGGTCTGACAGCGGCGATCGCCTGTCTGTTGGCGCTGGTGTTTTCTCTGATTCCCCGTAAGCTGCGGTTTGGCGCATCTGTGGTTGGAACCGTTGGCCTGATTTTTCTGTACGGAAGCCAGATGGTTTATGAGTTCATTTTCGGAACCATGTATTCTGCGGTGCAGATGGGTATGGGCGGCGCGGCGCTGACTTCCTTCTGGCGGGAAACCCTGGCTACCATGTGGGAGAAACTGCCCTATATTGCCGGCTTGCTGGTGCCTCTGGCAGTGCTGCTTCTGCTGCGTAAATTCTGCGGCAGTATGTTCCGGGCAACCTTTGGCAGAGGACAGCTACTCCTGATCCCGGCGGCGGTGATCTTCCATGCGGCGGTTCTTTTCTGCCTGCACAGCGGCGGTACAGGGATGTTTACCGATTACTATTATTTCTACAGTGAAACCATTGCCACCAATCAGACAGCGGAGCGCTTTGGTGTGCTGACCATGTTCCGCCTGGAACTGATCGGCAGCTTCGGCGGTCAGGTGGAAGAAGATGAGGGGTACTTCGTGGAGACCATGCCGGTGCAGGAGAATGCTTCCGAGGAGCAGGTCAAAGTGGAGTATAATGTGCTGGAACTGGACTTTGATGCGCTGAATGCAAAGACGGAAAACGAGATGATTCAGAACATCAACAACTACTGCGCAAAGCTCACCGGAACCAACAAGAATGAATACACCGGCATGTTGTCGGATTATAACCTGATTGTTCTGTGCGCGGAAAGCTTTGCCACCGGTGTGATCGATCCGGAAGTGACTCCGACACTGTATCGCCTGGCCAATGAGGGTATTGTATTCAACAATTACTACAATGCATTCCCCAACACCACCACGGACGGCGAATATGCCATGGTTCAGGGTCTGTGGCCGGATACCAGCCGTGACAAGGGTACTTCCAGCCTCTATAATTCCAAGGACAGCTACCTGCCTTATACCCTGGGCAATCTGTTTATGGAGCAGCGGGGCATTCAGGCCTACGGCTATCACAACTATATCGGTGCCTACTATGGCCGTGAGGAATCCCATCCCAACATGGGCTATTCCATGAAGTTTGCCCGTGATGGCATGAAGTTCAGCAATTCCTGGCCTTCTTCCGATCTGGAAATGATGGAGCAGTCCATCGATGACTATATCGGCATGGATCAGTTCCATGCCTACTATATGACCTTCTCCGGTCATTACAAGTACGATACCAGCAATGCTCTGGTCCGCAAGAACTGGGAGGAGGCTTACGGCCTGCCCTACAGCCGCAAGACCCGCTCCTATATCAGCTGCAATCTGGAACTGGAATATGCCATGGCATATCTGATGCAGCGCCTGGAAGAAGCCGGTGTGGCGGACAAAACTGCTATTGTTCTGGCCGGTGACCACTTCCCCTATGGCCTGGAAGATGAAGAGTATGCAGAACTGGTGGGCGGTGAGGTTGACTGCTTCTCCAAGTTTAAATCCACTCTGATCTTCTGGGTGGGCGGTATGGAGGAAAATATTGTGGTGGATGAATACTGCTGCAATGTGGATATCCTGCCCACGATCCTGAATCTCTGGGGCTTTGAATATGATTCCCGGATGCTGGCCGGTACCGATGTGTTCTCTGACGGAACCCATGCTGCGGTGCTTATTGACAAATCCTTCCTGACGGATAAGGTCTGGTTCAATGCCAACACCGGTGAGATCCGCTATCAGGTAGAGGAAAGCCAGATTCCCGCAGGATATATTGAAAATATGCACCGGATGATCAATACCCGGTTCACCATTTCTTCCGATATTCTCAATGCAGGTTACTACAACTTTATCTTTGATAAGGGAGAAGTAAACGTCGGTATCGAAAGCTGGAAGGGAAATGGTTAAAGTTTGACGGAAGGGAGCCATGAATGAAAAAGTACAGAATTGGCAGTTGCCTGCATGTGATGTTTTTTAGTGCAATACTTGCCGGTGGATTGGCTGTTTTGCTGGATGTCTTTCTGGTATTTCATGGATTAACGTTGTCTGCGACAAAGTTTCTCTTGGTGGTTCTGCCGTTGTTTCTCCTGGCTGCTTTGCCATGGATCCGCAAAAAAACAAGAGCGATCCTGGCAACGTCCATTACGCTTCTGCTTTGCGTACCGGTGCTGGTCTGTTTCCTTTGCTGGAAAACGGCCAGTGATGATGCAGTCTATCATGCAGTGGACAACGGAAAGAAAGAACTGTATGCAGGTCACCGCGTCATGCTGTTTGTTCCTCATCAGGATGATGATATCAATGTACTTGGCGGTGTCATGGAGGAATACGTCAAGTATGGCAGTGAGGTTTATGTTGTCTTTTCCACAAACGGAGACTTTTATGATTTGGCAGATATCCGCCTTCGGGCGGCCCTGGATGTCATGGGTGCCGTGGGTATTCCGGAACAAAATGTGATCTTCCTGGGGTACGGAGACCGCTGGGATCCGGAAGGTCCGCACCTGTACAATACGGAACCTGATAAGGCCATACGCTCTGCTGTTGGTTATGAAAGAACCTATGGAATTCAGGGACATGAAGCCTACAGGGATGGACAGCTGTATACATTGAGGAATTTCCTGAATGATATTGAGAGCGTGATTCTGGAATTCAAACCGGATTTGATCTATTGTGTGGACTGGGATAGCCATGAAGATCATCGTGCGTTGTCACTGTCCTTTGAGAAGGTGATGGGCAAGATCCTGAAGGAAGATCCGGATTACCGTCCGGAGGTTCTGAAAGGTTATGCATACTCTACCGCATGGGAAGCGCCGGATGATTTTCATGCTGAGAATCTTCTGTCCACTCAAAACGTGTTTGAAGAGCCTATTATGCAAAAGCCACAGGTATATCGGTGGCAGGATCGGATACGTCGGCCGGTACATGCGGAAGGCCTGTCCAGATCTGCCTTCAGTGGCGGAGAAAGTTATCTTCTGCGGCTGTATTCCTC
>JAFZGL010000062.1 GCA_017555395.1 Oscillospiraceae bacterium | reverse complement strand
GTCGGCGCTGTCTACTGCGTCGGTCAGGGTGGCGACCAGGGTACCCGCGCTCTGGTTAACAACCTGAAGGGCGGCACCTTCACCAACCCCGAGCACACTGAGTACACCTGGGGCTCCGAAGAGAACATCGCTGCTCTGAAGGCTCTGTACGACAACCCCGCTATCGCTTACGACCCCGGTATTGCCGGCGGTGACGAAATCGCTCTGTTCTACAACGGCACTCTGAACGTTGCTTTCTGCTGGAACATTGCTCAGCAGCTGAACCCCAACTCCGCCAACACCGGCGCAGAGAAGACCCTGAACGGCGATGACATCATGTTCATGGCATTCCCCTCTGATTCCACCCCCAAGCTGCAGGGCGGTATCTGGGGCTTCGGTATCTTCGACAACGGCGACGCTGCCCGTATCGAAGCTGCTAAGACCTTCATCAAGTACTTCGCTGACTCCGCTGCTACCGCTGACGCTGTCAAGGCTGCTAACTACTTCGCAGTCCGTGAGACCGCTGAGGGTGCAGATCTGTCCACCATCTGGGCTGACAACGCTATCATGGCTGAGTACAATGTCCTGATGCCTCTGCTGGGCGACTACTACCAGGTCACCACCGGCTGGGCTGAGGCTCGTACCGCATGGTGGAACATGCTGCAGCAGGTTGGCGCTTCCGACGGTTCCGTCGACGCCATCTCCGCAGCTGTTGAAACCTACGTCAACCAGGCCAACGGCAAGTAATTCCTCAGGAACTACTGACAACCGGATCTAAACAATGCCCCTTCCCTTCCGAGGGGAGGGGCATTTATCTAAACTGGAAAGAATTGGAAGAAAAGTGAATAGGTAATGTGTCCGCACGGCGGACATGTTGTTCCGCCCCCACCGGGGGACGCAAGATTTATTCACTTTTCTTCACGGAAAGATCTGAAAGGAGGATATCCTTGGCAAACAAACCTGTCACCATCACCAACAAGTCCCGGGCGCTGATGATCCGTGAGACCATCACGTCCTACCTGTTCCTGGCACCCTTCCTGGTGTTCTTTGTCATGTTCGTCATCTATCCCATGTTCATGTGCGTCTATACCTCTTTCTTTGACGCAACCATGGGACGTGACGATATTTTCGTCGGCTTCCAGAACTATGTTACCCTGGCAAATGACCCCATTTTCTGGACTGCACTGAAGAATACACTGATCATCGTCTTTGTTTCCGTTCCTGTTACCTGTGCATTCTCCCTGTGGGTGGCTTCCGTCATCAGCAAGATGCCCGTGGCTGCCACTTCTCTGTTCCGCTGCGTCTTCTACCTGCCTGTTGTTACCGGTTCCGTCGCCGTTACCATGGTCTGGAAGTGGATGTACAACAACTATTACGGCGTCATTAACTATCTGGGCACCGAAATGGGTCTGCTGGAAAAGAACATCAACTGGCTGGGCGATGCCAAGTACGCCCTGGGCTGTATCATTCTGATCCTGCTGACCACCTCTGTTGGCCAGCCCATCGTTCTGTATGTTTCCGCTCTGGACAACGTCGACAAGTCCCTGGTGGAAGCTGCCGAAGTGGACGGCGCCACTCCCATGCAGGCATTCTGGAAGATCAAGTGGCCCCAGATGATGCCCACCACCCTGTACATCCTGGTCATCACCACCATCAACTCCTTCCAGTGCTTCGCACTGATCCAGCTGCTGACTCTGGGTGGTCCCAACAACTCCACCATGACCATCATGTACTACATCTACTACAATGCCTTCAAGCTGTACAAGTACGGCTACGGCAATGCAATGGGTGTTATCCTGGCCATCATCATCGCCATTCTGTCTGCCGTCCAGTTCAAGCTGGGCGAGGAAAAGTAAAGGAGGCATGCGTATATGAATCGTCTGGATCAAAATAACGCAAGAGAAAAGTTCTATAAATATTTCTCTGTCTTTGCTGTTGCCTTCGTCGCTTTCCTGTTCGCTTTCCCCCTGTACTGGATCATTACCGGTGCTTTCAAGACCGGTAAGGAAATCAATTCCACTACCCCTGTCTGGATTCCTTCTGAGTGGGACCTGGGTAACTTCCAGCGCCTGATGTCCAAGCGTTCCGCGCCTCTGTTTGACATCACCATCCCTGCACTGCAGATCAAGTTCGGCAAGTATCTGATCCGGCTGGGCAAGACCATGGTCATCACCGGCCCCACTGTTCCCGCTGCGATCCGCTGGCTGATCAACACCGTGTTCATGTCCGTGGCTTCCATGCTGATCACCTGTCTGACCGCTGCCATGGCCGGCTATGTTCTGGCCAAGAAGCGTTTCTTCGGCAAGGCCATTATCTTCTCTCTGGTTGTCTGCGCAATGGCTCTGCCCAAGCAGGTTATCCTGATCCCTCTGCTGCGTGAAATGTCTGCCCTGAACCTGTATGATACCATCTGGGCAGTTATTTTCCCCATCGTGGGCTGGCCCTTCGGCGTGTTCCTGCTGAAGCAGTTTGCAGAGGGCATCCCCACCGAAATGGTGGAGGCCTGCCGTATTGACGGTGCCTCCGAGTGGAGAACCTTCACCGATGTCATGTTCCCCATGATCAAGCCCGGTGTCGGCGCCTGCGCCATCTTCACCTTCATCAACTCCTGGAATGACTATTTCATGCAGCTGATTATGCTGACTGCCAACAAGAACCTGACCATCTCTCTGGGTATCGCCACCATGCAGGGCGAATCCTCCACTGACTACGGTCTGCTGATGGCCGGCGCCGCACTGGCTTCCGTGCCCATCATCATCGTGTTCCTGATCTTCCAGAAGTACTTCACCAAGGGCATCACCATGGGTGCCGTCAAGGGTTAATCCACATCCATAATTAGGAGATTTAATATGAAGAATATCAAAAAGTACGAAGGCATCATCCCTGCTCTGTATGCCTGCTATGACGATAACGGCGCCGTCTCCATCGAGCGCACCAAGGCTCTGACCCAGTGGTTCATCGACCAGGGCGTCAACGGTCTGTACGTCGGTGGTTCCTCCGGCGAGTGCATCTACCAGACCAAGGACGAGCGCAAGGCTGTTCTGGAAGCTGTCATGGAAGTGGCCAAGGGCAAGATCACCATCATCGCCCACATCGCCTGCAACAACACCGCTGAGTCCTGCGAGCTGGCTGCTCACGCAGAAAGCCTGGGTGTCGATGCCATCGCTTCCATTCCTCCCATCTACTTCAAGCTGCCTCCCCATGCCATTGCCAAGTACTGGAATGACATGAGCGCTGCCGCTCCCAACACCGAGTTCATCATCTACAACATCCCCGT
>JAFZGL010000061.1 GCA_017555395.1 Oscillospiraceae bacterium | reverse complement strand
TTTATAACATTCATGTAATAAACTTGACGATACCAAAAGTTTATGCTATACTTCATTGAGAAAGGTGGGATCGTATATGCTTCACGCAAACCTTCGAGACCGAACGATCTATCTGGAACAGCTCAAGGCGTTCCGGGACACGGAAATGATCAAGGTCATCACTGGCATCCGCCGTTGCGGAAAATCCAGCCTGATGAAGCTGATGGTCAATGAGCTGCGCACCGGCGGTGTTGGGGAAGACCAGATCATCGAGATCAATTTTGAATCCATGCGTTTTTCCGACATGACCGCAAAGGAATTCTACGCATATGTCACGGAACGGGCCGTCCCCGGCAAGAGGATGTACCTGTTCTTTGACGAGGTGCAGCGGATCAGTGGCTGGGAGAATGCAGTCAATTCCTTCCGGGTGGATCTGGACTGCGACATCTATGTCACCGGCTCCAATGCTCACCTGCTCTCCTCGGAACTGTCCACCTACCTCTCCGGACGATATGTGGAGATCAAGGTGCTGCCCCTGTCCTTCCGGGAGTTTCTGGACTTCCACGGCTATACCGTCACCGAGCGAAAATCTCCCACCGGGCAGCTGCGCAAGCGGGTCCTGGATGCAGAAGGCGAAAGCTACGATCCGAAGGAGCTGTATCAGGCCTACGCCCGCTTTGGCGGCATGCCCATGCTGGCTGATGTGGGCCTGGAGACGGATAAGGTAACTGCCGCCCTGGACGGTGTGTATTCCGCTGTTGTGGTCCGGGATATTCTGGAGCGTGAAAAACGCAAAGGCCAGCGAACCATCACCGATTCCCTGCTGCTGCGAAAACTGATGATGTTCCTTGCGGATAACATCGGCAATTCCGTCTCTGCCACCTCCATCGGCAACACCCTGGTCAGCGAGGGACTTCTGGAGAACGGCAGCCGCAAGGCCAAGCCCGCCACCCAGACCATCCAGGCTTACATCCAAGCCCTGACGGAATCCTTCATCTTCTACGAGATCAAGCGGTTCGATATCAAGGGCAGGGAATATCTCAAAACCCTCGGCAAATACTACATCGTGGACATCGGCCTGCGCAATTACCTGCTGGGCTACCGGGACGGCGACAGCGGCCACATTCTGGAGAACATCATCTACTTCGAGCTGCTCCGCAGAGGTTACGATGTGTCCATCGGCAAGCTGGACAACAAGGAAGTGGACTTCATCGCCACCAAAACCGATGAGAAGAAGTACATCCAGGTCACCGAATCCATGAACGCCCCCGAAACCAGAGAACGGGAGCTGTCCCCCCTTCGCAAGATCCCGGATAACTACGAGAAGATCGTCATTGCCATGGAGTGCGACCTTCCCCAGGATCAGGACGGCATCAAAATCGTTGGGGCAGTGGATTTCCTGCTGGATGAATGACAACCCCACAATCAGCAAAAGCTGACAGGCCAAAACCTGTCAGCTTTCCTTTATTTCTGAGGATACCCAGCCTGCCGAAGCTCGTCCTTCATAGCCGGACGATTTCTGTGATAAACATGCCAATACTCCGCCAGCTCCTTTGCGGCCTTCTGACCGCCGGGATAGGCGCTCAGATCGCTTAAGTATCCGATGATATGCCGGTACTGCTTGCGCTGATTGGCAGCATCCATCTCCTGCTTCAGGATCTCCACAAAGTATGTCCGTGTCCGGGGTGGATCCCACTCCCGAAGCTCCGCTGCATAACACTGGAAACTGCTAAAGGACGGCTGCCGGCACAGCTCAGCGAACAGTTCGTCAAGCATCCCTTCAAAATGGTACAATGCCATTCTGTCAGAAGGACGCTTCGTATCAGCCATGAGACTTTCAAATATGGCAGACCACTGCTCCGGTGGCGTGATCGTTTTGAGCTGGGACACATATTCCCGTTCCTGGCACTTGCGCTCCAGCACCAGATGCCGCAACTCCTTCTCATATTCCGCCTGATCCCCGGCCTTTTCCAGCAGCCGCAGGAGCGTTTTTGAATGTTCCTTAAGCCGCCAGTCTATCTTTTCCTTCTGCTGTTCTTCCCGAACCAGATCGATGGCTTTGGAAAGATCATGCTCCTCATACAGCCGCAGCAGGGGACGGTAGGCATCGTCGCTCCCCCGGAACTGCTCCCACCAGGCGATGATCTCCGAACTGGATGCGCCCATGCGCTCCATCAGTTCTGCCCGCCGCTCCATGCGCCAGGAATCCAGATTGTCGTCAAGATACTGAAGATTCTTCTGCTGTAACTCCTCAGACCAATTCAGCGACAGGATCAGCTCCTCCAGATCGTCGGAGCCGTAATCCCAATCACTGCCTTCCAGAAATTCGTGGAGCATATAAAAGATCTTCCGCTCCTGCTGCGGTTCTGACAGGTACAGGATCTTTTTCAAGCTCTCCCGGCTGGCGGCAGACACATTGGCCAGACCGCCGTCCGAATCATCCATATCCTGGCTGAAGGCTGTGCCGTATACGGTCATCACCAGTTTTGCCGCATCCAGAAGCTTTCCTTCGATGAGCAGCGGAATCAGAGACTCCTCCAGATACTCCACAATGTCCATCATGCAGTGATAGGCCCGGTCATAGTCCAGCCACCCACGGTAGTCCGAATGGTCGAAAATGATCTGCTCCAGATCGTCCTGCCATTGGCTCGGCTCCGTACCCGGCCCGGCGACCAAACGCACAATACAATCCTGCAGGGAGCCGTTCTCCTCGGCCATGCTCCGCAGAAGTGTCCGCATCTGCTCCTCCGAAAGCCTCTTCAGGGCGACCTGCCATTCCAACCGGCAGCCCGTCCGCAGCTGTGCAGACCGGTCCTCCAGCGCAAACAGCACCGCCGCCATGTGTTTGCAGTTTTCGTCCTTGTCGGCGTAAGGACAGTCACAGGACATCCGCTCCACCCGTTTCCCGGAACGCCGGATCTCCACATGATAAGCCTGGCTGCCGCTGACCTCCGCCCGGACGAGGTCGCCGTCATCTTCCAGCTCCGTCACCTGTCCGCATTCAAAATACGCCTGCCCACGCTCCAGAATCCAGGGCTTGAACAAATCCCGCCAGTTCGCCATATCCGGCACCTCCGTTTCTTTCTGGCTTCAGTGTAGCAAATCCGCAACATTTGTGCAAGGGTAAGTATTTATCGCCCAAATCTGACTATATTTTCCTATATCTGCAATTATTCCCAAATTTTCAAGAAGATTTGGCCCGTACGAAGCACGAAATATGACCGGCAGAGCCGCACTGCGGTGGGCCATTGTCAGAGGGTGGAGTACATAGCGATGGTAACAATCTGATGATGCAAAAAGCTGACAGTTCAAAAAACCTGTCAGCTTTTCACATTTTCTTATTCCCCGGCTGATTAAGACCACTCTGAAATTACACTACGAGTTCAAATAAAGATTTTTCGAAATCGCCGGTTCGTCCAGTAGCACAGGTGCGCTTCAAAACGACCTCTTCGAAGGTCGTTTTTGTTTTTATGACTGTCATCATAGATATAAGTCCCGAAAAAAGCAA
>JAFZGL010000060.1 GCA_017555395.1 Oscillospiraceae bacterium | reverse complement strand
TGCATTTCATTGACACTGACGGGACCGGTGATCACCGCGTCACCCCAGGTTTCCTTCACATCGCCGTTCCAGCCGCCCCGGACATACCAGGTAAGTGCTTCGGAATTGTCCACATCTACCGCTGCGCCGCAGGGGCTGTAGAAACCCTTGCCTTCCAGCAGATCCACCAGATCCTGCACCACATTGTAGGCAGTGGGATAACGGCCGGCGCCCTGGCCGTAGAAGCTCATGCGGCCGGAGGTTTCACCGACGAGGGTAATCAGATTGTAGTTCATGGGAACATTGGCTTCCAGTGCTCCGGAAGATACCAGAGTGGGGTGGACATAGATGCTGTACTTGCCGTCCACGTGCTTGCCGGTGGAGATCAGCTTACAGGTGTAGCCGTGCGCCTTGAAATTATCCACATCGGCGGCGGAGATCTTGCTGATACCCGCCACGGGAACCTGATCCCGGTTGACACTGACACCGAAGGCGATATTGGAGGACAGGATCACCTTGTGCCAGGTGTCGATGCCGTCCACGTCGGTGGAGGGATTTGCCTCCGCGTAGCCCAGTGCCTGGGCTTCCTTCAATACTACATGATAGTCAAGGCCTTTGCGGGTCATGTTGTCCAGAATATAGTTGCAGGTGCCGTTCATGATACCGCCCACCTGATAGATGGTCTGCACCCGGCGGGAGCGCTCCACTTCGCTGAGCCAGCCGATGCCGCCGCCGACGGCAGCGGTGCAGCGGAACTTAAGACCCTTTTCCTTTGCCAGAGGCAGCAGCTCATCATAGCAGGATGCCACCAGAGCCTTGTTGGAGGTCACGATATGCTTTCCCGCTTCCATGGCCGCACGGACAAATTCATAGGCAGGATGAACGCCGCCCATGGCTTCCACCACGGTATCGATGGTCTCATCCTCCAGAATATCCTTGAAATTCCTGGTAACAACCGCGTCAGGCAGTGTCACATCTTCCAGGCAGCAAACCTTCGCAACTTCAATGTCGGGTTTGTCTGCTACAATATCATAAACGCCGCGGCCCACGACGCCAAAGCCCAGCAAACCGATTCTCATGAATTTTTCCTCCGTTATTTCCTGCATTTTTGTACGGCTGTACAAAGAAATGTATCTGTGTCAAAAACACTTGCATTTTCATGAAAAACAGTATATCATATAGCCATTCAAATTTCAATTGTACAATTCGCAAACCCTCTCTTAAGTTTGCGGATGTTTTTGTGCAAAACGTATTAATAATGTACCATTTCAGGAGGTTCCTATGTTATATCATTCCACCCGTAGCGATAAAAGCTTCGTTGACAGCGCTCAGGCGGTGCTGGAAGGCCTGGCACCCGACGGCGGTCTGTATATGCCCCAGTCCATTCCCGCCTTTGACTGGCAGAAATGCCTGCAGGGCTCTTCCATGGATATGGCCACCGATATTCTGTCCGCTCTGCTGCCCGACATCCCTGATATGCCCGGGCTGGTGAAGAAGGCCTACACCGGCAAATTCGAGACCGATGACCTGACCCCCACCGTTGCTGTTGGTGATTTTAACGTACTGGAACTGTTCCGCGGCCCCACCTCCGCTTTCAAGGATGTGGCGCTTTCCATGCTGCCCCAGCTGCTGACCGCCGCCAAGACCGTCAAGGGACAGGAAAAGGATATCCTGATCCTCACCGCCACCTCCGGTGACACCGGCAAGGCCGCGCTGGAAGGCTTCCACGATGTGGACGGCATCCGCATCTGTGTCTTCTACCCCTACGGCGGTGTTTCCCAGGTGCAGCGGGCCCAGATGGTGACCCAGGAGGGCAATAACGTGGCCGTCTGCGCCGTTCACGGCAACTTTGACGATGCCCAGACCGGCGTGAAGAACATCTTCGCCGCCTGCCGGGACAAGGAACTGCCCGTTGCCCTCAGCAGCGCCAACTCCATCAACATCGGCCGTCTGGCACCCCAGGTCATGTACTACTTCCGGGCCTACCGGGATCTGATGGATGCCGGCAAAATCAAGCTGGGCGATGAGGTCAACTTCTCCGTCCCCACCGGTAACTTCGGCGACATTCTGGCGGGCTACCTGGCAAAGCGGATGGGTCTGCCCGTGGGCAAACTGATCTGCGCCTCCAACGCCAACAATGTTCTGACCGATTTCATCACCACCGGCACCTACGACAAGCGCCGTCCCCTGCTGAAAACCACCTCTCCCTCCATGGACATTCTGGTGTCCTCCAATCTGGAGCGGCTGCTGTATCTGCTGTCCGGCGACACGGAACTGGTGGCTTCCCTCATGAAGCAGCTGAACACCGAGGGCATCTACACCGTTCCTGCCGATCTGCTGGATAAGATCAAGGCAGAATTCTGCTGCGGCTGCTGCGACGACAAGCGGGCCGACGAGATCATGGGCCGAGTGTACAGAGAGCTTGGTTACCTCTGCGATCCTCACACCGCTGCCGGCTGGGCTGCCGCTGAGGACTACACCGCCGAAACCGGCGATCAGCGTCCCATGGTGGTGCTCTCCACCGCTTCCCCCTATAAATTCCCCGTTGCCGTTCTGACCGCCATCGGCGGCGATACCAGCGGTGACGAATTCACTCAGATGGAGCGCCTTTCCTCCCTGTCCGGTGTTCCCATCCCCAGGAACCTGGCCGGTCTGCAGGGCAAGCAGGAGCGCCATACCGGCGTGATCCACAAGGAAGCCATGCTGGACTACGTTTTGGGTCTGTAAAATGCAAAATGATGAATGATGAATGCTGAATGATTTCCATATCCTTCATTCTGCATTTTGCATTCTGCATTCTGCATTTCAGCATCTTTACAGGAGATTATGAAATGAAGAAAGTCACTATCCGAGTCCCGGCCACCACCGCCAACTTAGGTCCCGGCTTTGACGCCTTCGGCTGCGCCCTGGGACTTTATACCGATGTCACCTTCGAAGAGACAGATTGCGGTCTGGAGATCACCGGCTGTCCCGAGGAATTCACCGGCCCTGACAATCTGGTCTATGAATCCTACTGTGCTGTCCTGAACACCATGAGCGAGGAAGTCCGTGGCATCAAGATCCACATTGATGCCCACATCCCCATCTGCCGGGGTCTTGGCTCCTCCGCCGCCCTGCTGGTGGCAGGCGCCATGGGTGCCAATGTGCTCAGAGGCAACAAGCTCTCTACTCAGGGTCTTTTAAATATCACCAATGCCATGGAAGGCCACCCTGATAACCTGGCTCCCGCCTTCTTCGGCGGTCTGACCGCCTCCATGGTGGACAACGGTCTGCCTGTCAGCGTGAACTTCCCCCTGCATCCCGACTGGGAATTCGTGGCACTGATCCCGGACTTCGATCTGCCCACCACCCTGGCCCGATCCGTGCTGCCCGAGCAGATCAGCCGGGCGGATGCCATCTACAATGTCTCCCACGGCGCTCTGGTACTGAAGGCACTGGAACTGGGCGACGAAAAGCTGCTGCGCACCGCCATGCAGGATCGGCTCCACCAGAAATACCGCAAGAAGCTGATCCCCGACTATGAAAAGATCGAGGCTCTGGTGCGCACCACCGGTGCGGGCTTCTGCCTCTCCGGCGCGGGTCCCACCCTGCTCTGCATCACCAGAAGCCCCAGGCTCAAGGAAGTGCTGGCCAAGAAGCTGGATTCCATCACAGAAAAGAACTGGCAGATGCTGCCGCTCCATGTGGAATTCCAGGGCGCCCACATCGTGGCCATGGAAGAATAAGCAAACACCCCGGCAGGTCATCCGCCGGGGTATTGTTATGCATCGCAGATATCGTAGGTGATCCGGACATGGTAGGTTCCGGATTCCTTCCGGTTCAGGGCCTCTTCGATTTCCAGGCGGATCTGCTCCTCCTGCCCCCGCAGATCGGAAGGCAGCGCCACATCAAACACCAGATTCCGGTGGCTTCTGCCTGGCACTACCCGCAGGTCATGCTGCCGCAGCCGGTAATCCCGGACGTACAGCAGTTCATTCACCTGATTGCGCAGGCTGGTCAGTTCCGGGTCATCGGTAATCACCGGATCATAGTGAATCACCATCCGGACGCCCAGGTTTTTTTCGCATTCCCACTCCATGCGGTCAATGATCTCATGACACAGCAGCGGGTCTTCCCGGTAATCCATCTCCACATGGAGACTGGCATACTTCCGGCCGGGACCATAGTCGTGAACCATCAGATCGTGATAGCCCATGACCTTAGGCCCGGAGCAGACATATTCGACGATTTGCTGCCGCAGCACCGGATCTGCGCTCTCTCCCAGCAGCGGGGACACCGTCTCCTTCGCCAGCTTCCAGCCGCTGTACAGAATGAATACCGAGACACCCAGACCCATGATACCGTCAAGGCGCAGATCCCAGAAATGCTCCAGCAGGCCTGCCGCCAGAACCGCAGCGGTGGCAATACAGTCATTACGGCTGTCCAGTCCGGCAGCCAGCAGCGTTCCGGAACGGATCTGTTTTCCCAGACGGGTATTCAGCCTCCACAGCCACAGCTTAACAGCCACAGAGGCCACCAGGATCACGGCTGTCAGCCCGGAAAAATCCACCGGTGCCGGAGCCAATATCTTCTGCACTGCGCTCTTTCCAAGTTCCAGTCCCATAACCAGAATCATGACTGACACGGCCAGACCGCTGAGATATTCAAACCGGGCATGACCGAAGGGATGGTGCACGTCCGCCGGTTTCTCTGCCAGCCGGAAGCCCGCCAAGGTCAGGATGGAGCCGGAGGCATCGGACAGATTGTTCAGGGCGTCCGCCACGACACCCACCGATCCCGACAGGATTCCCGCCAGGAGTTTTCCCAAAAACAGCACAAGATTCGCCGCAATGCCCACTCCGCCGCTGAAAGCACCTACAGCACTGCGCACCGCCTCACAGTCCGCCTCCTGTCCTTCCGGTATCAGTTTCTTCAGAATATATCCTGTCATTTCTGATCCTTTCCTTTCAAAACCGGTCATTTTTCAACTCTACCCCCAGTAGAATCCCGCTTTCTACCATGCATAGGGCTGTATTTCCCCGCAATCTCCGTTCACTAGGGTGATTTTTTTCATTCCTTACTGTATGATGGTGGCACACCGTTTCCGCCATGATACCATGCCGGATGTCGGTTGGTCTACAGTAACCACCGGAAACTCTTCCCGGGTTTTCGTCAATCTTTTAGGAGTGTGCAAATCATGTCTTATCAAATCATTACCGATTCCTGCTGCGACTTTACCCAGCATCAGTATCAGGAGCTGGGTGTTGCCTGTGCTCCCCTGACCGTTCTGTACAAGGGTGAAAGCCACGATAATTTCTCCGACCCCGCCGATGTCAAGGCATTCTATGACGAACTGCGCGGCGGTGTCACCGCTTCCACCGCTGCCGTCAACCCTGACGGCTGGGCCGCTCCCATGGAAGCAGCTCTGAAGGAAGGCCGGGATGTGCTGGTGATGGCCTTTTCCTCCGGTCTTTCCACCACATATCAGTCCGCTGTCATCGCCGCCAAGGAACTGCGTGAAGCCTATCCCGACCGAAAGATCTATGTGGTGGATACCCTCTGCGCCGCACTTGGCCAGGGCCTGCTGGTATGGCACGCCTGCAGGCAGCGGGATACCGGCATGGACATCGACAGTCTGTACGCCTGGCTGGAAGAGCACAAGCTGAACATCTGCCACTGGGTCACCGTGGATGATCTGAGCCACCTGAAGCGGGGCGGCCGCATCAGCGCCACCACTGCCCTGGTGGGCACCATGCTGAACATCAAGCCCATCATCTATGTGGACAACGATGGCCACCTCATCAACACCGCAAAAGTCCGCGGCCGCAAGGCAGCCATGGAGCTGCTGGTGAACAAACTGAAGGAGACCGGCACCGACTTTGAGACCATCTTCATCGCCCACGGCGACTGCCCCGAGGATGCCGCTGCCCTGGAAGCCCTGGCCCGGGAAAAGTGCGGTGTCAAAAACGTGATCACCGGCTATGTCGGCCCTGTCATCGGCGCCCACACCGGCCCCGGTGTTCTGGTCGTTTTCTTCATGGGCACCCACAGATAAACCCCATATACAGCAAAAACCCCCTCCGTCCGGAGGGGATTTTTTATTTGCGTTTATGCCTTGACCACAGGACCATTGATGGAGACCACGTTGTCATTCTTTACATTGGAAATGTAAGCCGCGTCGATCAGCTTCTTGGGGCAGACGGTGGCACACAGGCCGCAGTCCACACACTTGCTGTAGTCAATGACCGCCAGATTGTTCACCACGGAGATAGC
>JAFZGL010000001.1 GCA_017555395.1 Oscillospiraceae bacterium | reverse complement strand
CATCAAATAGTCTTCTGCAACAAGCTGGGGCACCGTTGCATTGACTGCAGGTGTGTGGACGCCTGTGCCAAGGGAGCGTATGGCAGAAATCACCACCAGAGCGACATAGATCGTTTCATTCCGGGAGATCTGCGGAAGTAAAAGCACAAGTGCCAGCGTCACTATTGCAATCGCCCCATCTGCGGCAATGATCAGGCGCTTGCGGGGATAGCGGTCTGCCCATACTCCCGCAAAGAAAGAAATCAGAAACTGCGGGATGTAAGCTGCCGCCGAGAGCAGGGCAACCCACCCGCCAGATGAGGTTTCCAGCGTCACATACCAAATAATAGCAAACTGTACAATAGAAGATCCCAGTAAGGTAACCGCTTGACTGGCAAGGAACAGAGCCGCTTTTGAATATCCTTTTTTCATTTCTGCGCCCCCCGTTCCTTGTGTACTGCTCTCATTTCAATATAGCCTCTCTCGCCTCTGGGCTCCAGCTGAATACGGGGACTCAAGTCATCCCAGCAGTAGCCAATTACAGACGGTTCGTAGCGGTCCATAGCGTTCTGAACAGCAAAAATGGCGTCGCAATATTCTTCTTCCTCAAAAGGTTCCCCTTGGAACATTAGATAGTCAGCTTCATCCAGAGTGATTACATCGAATCCTTCCGGTATCACACCGTTAAAATCCTCTGCCACCTCAGCACCCTGCACATAGGCGGAGGTTTCGGGGCGCCTATACTGCTCCGGAAGCCACAGGCACACTGGTTCCCCGCACAGACTGTCCATGCTGAGAAGTGTTCCCCAAACATCGCAACCGACCTCGCTGCAGTAGTCAAAATAGTTGTCAGCTTTAATTCCCCGCTTGATGATGACCTTTCGGCGGGGTTTATGAATCACTTGAATGAATACATTTTTGGCTTTTTCCACAAACGAAAATTCCTTTCTCAATTCTTTGAATTTGACACCGTAGGCAACGAACAGCTTGACCGGAACTGGATTTTTTGCGTATTCGCCTGGATTTATGCCAAACTCTTTGCGAAAGGCCCGGGTGTAGCCGTCTACGCTGGCAAATCCAAGATCAAAAGCCACATCAATGATCCTGGCGTGTTCTGTTTTCAAACGCAGAGCGGACTTTGCCAGCCGCATCCGGCGGATATACTCAGCAGGAGCGTAACCGGTATGCTCCCGAAACAGGCGATGGGCATACCAGGGGGAAAAGTTACAGATGTCTGCCAAAGCAGCTAGCGTGATGTCCTCCGTCAGATGGGCTTCGATATAGTCCTGCATTTTCTGAACCGCAAGAATCTGCGACCTCATGTTCGTCACCTCCTTATCATGATTCTATTTTATAGGAATTAAGAAAAGATCTCTCGACCGTTTTTGTCATTGTTTTTTATGTGTTGATTGGTTTTTTCGATGGTACAATAAAGTGGGATTAAATAATAATCTTTAGTTATGCTGATGTGGATATCGTTCTGGTAAAAACATTAATACGTGCTTATAGCGAAAATGCCACGATAACCCACAAATTCCACGATAACCCATAAATGCCACGATAGCTTTTTATCAAAAAATCCGTCTGCGGGGAAATACACCCTTACAGACGGATTTTTATTGTTTTTTGTATCCTAATATATGTCATTAAATAGCATAAGAAGCATATTCGGACACATTTTTGGTATCCAAATATGCTTCTTATGTGGCAGGGGCACTAGGACTTGAACCCAGAGCCTACGGTTTTGGAGACCGCCGCTCTACCAATTGAGCTATACCCCTATATATCATCAAGGCGAAGGCCTGAAACATTTGGTGGGCCTTCAGGGATTCGAACCCGGGACTATCCGGTTATGAGCCGGAGGCTCTAACCAACTGAGCTAAAGGCCCATGTCAATCACGGTGCTCTAATCACCACGGATGACATTATAGCACCGAAGGACAGTTCTGTCAAGAAAAACTTTTCTCTTTTAAGAAAAAACTGCCACGGACAGCACCGCAGCAGTTTTCTTTCTCACTGAATCAAAAGACCACGTTCTTCGTCGGAACCTTTTATCTTTCTCCATCTCCACGCCAAATATCTCATTTTTCTGTCTATTTTCCAGGGAATTGTACCCAACATATCATTATAATGGCGCAAATATGTTTCATGACGCTCCGCGCAATAAAACCTGGGACGACGATAGGCCTCCTCCTTATCCTGATCAAAAATATGGTACAGGAACGCAGCCAGCTTATCAAACATCATTTCCTCATACCGAGCCTGATTATAGCGATTCTGGCACAGCATGTGAATATAGAGATCATCTCTCTGATCGATTTCAATAACCTTTTCAACCATTGCCTCTACAGTCTTATATCGGTTGTAGTCAACAAAGGCATCTTCATTGAAATCCTTGCCCACATCAGGATCGCCAAAATACACAGGGATCGACATTGCGTCAAATGCATGGCCGATCTTTTCCGAAGTGAATCCCGGATAACGCACACTTTCCGCAGCAATTGCAAACTTACATTTCTGCATAAAAGGCATCTTGTTGTGCATATTGAAGGTTTTTCCTCCCGGCATGTTATTTCTGTGTCTGCCGGCACACTCCACACGCTTGTACGCGCTGAGTCCCTCCAGAATTTTCTCTCTCACACCCAGTTCGGTATCATGGCCAAAAATATAATTGCAGAAGTATTCCTTATCCTTCAGGATTTTCACTGCCTCATCCTCGGTTATCGTTCGATTTGAAGTGGTATCTCCCAATTTATCAAACAAAAACAAAGGGAATCTGAATGCCCGATCACCGAAGGAAATGTCATCGTAACCGATGAAGTAATCGATGGTATTAAAGTTTGCGGTCAAAAACTCGCCTGTATACATGATTCTGGGACAATCATACTTCATATAGTCGAAGGGCTCTCCCAAAGGCGAGCAAAACAAGAAATCAGGATCAACCGAATCGAATACAACATTGTATCTTCTCTTTAGCAAAACAGAAAAAATGTTGTTTTCAAAATCCAGATCAGGCCAGAAACCAACAAAATGAATTTTTACAGTTTTCATACTATTACCTTCCCCTTTATTTACCGAATCCCCACTTCAGGATATATAACTGCCAGGATTATGCCCCCGACATAAAGGAACCAAATCCGAATATTTCTTTAACATTATATCATCCTGTCCCGGCATTGTCCAGAAAATTTCCGTATATAACAGCAAAAGCCGGCCGCCTGTATGGTTCAGGCGGCCGGCTCCGGACATATGTTTATTCGTCATCTTCCACAGAGAACTCCAGCAGCTCGCCGCAGTTGGGGCAAGTCATGCTGCCCTGCTCCAGCACTTCCTCATCAAAATTGATGATCTCGCCGCAGGCACATTCCACTTCATAGATGGTGGACTCTTCGTCGCCGAAGTCGAAGCCTTCCTCGTAGTCCTCGTCTTCATCCCACTCATCTTCGAAATCCTCGTCCTCGTAGTCCTCATCCTCGTCCAGGATGAAGTCCTCGATGGCGTCCAGATCTTCTTCGATCTCATCCAGCTCATCAGAAATAGCGATGGTGGTCTCCTCGATGTCGGTGATCCGCTTGGCCATATCGCCCAGCAGGTCAACGATGGCGGCAATCATCTTGCCCTCATCGGTCTCGGTATTCAGGGACAGGCCGTCCATCAGGCCCTTCAGGTAAGCGGACTTTTCAGAAATGGTCATGGTAATAACTCCTTTCCTCTTTTGGAAAAAGGGGACGATTGCGCATCGTCCCCTATTGACTGACTGTAGAATTAAGCCTTGGAACGGCCCAGGTACTCACCGGTACGGGTGTCGATCTGGATCTTGTCACCCTCGTTGATGAAGAGGGGAACCTTGACCTCAGCACCGGTCTCGACGGTAGCGGGCTTGGTGACGTTGGTAGCAGTGTTGCCAGCGAAGCCAGGCTCGGTAGCGGTAACAACCAGGTCAACAAAGTTGGGAACTTCGACGCCGAAGACCTTGCCCTTGTAGCTCATGACAGTGCAGATGTCATTTTCCTTGACGAACTTGAAGCCATCGTCCAGAACGCTGCCGTCCAGGGGCTCCAGCTCGAAGGTCTCCTGATCCATGAAGTAGTACAGCTCGCCGTCGTTGTAGGAGTACTCCATCTTCTTTCTCTCAATGAAAGCAGTGGGGAACTTGGCAGAGGGGTTCAGGGAAGTTTCGGTCACGCCGCCGGTGATGACGTTACGCATCTTGACGCGGACGAAAGCTGCACCCTTGCCGGGCTTGACGTGCTGGAACTCGATGACCTGCATAACCTTGCCGTCCATCTCGAAGGTAATGCCGTTGCGAATATCGCCTGCAGAAATCATTGTAATATCCTCCTAAGTTGTATCCCTTTTGGGATTATCTATATTTTACATAGCTTTAGCGCATACATTATATCGCAAGAAATGAAATAATGCAAGAGGGTAATTGAATTTTCTTAAACAATAATGAGATTCTTGGGGCTGCCGGTGATGATTTCCACGCCATCTTCCAGGACAACCGTCACATCCTCGATGCGGACACCGAACTTATCAGGAATATAGATACCGGGCTCAGCAGAGCACACAGCGCCCAGAGGCATGGGATCAGGGTTGCCGGGGTTGGGGTTGGGGCCTTCATGGACTTCCAGACCCAGGCTGTGGCCATAGCCATGGCCGAAGTATTCGCCGTAGCCGGCATCCGTAATGACCTTGCGGGCCGCAGCATCGATCTCCTTGCCGATGACACCGGCCTTGGTGGCAGCAATGCCTGCCAGCTGAGCGGCCAGAACGGTTTCATAGACGGTCTTCATTTCCTCGGTGGCATAGCCCACCGCCACGGTACGGGTCATATCAGAGCAGTAGCCATGGTACAGGCAGCCGAAGTCCATGGTGACAAAATCTCCTTCCTGGATCTTCCGTTCACCGGCCACGCCATGGGGCAGGCTGGTGTTGGGGCCGGAGACAACGATAGGATCAAAGGAAAGGCCCTGTCCGCCGTTCTTGTACAGGCAGTAGATCAGCTCTGCCTGGAGTTCCAGTTCTGTCATACCAACCTTGATCCGGGGCAGCACTTCGGCAAATGCCTTATCGGTGATGGCCTGTGCCTTGCGCATCAGATCCAGTTCCCAGTCTTCCTTCACGCCGCGGAAACCGTAGATGTACTTGTTGTAGGGGACCAGCTTTGCATGCAGTTCCCTCTCATAGCCCATCAGTTCCTCTACGGTCAGATACTTCTCTTCGTAACCCAGAGTGTGGATATCAAAGTCTTCGATAGCATCATTGATGCGCTTGACAAATCCGGTGAACTGATTGATGGGCAGGACTTCAAAACCCTTGATGTTCTTCTGGGCAGATTCGATATAACGGCTGTCCGCAAAATAACGGCAGCCCTTCTTGCTGACCACAGCGACACCTTCGGAGATATCAAATTCCGCACCGTAATGGCGGGCATAGCGGCTGGTCAGCAGCAGACCATCCACCTCGTCATTCAGAATGGAAAGGTACTTGTCCAGATTTTTCATATTTTTTCCTCCTGTTTCCGGCGGCCGCATATCCATAGCCCCACCAGCATAGAATTCTGTGTGAATTATACCACGGAAAGGATGATTTGTCCATGGCCGCAACCATGTATCTTGCCATGACAGCCGCAGAATTTTCCGGTTCCGGCCCTCTCCCGGCCAGCCTTTGCTGGATGGCAGGCCATTTTTCGCTTTATGACCGGGGACTTTCCAATCTCCCCTCTTCCCTGCCTGTTAATTCCATCCTGATTGTCAACGACCGGATCCCATGGTACGGTCATGACCCGGCATTGATCCTGAAGCAGCTGGAGCAAGCTGTACACAGGCTGCGTTTATATGGGATCCTTCTGGATTTTGAGGAACCGGACTGTCCCGAACTGAGAATTCTCGCCGAACTGCTGACTGCTTCCCTCCCCTGTCCCGTGGTTGTTGCAGACCGGTACGCAGAAAACTTAAACTGCCCGGTCTTCCTCTCCCCCTGTCCCCATCACATACACCTCAAGGAACATCTGCAGCCCTGGTCAGATCGGGAAATCTGGCTGGATCTTGCCCGGGATGCACAGATGCTCACCCTGACAAAAAACGGCTGCATAATTTCGCCCCTTCCTCTGGGAGAACTCCCGGAAGGCGGCCACCGGGACGAAGGACTTCACTGCCACTACCAGACGGAAACAACCCCGGATTGCGCCCGCTTTACCCTCTGGCGTACTGCAGAAGATCTGGACGCGCTGGCACTGGAAGCAGAATCTCTGGGTGTAAAAACAACGGTGGGATTGTACCAGGAACTATATTATGCCAATACAGAAAAGCACCCCTCCCAATAAGGAGGGGCGCATTTTTATTGGTCCACCGGCAGTTCCGTTCCGTTTATGACAACAGCGGTAATTACATCCACATCGATGATCCGGTTGAACATGACTGTGAGCAAGCAGTATCCATGGCTGTTTTCCATGTAGGAATATCCTTCGCCGTTAGGGTCCTCCTCCGGCGGGACAATAATTTCTGTCGCAACATTTTCCTCCGGCATGTCCGTCACACAGAAGGTGTAGTTCAGGATGTATCCGTCAAATACCGTGTATTCCTCTCCATCCGCAAAGCGGATCACAACACTGTCGATGTTACCGGTATCGATGGCGTGATTTCCCTGGGAATCTGTGTGCAGGAAGGTCAGATCCGTCATATCGATCCGCAGGGAAACAGTGGAAATCCGAATAGAACCGGTACCTGCTGTCACACCTTTCAGTCGACTCTGCTGATCCAGAGGAATCTCAATGGCTTCACTGGTGCTTTCTGCCTCCATCCGGTTTGCAACCTCGCAAGCAACGATTTCCGTATAGCACTGCTCTGCAATTTCCTCTTCGGTCATTCCCGCAAAGATTTGTGCAAAAACCTCATCGCCCAGATTCTGCCGGATGGTATCCATGGCCTGCTGAGGTGTCATTGCCTGTTTTCGGGCTTCCACCTCATCTTCGATCAGGGCTGCAAATTCTTCCGGGGTATAACGGTCCTCTTGCGACTGCAGGGAAAGCGCCAGCTTTTCTCCCCTTCTGGCATCCCACTGGAAATAATAGGACGCCGCCAGACAGGTAGGCGTGGTCTTTTCCTGAATGATATAGGGATAGCCATACTGGTTCACCTGCACCAGATCCGGCTGACCGTCGTACCAGATTTCACCGTCTGACTGGAGTCTATATCCGGAAACCCCTTTGGGATTTTCCAGCAGATAAGTCACAAAGCCGCACCTGGTAGCACTGTCGTAGGTAAAGGCATCCACCGTCAGGGTATAACCGTTAAAGCAGACACTCTGCCCCACGGGATTCACATGGGGCACCACATCTTCTGCCACCACATCCTCATCAGCGGCCACCCGGTCAAAGGTAGGTTCCACGATGATTCCCTCCGGACCGCCGTACGGATCAGGCCGGATGCTTCCGGTATCGTGGTCAAATCCGGTACTGTTGCCAAAAATAGCGCTCACCATCTCTTCCGGACTGTCATAGATCAGAAAACCGGTAACCGCATAGGCAGTGACTGCCAGCATACTGACAATCAAGGCCGCAGTCAGCAGGTTTTTGATCACCGTTCCGGACTTCATATTCATATTCTTATCCTCCTGCTTTATCTCAGAGGATACGCAGAATTCACTTCTTGCCAGTCTGGACTCTTCCACCGTGCCGATGGCAAGGAACAGATCTTCCGGTCTCATACAGCATAGCCCTCCATTGCAAGATACTTCTTCAGCTTCATCCGGGTGCGGGATAATGTCCTCAGAACAGTGGCCTGCTTCATGCCATAACGCTTCGCGATGGAAGCGCTTTCCTCCACAAAGAAGTAGCGGCGCAGGAAAATATCCTGTTCCCGGGGCGGGATCGTATCCAGGAACGCACGGATGGCTTTGGCAAGCTCTTTGCCGTTCAGCATATCCTCCGCACTGCCGGTGGCGGCAGCGCACTCAGACAGTTCCTCCAGTACCAGTTCCATTTCTCCCCCACCCCGTTTCTGTGCGCTGATGCTGCGCCAGCGGGTGAAGGCCAGGTTCCGGGTGATCTTCGCCAGAAACAGTTTCAGCACCGCAGGACGGTGGGGCGGAATGGATGTCCAGGTTTTCCAGTATGTATCACTGACCGTTTCCTCTGCATCCTGCCGGTTCGGCAGAATGGCATTGGCCAGAGAAAAGCAATAGGCACCGTACTTCTGCGCCGTTTCAGCCACCGCCCGTTCATCCCGGGCAAAATACAGGTCTATGATCTTTGCATCCTCCATTGGGTTTCCTCCTTACTTGAAAGGCCTTTCTACTGAATAAGACGCAGACGAAAGAAAAATCGGACAGAATTTTAAAAAAATATGCAAAAACCGGTCTGCATTTCTGCAGACCGGTTCTGAGCAAAATCAAGAGGGATTTTCAATTAATAGAACTTTCTCTTGTTCTTACGGGCAGCTTCAGACTTCTGCTTACGCTTCAGGCTGGGGCTGACGTAATGCTCGCGCTTCTTAACTTCAGCGATAACGCCCTCCTTGGCGCAGCTACGCTTAAAGCGACGCAGTGCGGACTCCAGAGACTCGTTTTCCTTGACGCGAATTTCAGACATTGTTTTCCCTCCCTCCGATGGCATCCGGCTTAATCCAGGATGCGTTCAGGGCCTATTACACTAGGCTAGGATATTATATACGTTCTTTCTCCAAATGTCAAGAAAGATTTCGATAAAATTACAAAAATTTTTGGACAAAAAGCAGGAAGATATCCCCCTCTTCCGAGGGGGATATCCGTTCAATTATTTTACGATCAGGTTGACCAGCTTGTTCTTGACCACAATGGTCTTGCGGATCTCGCCGCCGTTCTTCTTCAGGAAGGCATCGATCTTCTCGTTGGCCAGGACATTGGCAACAACAGTATCGTTGTCCAGATCGGCATCCATCATAACAGTGCCACGCATCTTGCCGTTGACCTGAACGGCGATGGTGACCTGGGTATCCTTGCACTTGGCCTCGTCATAGGCAGGCCAGGGCTCATAGGCGATGGTATTGTCGTGACCCAGGATCTGCCACATTTCTTCACCCACGTGGGGAATGATGCAGGAGATCATCTTGATGAAGCCCTCAGCGTACTCTCTGGGGCAGGTGCCGTTCTTGTAGACTTCGTTGACGAAGACCATCATCTGAGCAATGGCGGTGTTGAAGCCCAGAGTCTCAAAGTCAGAGGTAACCTTCTTGACGGTCTGATGGTAAATCTTGGTCAGCTTGCCGTCGTCGGTATCGGTGATGTTTTCAGCCTCAGTGAAGAAGTTCCAGACACGGTTGATGAACTTCTTGGCGCCCTTGACGCCATCGGAAGACCAGGGCTTGGAAACCTCCAGGGGACCCATGAACATCTCGTACAGACGCAGGGTATCAGCACCGTAATCACGGACGATGTCGGAAGGATTGACAACGAATTCAGGGAAACGCTTGCCCATCTTGATACCGTTCTCACCCAGGATCATGCCCTGGTGGACCAGCTTCTTGAAGGGCTCCTTCACGGGAGAGATGCCCTCATCGTACAGGAAGCGGTTCCAGATACGGGAATACATCAGGTGGCCGACTGCATGCTCGGGACCGCCGATGTACAGGTCGACAGGCAGCCAGTGCTTCAGCAGTTCGGGATCGCACAGAGCCTTGTCGTTCTTGGGATCGATATAGCGCATGAAGTACCAGGAGGAACCTGCGGAGCCGGGCATGGTGGAGGTCTCTCTCAGACCCTTGATGCCATTATTGTCATAATGCTTCCACTCCTCGGCATTCTCCAGAGGTGCCTTGCCGCCCTTGCCCTGGTAATCTTCCAGTTCAGGCAGAATCAGAGGCAGTTCCTCATCGGGCAGGAACACAGTCTCGCCGTCGTCGGTATAGACGCAAGGCACAGGCTCGCCCCAGTAACGCTGACGAGCGAAGATCCACTCGCGGAAGTGATAGTTGTTCTTACGACGAGCAATACCCATCTTCTCCAGCTTGCAGGT
>JAFZGL010000059.1 GCA_017555395.1 Oscillospiraceae bacterium | reverse complement strand
GTTGGCGACGAGATCGAAGTGTTCGTCGTTCGCGTCAACGATCAGGAAGGCACTGTTCAGCTGTCCAAGAAGAAGCTGGACGGCCTGAAGGTTTGGGACGACATGGCTACCTGGGCTGAGGAGAAGACCACCATCGAAGGTGTCATCACCGAAGAGAACAAGGGCGGCCTGGTCTGCACCGTTAAGGGCATCCGCGTCTTCATCCCCGCTTCCCAGTCCGGCATCGCCAAGGGCGGCGACATGGCTGGTATGGTCGGCAAGAACGTTCAGCTGAAGATCACCGAGGTCAACCGCGCTCGCCGCCGTGTCATCGGTTCCATCCGTGCTGTTTCCGCTGAGGCCCGCAAGGCTAACCAGGAGAAGATCTGGAACGAGATCGCTGTTGGCAACAAGTACCACGGCACCGTCAAGTCCCTGACTTCCTACGGCGCATTCGTCGACATCGGCGGCGTTGACGGCATGGTTCACGTTTCCGAGCTGTCCTGGAACCGCATCAAGACTCCCGCAGAGGTTGTCAAGGTTGGCGACGAGATCGATGTTTACGTCATCTCCTTCGACCCCGAGAAGCACAAGATCTCCCTGGGCTACAAGACCGCTGAGATGAACCCCTGGAACCAGTTCATGACCAAGTACGCTATCGGCGATGTTGTCGATGCCAAGATCGTGAAGCTGATGACCTTCGGCGCTTTCGCAGAGATCCTGCCCGGCGTTGACGGCCTGATCCACATTTCTCAGATCGCTGACAAGCGCATCGGCAAGCCCGAGGACGTTCTGGCTGAGGGTCAGGATGTTCAGGTCAAGATCACCGATGTTGACGCTGAGAACAAGCGTATCTCCCTGTCCATCCGTGCTCTGCTGGAGCAGGCTGTTGAGGAAGCTGACGCTGAGTAATTTGTAAATAAAATACCGGAGCTGAGTATCGGCTCCGGTATTTTTGTCAAAATGGAGGGTTGTTATGAATAAGTTATTGGTTTTGGCCGGTCTGTTTATGCTGGTCTCCCTGTTTAATCTGGCCAGTGTCTTTCTGACCGGTAACGGATTTGGCCTGATCCTGGGCGTGTTCTGGCTGGCAGGCAGTGCCTATGTGTTTATCCAGTACCGGAAGATGAAGGCAAAGGAAGAAGCCGGGGAGGATCAGAATGGTTAAGCATATTGTTCTCTTCAACGTGAAGGAAGGCGAGGACAAGGATCAGGTGACTGCCATTGCCGCAAAGGTACTGGAGCCTCTGGTTGGCAAGATCCCCGGTCTTCTGCATGTGGAAGTGGAGCGTTGCTTCAACGGTGTTGACTTTGCTCTGTATACGGAGCTGGAGGATCAGGAAGCTCTGGCATTTTATGCGGATCATCCCCTGCACACCGAGGCCAAGTCTCATTTCTTCCATCTGCTGAGCAGCCGTACCGCTGCTGACTACGAGATCTAAGGATATGGTCAAACATATCGTGCTCTACACCCTGAAAGAGGGCGTTGACAAGGATGGGGCTGTGGCGCTGATTGCTTCCAAGCTGGAGCCTCTTGTGGGCCGGATCCCCGGACTTCTGCACATGGAGATCCGCCGCGGCTTCAACGGCATGGACTATGCCCTGTATTCTGAGTTTGAGAAGGCAGAGGATATTCCTGCCTACCGGGCCCATGATCTTCATCAGGAGGCTAAATCCCATTTCCATCACCTACTGCAGACCCGGGTAGTCATCGATTATGAAGCATAAGGAAAAGCACCGAACTGAGGTTCGGTGCTTTTTGTCATACATTATTTTGCGGGAATAATCATAACGGAGCCTGGGTTATGCCATGTGGAAATATTCCAGCATTCTTTTAATCAGAAACGTGATTTTTCCGGTAATGTTGGTTGCCAGTTTTTCCAGAGTAACAGTATACACTTGTGACAGGGACAAGGCCAGAAGGATTGTGAGTCCGCAGGAGAATAGGATGCTGCACCATATGGACATGTATTCCGAAAGATAAAGTATGAAGATTGCGCCACAGGAGCAAATTAAAGGCCAGTGGAAGGAGTAGATACCCCAACTGATTTTTCCGAGATACATGGGAATGCGGCGGGACAGGATCCGTTCGAAAACAGGGAAATAGGGTATTGCAATTATCAATACAGAAAAAAACAGTCCCCAGTTCAACATAAAGGATATCATCAGAAACAACAACGTAATGAATTTGGCATAAGGATGTGCGGGAGGAATTTTTTGATGATAGACAGAGGAATAGTTTTCGAAAACCATACCCAACAGACAAGCTTGAATAACCGCAGAACAATTTCCGGAAACAAACAGCAGAACCATTTCGGCCAAAACCCGCAGGAGCGGATGGCGCAGATATCTGCTTCGGAGGAACTGCCATAAATAAATGATCAAAGAGGCTGCAAACATATCCTTGAGAACCCAATAAGGGGAATTAAAGCTGCAGTATCCCTTAAAAAGTACATCATAAGGCGCAGTAAACAGATCACGGACAGAAGGCAGATCAGCATATGCATCCTGAAACCAGTTGTTTAAGAACAAAGCAGAGGTCTCCTGATTGTGAACACCAATTGCGGAGAGCAGAACCAGAATAACAGTGCATGAGAAAAGAACGGGAAGTGCGAGCCGAAAAAATCGCTTTATACATTGAAGCACAAGCTGGCCGATATTCGCGATATATGTCTGTGCCAAAAGATATCCGCTTGCGGCAAAGAAGAGATACAGCCAGAAACCTTCATTTAAAACAAGGCCAGATACAGCCCTGAACAATTCATTCAGTGAAAAAGGGGAAAAGGAAGTGTTCAGGGTATATTTAAACAGACCGGAAAAGTGGCCGATCATCACAAAAAAACAGGAAATACCTTTTAAACCGGAAATATAGGGTTGATATTGTCTGCGATTCACCTTGACACTCCTTGGATAGATTATTTGGCTGACAGGTCAACAGCTCTTCGGATCATGGACAGGGCGGGAACGCTCTTGGGCAGCTGCAGGTAGAACTGCATCTGGGGCGTTCTGGGTTCTGCCAGGGGATTTCCTTCCAGATCAGTCATATTGGCGGCGGTGACGGAGAATGGCCGCAGATCAGGACCCACGACCTCCAGTTCGGCGCCCTCGGAGAACTTGTTGTTCAGGCTGCACAGGGCAAGACCGTTCTCGTCACAGCTTTCCACTTTGGCCACGATCTGCCATTCCCGGATATAGCGGGAGTTTTCGGTGTACTGACCGGGATAGCCATAGTAGAAGCCGGTGGAGTAGATCCGGTGGGACACATGGTCAACTTCATCCCGCCACACGGGATCAATTTCCCGGCCAGCATAGATATCGTCGATGCAGTGCCGGTAAGCGCCGGTAACGATAGCGGCATAGTAAGCGGATTTTGCCCGGCCTTCGATCTTGATGCAGTCGATACCGGCATCCATCAGATCCTTCAGATGGTCGATGGTGCACATATCCCGGGAATTTAAGATGTAAGTACCCTTTTCATCCTCAAAGACGGGGAAGTATTCACCGGGGCGCTTCTCTTCCATCAGCGCGTACTGATACCGGCAGGGCTGGGCACAGGCACCCCGGTTGGAGTCCCGGCCGGTCATGTAGTTGCTCAGCAGGCACCGGCCGGAATAGCTGACGCACATGGCGCCATGGCCGAAGGTTTCAATTTCCAGTTCGGGATCCACCTTCCGCCGGATCTCAGCAATCTCCGGCAGACTGCATTCCCGGGCAAGAACCACCCGGGATGCACCCAGGTCAAACCAGGCCTGGGCGCATTCGTAGTTGGCAATGGACTGCTGGGTGGAGATGTGACGCTCACAGTGGGGGGCATATTTGCCCGCCATGGTGAAGGCACCCAGATCCGCCACAATCAGGGCATCCACACCGGCATCATCCAGCTGCTCCAGATAGGCGGGCAGGTGAACCACCTCGTCATTGCGGGGCATGATGTTGACGGTTACATGGGCTTTCACACCGTGATCGTGGGCGAATTTCACTGCCTGGGGAAGTTCTTCGGGGGCAAAGTTACCGGCGAAGGCACGCATACCGAAGGCGGTACCTGCCAGGTAAACTGCGTCAGCGCCATAGAGAACGGCCATTTTCAGCCGCTCCATATCGCCGGCGGGACTAAGAAGTTCCAATTTTCTCATAGGCTTACTCCAGAGATGCGATGAAGGCGTTGTGCTCGTCCAGAGAGGTGGAGAACTTGTGACGGCCTTCCGCAGGATTCAGAACGTAGAAATAGTAGTTGGTGTTTTCGGGGTTCAGGGCGGCCTTCAGGCTGGCAAGACCGGGGTTGGCGATGGCGCCGGGGGTCAGGCCGGTATTGGTGTAGGTGTTGTAGGGGCTTTCCACCTTCAGATCTTCCGCGGTCAGGTCGGTTTTGCCGTCCAGGGCATAGACGATGGAGGCGTCGATGTTCAGGTAGGCAGGGGTGCCGCCCCAGCGGAACAGACGGTTGTAGATGACGGAGGCGATCTTGGGGCTCTCCTCGTTGGCAGCGGTTTCCTTTTCAATCATGGAGGCCACAATGACCAACTTGTGGATATCAAAGGTGCCGCCGGTGACGTTGGCATTCAGAGTATCCATCTGGCCGCGCATTTCCTCGGTGAACCGGAACTCAAAGTTGTCCAGCAGCTTTTCCAGAACATCCCTGGGGTTGGAGTTCTTGTAGAAGTCGTAGGTATCCGGGAACAGGAAGCCTTCCAGGCAGTATTCATAGCCCCGCTCCACGTTCTCCAGGAACCAGTATTCCTTCAGTTCACCGCTGGCGGCATATTCAGCCAGATCCTTGGCGGTGCAGACACGCTTTTCTTCCAGAAGGTCAAAAATCTGACGGCAGGTAAAGCCTTCGGGGATCAGAACGTCTTCGATGACGGTGCGGCTGGAGCTGGGTGACATCATGTTCACCAGAGCATGGTAGTCATACATGGTGTTCAGGTCCCAGATGCCGGGCTTGATCTCGCCTTCATCCACAGCCAGATCGGCATAGAGCTTAAACAGACCGGGATAGCGGATCAGTTCTGCCTTGTGAAGCTTTTCAATGATGTCCTCCATGGAGTCGGACTCATAGACGGTGACAGTCACCATCTTGTCTTCCCGGCCGAAGGCCAGAACATCGGCGGCGCAGACCCAGAGCATCCGGCCCAGAGTCAGACCGGTGACCAGAATGATGGCCAGCCACACACAGGTGACGGCGATCTGAGGGATGCCAAAGAGGAACTCACCCTTTCTGCGCTTGGGACGGCCCTTGCGGACAGGCTTGGGCGCTTCAGCAGATTCTTCTGCGGCAGAAGGTTCCTCCTGGGCGGCAGGTTCCTGGGGTACTTCTGCATCCTGGGGAGCGGTAATTTCGACAGGAACGGATTCTTCCCGGTTAATGATGCTCTCTACAGCAGCCTGGATCTCAGTCAGCACAATGGTATCGGCAGTAGGTGTTTCTTCCGGGACAGGGGCGGTCTCCAGAACAGGCATATCGGCTGCAATGGCTTCTTCCTGAGCAGGGAACTCTTCAACAGAGGGTTCTTCAAGAGGGGCTTCTTCGGCAGGAATCTGAGCAGCGGGAGCTTCCTCAGCGGGAATGTCCTGCTGGGCAGTCTGCTCCGGCAGGATATCCGCAAAATAATCCACAAATCCGGTGGTTTCTGCAGCCGGAGTGTCAGACATCACTGCTTCTTCTGCAGGGATCAGATCCTGAGGCTCCAGTTCGGGGAATTCTTTGTTTTCCATGGGTGTTCCTCCAATCAGCGGATGACGATCTGCTTTGCGATCCGCTCCGCTTCTTCGGTGCCCTTCAGGGCTTCAATGAGTTTCAGGCCAAAGGGAATGGCGCAGCCGGCGGAAGCGCCGGTGATGAGCTTGCCGTCCCGGACAGCGGCGGTTTCTTCCATGATGGCGCTGCCCATGCCGTCTTCACAGCCGGGATAGCAGGTGGCATGCTTGCCGTCAGTGATGCCCAGGTCTGCCAGCACAGTGGGACCTGCGCAGATGGCGGCCACGAATTTGCCGTTGTCCCAGGCAAATTTCAGAGCGCTCATGGCTTCCTTACTGGCTCTGGCAGAGGCGACACCGCCCAGACCGCCGGGCAGGATAATCATATCCAGGTTGGTCAGATCCAGTTCATCAATAAGGATATCGGCTTCGATTCCGATGTTGTGGCTGCCATAAACGATCTTTCCGGTAACACCGACAGTGGTGATCTCCACACCGGCCCGGCGCAGCAGGTCCAGGGGAGCGATGGCTTCAGTCTCTTCAAATCCGGTTCCAAGCAGCATGTAAACCATAATTATACCTCCAGGCAAGCCGCCACATGGCGGTAGATTTCTTCGTGAATGTCCTCGATGGAACGCATGGCGCCGTCCTTTACGCATTCAATGACCTTCCAGCCGTAGTATTCAGCGGCGGCCTTGCCGGTGCGGCGGCAGGTGGCAAGGTATTCCATATCCTGTTCGTGGATATCGGCGCGGGTATTGGTATCTGCTTCCCGGCGGCGCATCATGGTCTCAGTGAAGTCGGTGGGAACATCCAGATAAATAACCAGATCGGGGCAGGGAAGTCCCAGCTTTTCGTACTCGAATTCGTAGAGCCACTGCAGGAACCTCAGCTGGTTCTCGCCTTCTTCCTTGGATGCCTGATGAACAGCATTGGAGGTGGTGTACCGGTCAGAGACCACCAGACCGCCATTTTCGTACCACTGTCCCCAGACTTTCTTATAGGAAGCGTAGCGGTCAACGGCATAGAATGCAGAGGCGGCATAGGCATTCACATCGGAAGGACTGCTTCCGAATTCACCGCCCAGGTACATCCGGATCAGCGCGGAGCTGGGTTCTGCGTACTGGGGGAACACCAGCTTCTGAAACGCATGTTTTTCGCGTTCTAAACGGGAAGTGAGCAGTTTGAACTGGGTGGACTTGCCGGAACCGTCGGTTCCTTCTATGACGATCAGTTTACCCATATTTCATTCTCCTTACAGTATGGACATAATATCATAAATTACAATATACCATATTTCCTTCTTTTTGTCCACCTCGGGAGCAATCCGGAATTTTTAATTTTCTGAAAATTCAGGGTGTATTTCCTGGAAGAACACAGTTGAAAAACCGGGAAAAAGATGCTATCATGTAAAATGACGAATTATGTGACAAAAAGGAAAGAAGTACAATGTCTGACATTACATTTGAGAGCCTGGGTCTTTCTCAGGCAATGCTGAAAGCCCTGGAGAAGAAGGGCTATGGCTGGCCCACCACCATTCAGGCGGAGGCCATTCCCCACTTTATGCAGTGGAAGGATGTTATTGCCAAGGCACCCACCGGCACCGGCAAGACCTTTGCCTTCGGCATCCCCATGATCGAACATATTGACCCGGAACTGCTGGAAGTTCAGGGTTTAATCCTTGCTCCCACCCGGGAACTGGCCATTCAGATCGGCGATGAGCTGAGAGGTCTGCTGACCTATTTCCAGGGGATCCGTGTGGCAGTGCTGTACGGCGGTGCCGGCATCGGCGGCCAGATCAAGCAGCTGGAGAAGAAGCCCCAGATCGTTGTGGCAACTCCCGGCCGTCTGATGGATCACTACAACCGCAAGACCATCCGCCTGGACAAGATCCAGACTGTGGTTCTGGATGAAGCTGACCGGATGCTGGATATGGGCTTTTTCAAGGATGTGACCAAGATCATCGAGAAGGTCAAGAACCGGAAGAATCTGGGCCTGTTTTCCGCAACCATTTCTCAGGAGGTCATGACCGTCTCCTGGATGTACCAGCGCGACGAGATCGAGATCACCGTGGAGCCCAAGCAGGAGGACCGTCCTGACATCGACCAGTACAGCCTCACCTGTACTCCTCTGGAAAAGGCAGAAACCACCCTGCGGCTCATCAAGTCCCAGGGCTATGAGCGGATCATGATTTTCTGCAATACCAAGCACATGTGCCAGCGTCTGACCGATGATTTCCAGCGGGCAGGTCTGGACTGCCAGTGCATCCACGGCGATATCCGCCAGAGCCAGCGGGAGAAGACCATGCAGCGCTTCCGGGACGGCAAGCTGGCCATCCTGGTGGCGACAGATGTGGCATCCAGAGGCATTGATGTGGACGATGTGGATTGCGTCATCAACTATGATATCCCCGACGAGAACGAATACTATGTCCACCGTGTGGGCCGTACCGGCCGTGCCAAGCGCAAGGGTATTGCCTGGAGCATGGTCAGCAACTTCCCGGAGAAGGCCAAGCTGGATGAGATCTGCAAATTCTGTCAGTTCTCTGTACAGCCCATGATCCTCAGCCCTGAGGGCACGCTGACTGCCGAGGAAGTGAAGCAGCCTGCACCCCCCAAGAGGAGATTCCGTTGAATCCCCGGGAGCAGGGCTTTCTCCTTCTGACAAGCCACCTGGGAGATCCGAACCGCAAAGTTCTCTCTGCGGCGCAGCTGCGGCTCCTGGCGCAGCGGATGTCAACCATGGAACAGCCCACGGAGGACAGGGATTTATCAGTTTCCGATCTTCTCCGGCTGGGATATGGAAGGGAAATGGCAGAGCGGATCCTTCAGCTGCTCTCTCAGGAGGATCTTCTGGAATACTACCTGAACCGGGGACGGAAACTGGGCTGCAGTCCTGTCACCCGGGTCAGTGAAGGCTATCCGCTGATTCTGCGTCACAGACTTGGACTGGACAGTCCCGGGTGCCTGTGGGTAAAGGGCGACACCTCAATCCTGAATACACCGGCCATTGCCCTGGTGGGCAGCCGGGATCTCAGGGAGGAGAACCGCCGGTTTGCTGAAGCAGTGGGCATCCATGCAGCCCGTCAGGAGCTGACGCTGGTATCCGGAAATGCCCGGGGCGCAGATAAGACAGCGCAGAATGCCTGCCTGCAGTCCGGAGGCAGGGTCATCAGCATCGTGGCGGATGACCTGGCGAAGCATCCTTTGCAGGATCAGATCCTCTATGTCAGCGAGGACGGCTTTGACGAGGCATTTTCAGCCCAGAGAGCCATCAGCCGGAACCGGTGCATCCATGCCCTGGGGCGGATAACTTTCGTTGCGCAGGCATCCCTGGAAAAGGGCGGTACCTGGGACGGCACCGTAAAAAATCTGAAGCATGGCTGGAGCAGTGTGGCCTGCTTCCGGGACGGAAGTGACGCATCCCGGAGACTGGAAGTTATGGGGGCGTACCTGGTAGACACAGAGGATCTTGGGGATCTCAGTGCGCTGCAGGAACCGACACAAACGTTATTTGACCGGTGACGGATGTCACCGGTCTTTTTGTTGCACGTTTTTGTGCAACATCTTCTCCCTTATAGAAGGGCATGTACGGAACAGGATTCCTGTTTTCTACATAGAATGCCCTAAAACCCGTTGCTTCGGGGAAAAAGGAGGGAACATAATGACAAACAGGCAAAAACAACATCTGCTGGGCTATCTGGGGCTGTACTCTGCGGAGGTGGACGGCATCTGGGGTCCCCGGTCCGTTCGGGCCACCCGGGAATTTCAGGACTGCTATATGGAACAGACAGACGGAATTTTTGGAGCGGAAACAGAAAAGCGGATCCTGGAGGTGATCAGCACAGGGGAGAAACCCAGAGAAAGTTTCTGGGAACAAATCCGGTATTTTGCCCGGGAGGAGTTCCGCTGTACCTGCGGCGGACGGGGCTGTGACGGATTTCCGGCAGAACCCAGTGAACAGCTGATCCGGAATGCGGAAGCGGCCAGAGTTCACTTCGGAAATGTGGCGGATGTATCCAGCGGTGTCCGCTGCGGTCTGCGCAATGCAGAACTTCCCGGCAGCGCTGCCAACAGCCTGCATCTGCGGGGAAAGGCCATGGATTTCCGGATCCGGGGCGTCAGCGCCGACACACTTTGCAGCTATGTAAGGACACTTCCCGGTGTGGATGAAGCATATGCCATCGACAGTCAGTTTGTTCACATGGGTGTGGGAAAGTACGAAAGGGGAAATGAAAAATGAAGGAAAACCTGGTGGCGGCCAAATCCGCCATTGCCGCAATGATGACGGCAGCATCGGCATTCCTGGGATGGAAAGGGATTTTGCTGTTTGCCTGGGTGGGGGTCATGGCGCTGGACTATCTGTCCGGTACCCTGGCAGCCTGTCAGGCAGGACAGTGGAGCAGTGCCGCTGCCCGGCAGGGTCTGTGGCATAAGGGCGGTATGATTCTGGCAGTGACTGTGGCTGCCATCTGTGACGGTGTGATGATGCTGCTGTGTACCCAGATGCCTCTGGGAATTTGCTGGAACGGTCTGGTGCTTCCCTTGGTTCTGGCCTGGTATATCATCACGGAGCTTGGTTCCATTCTGGAAAATGCCGTGAAAATGGGTGCCAAAGTACCGGTCTGGCTGGTGAATCTTCTGAAGGCAGGAATCCGGCTGGCAGAATCCGCCGGGGATTCCGCTGTGGAGGAACTGAAGTAAAAGGATCCCCGTTTCCTTTGGGAAACGGGGGTTTTTGCGGCATTGCGGAGATTGACGGCAATGTAAAAACATGGTAAACTACATTCAGTTTGATTTGCGAGGTTTGCTCATGAAAAAACCGTTTTACAGACTGTTTTGTCTTATTTTGGTGCAGATCCTGCTCTTTTCTGTGATTCCGGCAGCCTTCGCCGCGGAGCGGGAAGTGCTGAGTCTTTCATCTTATATCCGCAGCAGTGAAAAACGGCATTTTGTGGAAGCGATGCTGAACTATCATCTCCGGGAAAATGACACGGTCCGTGAAACGCTGGAGGATGGATTTTCTGCTGTGTTTTTCTTTGAAGGATGCTCTGACAATATGGATGATCCGGAACTGTCTGATCTGAGCTATTACCGGGTGTCCGCGGTGTGCATCGCCCTGAAGCTGGATGACAGCGGAAAGACGGTCATTACCTATTTCAATGATGACTGCTCCACACTGCCGGACCGTCCCCTGGAATACGGTGCATGGGAGCTGGAAGAGACGGGGGAGGTAGGTCCTGCCACGGTATGCGACGGCACCTATGAGATCTATTCGGTCTACCATGGCGGTGCCTATGAGGCGCTGCATCTGCGCACCACCCAGGAGGATGATACCATTTCAGCCGTCTATATGACGCCGGAAGAGGGGTTCGTGGATCACCCGGCGGATGCCATCAACATCCATACCCGGACAGGAAATCATGTGATCGAAAAGGCCATGTGGTCTGCCGGATGCATGCTGGTGGGCGATGGTGTGTGGGAGGACTATGCGGATCTGATCGTCTCAACCTACTATACCAACTACGGCGTATTTTCCCCGGGAATGAAAGTGGGATGTGTGACCATCAACCGGCAGCACCTGCGGGAAGAAATGCTGGAACTTTATGAAAACCCGGATGCAGTGGACACACTGCTGGTCAGTTCACGGTGTGAGCGTCCGGAGATCTATCTGGAGCGGTGTGCGGAGAATCAGTCTTTTGCTGTAAAGACGGTACAGACCACCGCAAAGACAGAACTGATGAGCCTGCCCTGCAGCAACGGTGTGGATGCCCGTTCCATCCCGGTGACTACCCTGGAGAAGGGGGATAAGATTGATATCTGCGGCAGTATCCTCAATACGAAGGGGCAGCTTTGGTATGAGGTCTCCTTTTTTGACGAGAACTGTTATATTCCCGGCGGTAATGTGGAAGAGGTTCCGCCGACATTCTGGGAAAAGGTCCTGCAGTGGTTCGCAAGATGACATTTAAAGGGGGATCCCTATGAACATGGACAGAATGTATGACATTCTGAGGAAAATACTGTGGTGGATTGCACTTCTGGCAGTTGCCGTTGTCTGTCTGCTGAATTTTGGTTTTCTGGCCAGAGTTTCCTATGATGCCAAGGAAACGGTATCAATTATTCAGAGCAGCTTTCTGAAAAATATTTTGCTTGTGGGATGCGTTTTTGTTCTTACAATCAGTGCCTATATGGCGGGACTTCTGGACAGACTGAGCGAAAGAAAATTGTTCACAGTTCTGACGGCAGTCTACTGCGTGGCGGCAGTCTATCTGATTTTGAATGTGGAGCCGGTGTTACGGGCGGACGCAAAGCAGGTTCTGGAATCGGTGCTGAAATTCAGGGAAGGAGACTTTGATTCTTTTCGGAAAGGCGGATATCTTTACCGGTATCCTCATCAGCTGGGACTGGTATTCTATGAATCCCAGCTTGTCAAATTCAGTGGGAACCCCCAGTTTCTGTTTCTGGTGAATTTCCTGATGGTGCTGGGCATCAACCGCATCAGCTGGAAGATCAGCGACCGGCTGTTTGGCAGCACCCTGATCAACTGTCTGACGATTCTGATGAGCTTTTTATTCTTGCCTCAGCTGTTTTTTATCCTGTTTGCTTACGGTGTGATTCCCGGCCTTTTCTCTATGATGTGGGGATTCTATTGGGGAATTTGCTATACCGATGAACGGAAGCCAAAGGATCTGGTACTGATGTGCCTTTCGCTGGGAGCGGCGGTTCTGCTGAAGCAGAACTACCTGATCGGTGCGGTTGCCATGCTGATTTTCCTGTGCCTGGAGCTTTTGAAGACACGGGACCGGCGGCTGATTGCCGGAGTTCTGGCTGTGCTTCTCTGTGTGACTGTACCGGGAAAAGTTCTGTGCAGATATTATGAACAGAAAACCGGAAGTACTCTGGATCAGGGCTGTCCTTCTGTTTTGTGGGTTGCCATGGGTACGGATATTGATAATAACAAACGAGGTCCGGGATGGTATAACTCCTATAATTTTCATACCTACCTGGATGCAGACAGTGATCCGGAAACAGCAGCGGAACAAGGTAAACAGAAGCTTCAGGAGAATCTTGAAAAGATACAAACAGAACCGATCCGTTCTCTGGAGTTCTTTTTTATTAAAACAGTTTCCCAGTGGTGTGATCCTATGTATCAGTCGGTATGGTCAGGCCCGCTGGAGGACTGCGGACAGGAAACGTATACCGACTGGATTCAGTCCCTGTACAGCGGAGAATCCCTGGAAAGAAGTATTTCCGGATGTATGAAACTGCTCTGCCAGGTGATCTGGGTAATGGCTGCCATGTACCTCATTCTGAACCGGAAAGCTGAAAAAAACTGGGAGCCAGTGTATCTGTATATGATCGGCGGTCTGCTGTTTCACACCGTGTGGGAAGGGAAAAGCCAATATACCTATCCTTATCTGTATGTTCTGATTCCATTTGCGGCGGCGGCAGCCGACGGAATGCTGAAGCGCCTGACAGGAAAAGAATGATAATATGAAAAAACCCGAAACCGTACGGTTTCGGGTTTTTGATGTTCTGAAGGTCAGGTTCTGTCATCTGCCCAGCGTTTGTATACGGTCAGACCGCCGTTTTTCCGCAGATAGGACAGGTGCTCCTTTTTGTCTGCCTCATCACCATCTCTGATGGCTGCCATGGCAAGGACCTTTTTGATCTCCAGGCGGCGCAGATTGTACTGCGCCCGGACAAAGGCGGATTCCAGCGAGTCGGTGTCCACAGGCTTTCCCGTGAGACAGGCCAGATGATGCCGGTGCAGCTGAAGCATTTCTGTCAGATTTTTTGCCAGATCTGCCTTGTTTAGCCGGCAGGCATCAATGATTTCCTCCAGACGGGACAGGGAAGCGGAGGCATTCTCCGTATCCTCCAGCGCCAGATAAAACCCTGCCAGATTGGCAGCATACAGTCCCTGAATGGCAAGGTTTCCGGCAGGAGGATCTGCCAGCAGGGAAATGGCATGTTCGTAGTCTCCGGCGGCGGCATAGCCGTCGGCCAGATAGCTGCGGCTGATGGCAGCGTTGTTTTCTCCCTTCATCCTGGCCGGGATATCCTGATATTCTGTGATAAATTTTTTGGGATTCAGTTCCATGTGCAGATAGCCAAGATGCCGGGTGTTTTCCGATGCGGCCAGGATATTGCCCAGAAGCCGGGCGGCAATGAAGCCGATGGCCAGTGTCAGCACGGAGGCAATCACCGGAACAAAGATCGGGTAGTTCCGGTCCCGAATCCACACAACCGCAGCAATGGCCGCGGAGATCAGCAATACACCGTAAAATCCGATTCTGCTCTTTCTGAATGCTTGAATCATATGCAATCACCTCCGGAAGATTAGCACCATTATACCCCCATGGCAGTCAGAAAGCAAGGCTGCCAAATAATTTAATACGACATGGTACTGTCCCCAAAAAAGAAAATGAAGAACATGTATGAAAAAGTCGAATAAGGTATTCCAATTTCAAAATAGATGCGTTATAATGTCTATCATAGAATAAAAATATGCGGCGTGATTGTCGATAATGACGAAAAAACTCCCTGGGAAGGATGGATGGATATGGTATCGGTTACCGCTCTGATGGACAATAAACCCACGGAACACAAGGCGCTGATCGCTGAACACGGCCTGTCTCTCCACGTGTGCTACGGCAAGTACAGACTGCTCTTTGACTGCGGTTCCGGCCCCAATCCGATTCACAACGCCCACCGGCTGGGCATTGACCTGAGGGATCTGGATGCTGTGATCATCAGTCACAGCCACTATGATCACGCCGCCGGTTTCCGGGATCTGACAGAATCCGGTCTGGGCAGCCGGGATCTGTATATCGGCCCCAATTTCTTCGAAGCGAAATATGCAAAAAACGGTGTCCGCTATACCAATCTTGCCTGCGGTTTTGAACCCGCTTTTTTGGAAGAGCACGGAATTACCCCCCATGAAGTCAATGGTCTGCAGGAACTTGTTCCCGGTGTCTGGCTGATTTCCGGTTTCCCCCGGATCCACAGCTTTGAGACCATTCCCGAACGGTTTGTCCGCCGGACAGACAACGGTTTTGTCACCGATGACTTCGGTGATGAGGTCTGCGTGGCTCTGGAAATTGACGGGGGACTTGCGGTTCTGGTAGGCTGCTCCCATCCCGGCATTCTGAACATGATGACCCAGGTCAGCCATCTGCTGAAAAAGCCCATCCGGGCAGTCTTCGGCGGCACCCATCTGGTGGAGGCTGACGATGACCGGATCCGGGAGACTGTCCGCAGCCTGCGGGAAATGGGTCTGGAGATTCTGGGTCTCAGCCATTGCTCCGGTGACGCTGCCGACTGCGCCATCTGTGCTGACCCTGATATCCAGGGCTGCCATCTGGGCACCGGTGACTGTATCTTCTTTGACTGATCCGGCGCTTACTGTTGTAAATTGAGGTCAGCTGACCTTGATTATAAAGAAGGAGGAAAGAATTATGCAAACATTCCTGTTATTCGCAACCATCATCATTGCTGTTATTCTGATGGTCCTGGCAATCTCCAAGCTGAAGATGCATCCCTTTATTGTCATGCTTGTGATTGCAATGGTCGTTGGTCTGTTCTGGGGCATTGTTGATCCCGATTCCGGCCTGACCCCCACCGAAGTTGTCAACCAGGTTAAAAGTGGTTTCGGCAGCATCATGACCAGCATCGGTATCGTCATTCTCTGCGGTACCATCATCGGCACCATTCTGGAAAAGACCGGTGCAGCTCTGACCATGGCAAATGCCATTCTGAAGCTGGTCGGCGAAAAGAACAGTGTTGTTGCGATTGGTGCTATGGGTTACGTTACCGGTATCCCCGTGTTCTGTGACTCCGGTTTCGTCGTCCTGTCTCCCATCAGCCGCGCTCTGGCACAGCAGTCCAACGTTTCTCTGGCTGTCATGGGCACCGCTCTGTCCGGTGGTCTGTATGCCACCCACTGCCTGGTTCCTCCCACCCCCGGCCCCATCGCCATGGCCGGTACTCTGGAAGCTGACCTGGGTCTGACCATCCTGGTTGGTCTGATCGTTTCTGTTCCTGCTGTTATCGTTGCTGTGCTGTATGCCAAGAAGGTGGCCAGCAAGATCAACATTCCTGCCAACTCCGAGTTTACTCTGGAAGAACTGCAGGCCAAGTACGGCAAGCTGCCCGGCACCTGGCAGAGCTTCGCACCCCTGCTGCTGCCCATCGTTCTGATCGGTATTGCTTCCATCGTTGACTTCCCCAGCAAGCCCCTGGGCACCGGTACCCTGTACCAGATCGTCATGTGCGTCGGTAACCCCGTCGTTGCACTGCTGATCGGTGTGTTCCTGGCCATGTCCCTGATCCCCGCAGAGGAAAAGAAGAATACCCTGAATTGGGTCACCCAGGGTGTTACCGACTCCGCCGGTATCCTGGCCATCACCTGTGCAGGCAGCTCCTTCGGCGCGATCCTGAAGTGCATGCCCATTGCTGACTCCGTCGGCGCACTGGTCAACTCCGGCCTGGGCGTTCTGATCCCCTTCATCATTGCCATGATCCTGAAGCTGGCTATGGGTGCTTCCACCGTCGCTATGATCACCACTGCCGGTATGATGGCTCCCATGATGGAAGTCATGGGTTTCACCTCTCCTCTGGCAAAGGTCATCGTTGTTCTGGCTATCGGCGCCGGTTCCATGGTTGCTTCCCATGCAAACGACTCCTACTTCTGGGTTGTTTCTCAGTTCTCCGACATGAAGACCGACGAGGCTTACAAGTGCCAGACCGGTATGACCGCAGTCATGGGTATCACCATTATTGCCCTGCTGTTTGTCATCTCTCTGTTCGTCTAAGTATTTTCTGATTCCATACAGGCAGGGCAATTTATTGCCCTGCCTTTTCTAAAAATCAAGTTTTCCCGAAAGGAAATGAAACTATGGATAAACTCTTACGGACTCATGCCGATGCCATTGTGGCGGCTTCCATCAAAGCAGTTCAGCCGGATGAGGCAGTCAGCCGCGCGCTGAGCGGAATGGATTTCCCTGGCAGGGTATTGCTGGTCGCCGCGGGAAAGGCTGCCTGGCAGATGGCCAAAGCAGCCCATGACTGTCTGGGTGACCGCATTGACAGCGGTGTGGTCGTGACCAAATATGACCATGTGATGGGTCCTATTGCGAATTTTGTCTGCTGCGAGGCAGGTCATCCCGTGCCTGATGAAAACTCCTTCGCAGGAACCCAGAAGGCACTGGACCTGGTGACCGGGCTGACTCCGGAGGATACGGTTTTGTTCCTGCTGTCCGGAGGCGGCAGCGCCCTGTTTGAAAAACCTCTGGTACCCGGAGAAATCCTGCAGGATATCACCGGTCAGCTGCTGGCCTGCGGTGCGGACATTGTGGAGATCAATACTATCCGCAAGCGTCTTTCTGCCGTCAAGGGCGGCCGGTTTGCCCAGTGCTGCATGCCTGCCCGGGTATTTTCCATTGTGCTCAGTGATATTCTGGGCGATCCTCTGGATATGATTGCCTCCGGCCCTGCGGTACCGGATACCAGCACCTGCGAACAGGCAGTTGCCATCGCAGAGAAATACAATCTGAAGCTGACGGAAGAGGCCTGGAATCTGCTCCGTCAGGAGACGCCCAAGGAACTTTCCAATGTAACCACGCAGATCAACGGTTCTGTCCGGGAACTGTGCACCGCGGCAGCGAATGTATGCCGTGAACTGGGGTATGAACCGGTGATGCTGACGGATCAGCTCTGCTGCCAGGCAAAGGAGGCAGGTTCCTTCCTGGCTTCCGTCCTGAAGACCCATGCCGGAGACGGAAAGAAGTGGGCATTCATTGCCGGCGGCGAAACGGTGGTTCATCTGACCGGCCATGGCAAGGGCGGACGTAATCAGGAACTGGCCCTGGCAGCGGCAGCCGGTATTGCCGGCATTTCCGGTGCAGCAGTATTCAGTGTGGGCAGTGACGGTACGGACGGTCCTACCGATGCGGCAGGCGGCTATACAGATTATGAGACGGCTGCCGAGCTGAAGGCTTTCGGCCTGAATATCTATCAGGTGCTGCAGGACAATGATGCCTATCACGCACTGCAGAAAACCGGCGGCCTGATCATCACGGGACCCACCGGTACCAACGTCAACGATGTAGCTGTAGCACTGCTTGGATAAACGAAATACGGAACCCGGAGCAAGCGAGCGTTTGCTCCGGGTTTTTGTGCCCATTGGGCAAATACAGAATAATGTGCGGCTGAATATTGGCCGGATGACCTGGAAAAAGGACGGTGCGGGCCAAGGAAAAATGTCAAAAAATTACAAAGATAGTTGATATTTTCAAGATGTAATGATATGATGGTATCATCTGTAAGTATAAGCATAATTGCGCGCAAATGTAGATATCAAGAGGTAGTATATGACCAGGGATGATCTTTTAAACCGTCTGATGCGTCATGATATGGATGCATATCTGGAAATGACGGATAAATATAGCTGGAATGTTTATTCTTTGATCAAATCAAGGATTTCAGATAAAAATAAAGCAGAATTGATCTATAATGAAACCATGAACGGATTCTTTCAGGGACTTAGCGGAACGAAAGGCAATGATGCCCTGGAAGCCCTCCTGCTGATGTATGCCGACAAAGTCTGTCAGGCGAATATGGGTGAGTCTGACGCTGCAGTCGTCGGAAAGCCTGAAAGCGGGAAACGTAAAACAGTATCCGAAGTTGATGCCGCGGAAAAGAAAGGCGGCTTCCTGTATCACATTTGCGTATGGCTTCTGATCTTTGCGATTGTTCTTGTGATCTGGGTGATTTTTGGCTTACTGATGGATATGAACTTAATTCCATACTATGAGTTGGGGTATACTTGGTTTAATACCAATGTGCTGCCTTGGTTCTGATTGAGGTATGCAGATGAGAAGAGGACAAAAAATCATTACCCTGTTTGTGATTCTGCTGTTGCTGCTGGCTGTTGCCGGTGGTCTGATGATTGCCAGACCTTATATTATTGATGTACAGCGCCAAAATGCGGAAGCAGCGCTGTTCACAATGATTGAAAGCGGACAAACAGAGATTGAGATTGATCACCTTCCGGAAATGGAAGGCGAACAGTTTTCTGAAATGGAAGACCTGGGTGATATGTTTGAAGAACTGCCGGACAGTCAGCCCGAGAGTGAACCATCAGAAAAGAAAACCATTACCGGTTACGGATTAATTGAGATTCCCGCAATCGGACTGGAAATGCCCCTGGTAAAGGGCGCGGACAGCTATTCCCTGCGGGCAGCCATTGGCTGGTGGCCCCAGTCTGCCGCCATGGGCAGTGCGGGTAACTGTGCGCTGTTCGGCCATCGTATGGTTACTTACGGACGGCATTTTAACCGGTTGGATGAACTGAAAGCCGGTGACGAAGTTCTCCTGTATCCTTTGGAAGGAGAAGAATACCGTTATATTGTTACCGGATCAGAAACCATTGAGCCCTCTGCGCTGGTAGACAAATTATATGAGCACAGCGAAGGATTTCAATTAACACTGGTAACCTGCACACCGACGGGTGTGGGAAGCCACCGATTGTTGGTGTATGCTGAACTGTACGATTCAGCAAATGGGGAGGAATAGAAAATGAAGTTTGGTATTTTAAGAAGAATCATTGCAATGATCCTGGTGTGCACATTGGTGGCGGGCCAGGTTATGATCGGCAGTGCCTATGCGACGGACGGCATTTTTCTGTTTGATGAATTTGGAAACATCATCAACAGCGCCAACCAGGGCAGCGGCGGAGATGGATCTGTGACCCCGCCTGCGCCCTCGGATCCCAGTACCCCCTCGGATCCCAGCACTCCCTCGGATCCCAGCACTCCCTCGGATCCCAGTACCCCCTCGGATCCCAGTACCCCCTCGGATCCCAGTGCCCCCTCGGATCCCAGTACCCCCTCGGATCCCAGTGCCCCCTCGGATCCCAGCACTCCTTCGGATCCCAGCACTCCTTCGGATCCCAGCGGTCCTGCTGATCCCGACGGCGCCTTGGGCAATCTGGGGTCCAATATCGGAATGTTCGGCGGTCTGTTTACCTTTTTCGGCGCTATGCCCGATCCCCAGGCGGAGGGAACCCCTCTGGAGGTGACCATTAAATCGGACGCAACCAGTGTAAAGGATGGAGACACCGTGACCCTGATTGTTTCTGTATTTGACGGAAATACGAGCGAGGCGCCTAATATCAACAAAAGCACCGTTTCCATCAATCTGCCCAGTTATCTGAGAACCCAGAATATTTATACTGCATTGGGTACCGGTGCTTCGGAAGCCCTGGATATGACCCAATCCCGCTATGATCCGTATACCAATACTCTGATCCTGGTATATGCTGACAGTTCTTCCGAAGTCAGTAAACGGGACATTTCTGTGTCACTGGAAGTGGATCTGTCAAACTATGACGAAAACGACAGTGACTTTAACGTGGTACCGAACGGATCCGATCTTAACGTGAAGGACACGCCGAACATCAAGATCGATACCGGCGAGGCAGAGGGGAATGAAGGTACCGATAATGTTGAAGGAGACACTGCTACATATCTGACCAAAAATGTCTGGTACAACGTCAATGTCAATTCCAGCGGCGGCGTATCCATCAAGGATCTGAACAAGCCGGTGGGCTATACCCTGAGCTTTGGTATTAAGGGTAATTATACCGGCACCGTTACCATGTATGATGACCTTGCGGGCGGCAATCTGACACTGTGCACCAAGGACGGCAATCTTGCAGGGGCCAGCTCCAATCTGAATGGCTATCTGACAGTTGAGATCGGCGGACAGACGTATTCTCTGCCTGCGAAGAATACCCCTCTGGGTTCTGTGTCTGCTGCAAGATCCGGCAATGGATTTAAGATTGTATTTACGCAGGATGATACCCCTGGTGGAAATAATGCTATTCCTGTAGTGGTGCGCTACTATGCAAAGGTTACCGGAGAAACGGCGAAAATCTCCAATCAGGTTACGCTGTCCAGTGCGAGCGGACAAATTGGCTCTGCTGGCCAGGAAGTGATGCGCTCCAGCCAGTCCAGTCTGTTCCTGGAAAAAGCCATTGTGCAGAATGGAAAAGAAGAGAACATCATCAAACTGGATCCCGGTCAGGAATCCGTGACTGTTACCTTCCGCATTAAAATGACCCAGTTCAGTGATGAGTTGTCTGCCCTGGAATCGGGAAAGGTAATCGTTGTTGACGTTCTGAATTCCAAATTTACATACCAGGGTAATGTGCACATTTCCGGCCCGGAGGCTGGTGTAGATTATCGCAGCTATTTTAATGTAAATCATAATGGCGTTGACAGAACAGTCACCATCACCAAGGCAAACTCGGAAAAACTGAAGGCCGGCGAATACAACGTCGACTTCGATGTGGAACTCAAACCCAGCGATGTTAAGCCCGGTGAGGTAGTGACCAACACAGTCAACAAATCTACTGTATACATTTACCGTGATGCAGAACTGAAGGTAGAGAAGACGTGGCTGCATTGGGAAGATAATAAGGATAAGATCGCCGGCGGCGCTACCATTGGCCTTTACACCGCCAAGTCCGGCGGCAACCCGGTGGGCAATACCATCACAGTTCCCGGCAGCAGCGCTGTGGAAATCAAAACGATCAAGTTTAACGCCGATGATCTCGGCGGAAATAGCGGCACTTACTGGCTCAGAGAAGTTGTGCCCAATGAGAGCATCTACAAGACCGCACAGCCCATTCCTGTGGAAATCAGGGTCAACGGAAAAGAAGTGGATATCATTTCCATCAACGGTGTTTCCACTGCAGATCCCAGCGCTGGTGCGGGTACCGCCGCAATCGGCAATGAGCCCGACGACCAGAAGGGCGATCTGATTTTCAAGAAGTATGATCAGGATGGAAAGCTGCTGAATGGCGGCCGATTCCAGCTGTATCGCCGTTCCGGCAATACAGATACCCCGGTCGGTGATGTATTTACGACCGTGGACGGTGAATACAGATTCAGCGATCTGGAGTATGGCACCTACTATGTCAAGGAGATCGCTGCACCTGAGGGATATCTGATCGTTGTCGACGGCACCACAGCTGCGGTTGAACTGAACAAGAACAATTCCAGCGCTGAAGTGGAACTGACCAACGAACGATATGCCGGTGGCAGAATCCGGATTACAAAAACCGATGACACGGATGCGCGGAAGCCCCTGTCCGGTGTCGAATTTACTCTGACGAAGCAGCCGGAGGGAACACGCAAAACAGCCACAACAGACAATAACGGTGTTGCGGAGTTCAAAAACCTTGTGGCAGGCATTTATGAGATCAATGAAACCAAGGCAAAATTCGGTTACAGCGGTTTCAATGGTCCTTATTATGTCAAGATCGATACTGCCGGCACTGAACTGGATCTGAATGCTGAGGCAAATACCACGGCCAACGCATCTTCCGGCAGCAACATCGCTATTTCCTGGAAGAATACCCAGCAATTCGGCGGTGTGAAGCTGATCAAGTACGGCAAGCCCCAGAATGGCGAGAAATCTCTGCTGAAGGATGCGGAATTTGCCCTGTATGACAGCAACAACAGAGTTGTAGACGGCTGCGGCAGCCTCAAGACCGACAGCAATGGTATCATTACGGTTACCGGCCTGCCTTACGGCACTTACTTCTTTAAGGAAATTCATGCTCCTGCCGGCTATGAACTGAATCCTGATTTTTCCAACGGATCAGGCTACAGATTCCAGGTCAATGCCACAACCCTGAATGAGGGATTCCTGACGCTGGAATGTGTCAACCAGACAACCCTGGGACGTGTAACCGTTACCAAGTTTACGAAGTATACTCAGGGCGAAACGGAAAAGACCACCAATCTGCCCGGTGTTCAGTTCGGTCTGTACAGTGATGCTGCTGCAACCCAGCTGATCGCCAATGCCTGGACGGATTCCAGCGGTAAGTGTACCTTCAATAATCTGGAGGCCGGTGTTTACTATGTCAGGGAAATTTCCGGCCTCAGTGGTTATAAGACCAACAATACGGTTTATCCTGTCTATGTCAACAGAAACAGTGAAGGCGCGCCGGCAACCTGGCATTATGAACTCTCTGTTGAAAATGAGCCTTATGAATATCGCGTCAAGGTACTGAAGAAGGATGAAACTTCCGGCGATGTGCTGCCCGGTGCGGAGTTTACCCTGACCGGTAAGTCCATTTTCGGAAAGGACTATTCCATCAAAAAGACCACTGGCGCAGACGGCATCGCGGAATTTACCGGTCTGCCTTACGGTGAATATGTGATTAAGGAAACCGGCTTCCCGGAGGGCTATGCAAAGGTGGCAAAGGACATCACTGTTGTGATCAGCAATGAGGCCCAGGAAGACAATGCGCTGGCATTCGAAACCACCGCAGTGAACAAGCGCACCAGACTGACGGTCTTTAAGAACGACAGCGCCACCCTCCAGCCTCTGGAAGGCGCACAGTTCAAAATTAAGGACAAAAGTTCCGGCAGGTATATCACCGCCAGCAATGAAGGCAGCGGCCGGTATGTATACACCGGAACCGCTGACAGTAAGGATACTGCCACGACCTTCAGAACGGTGATGACAGATGGCTCTGCATCCTTCCTGGTTGAAAAGCTTCCCATCGGAGACGACTATGATCTGGAAGAGATTGCAGCGCCCAACGGATATCTGGATCAGCAGACTCCCATCCCATTCCAGATCCGCAAAGATACCCAGTCTGTCACTGTGGGCAATACCCTGGTCAGAGGTGATCTGCGGATCATCAAGACCGACGGATCCGGCAAGGTTCTGCCCGGCATCCGGTTCAAGCTGTCCAATGCCACCGGTGACGTCACTGTCAAAAAGGTTTCCGATGGCCAGTACAGCTTTGATCCCAATGGCGATCTGATCGAGATGGAGACCATTGCAGACGGTTCTCTGAGAGTGACCGGTCTGACCCTGGGTATCTATACCCTGGTGGAAACCAATACCCCCTCCGGTTTGGTGAACGCCGGAGAAATCACCGTTAGGGTGGACCAGGAACAGCATGAAAAAGAGATCTTCCTGAACGTAATCAACGGCCTGAACAATCAGGCAGTTTCCTTCCGGAAGATCGACAATACCGGTGCCCCCCTGCAGGGCGCCATGTTCAAGCTGAAGCTTCTGGATGCTGTTGGAAATGCATTTGCGGGAGCGGACGGAACATCCTATTATGCCACTTCCGGCTATGACGGAATGGTAACGTTCCAGAATATTCCCTCCGGTGTCTATGAACTCAGCGAGTATACCGCACCTGCAGGCAAGGTTCTCAGTACCCAGACCTATTATGTCCGTGTGGGTGTGGAACCCCAGCAGGTTTCTCAGGAGATCCTGAATCAGTATCAGGAGCTGCCTGTGGACCATAAATGGGTCAATGATGACATCCAGATCACGACCACAGTCAAAAAAGTCAGTGAAGACGGTGTGACTTTTGCGCCGGGTGCTGAATTTAAGATCCTGAATGAGGAGAAGGAAGCCGTTTCCTTCGTGATTCACGCCACCCAGACAACAGCGGAAAGCTTTGTGGTCAATCAGCCTGAAGGCGTGGAAATTGAGCTGCCTGTGGGCGTCTACTATCTGCAGGAAATCAAGGGCGCGGATGATCACATTCTGAATCCGGAACCTCAGATGTTCACAGTCAGGGAATCCGGCAGCAATGTGGTGATCATGAAGAACACCCGCTACAGAGGTTCTCTGGTGATCCGCAAAGCAGATGAAAACGGCGCACCTCTGGCCGGTGCGGAATTTACCGGCTACCTGCGCAGCGAGTATGAAGAAAAGGGAACTGCCGCAGAGGTTCAGTTCCATGCGGTTGTCGATGCCAAGGGTGTTGCCAGAGTGGAGAGTCTGGTAGCCGGTGAGTATATTGTCCTGGAAACCAAGGTCCCCAACGGGTATATCGGAGATGCTGCCGGAAAGCTGGCCCATATTACCAATGTGGGCGCAGAAGGCGGCAAGGAGATCCTGCTGGACTTTGTCAATACCAGAGCACAATACTGGATTGAAATTACCAAGGAAGACATTGGCGACGCGGAGACTGTGTTGGCCGGTGCTACCTTCAGTGTTTCCGGCGAAAACTTCTATCAGGAAGTAACAACCGATGAGACCGGCTCCGTCAGCATCGAAGTACCTCGTCCCGGTGTCTATACCGTTACGGAAATCAAGGCACCTGACGGTTATACCATCGATACCAATCCCGCAACCGTGACCGTTACGGAGCAGACTACCACAACGCCTACCAGAGCATCCTTTGTGTCCCGGGATTATCCCACAAAGCTGATCCTGAACAAGGTGGATGAAAACGGCGATGCGCTGGACGGTGCGGTATTCAACATCCTTCGCGGTGAAGAACTGCTGTACTTTACCGGCGGGAACGGTAGTTACACGGCTGCTTCCAGAGATGCAGAAGGTGCATCTGCAGACCTTACCACCGTAAACGGAGTTCTGGAAGTCAGAAAACTGCCTCTGGGTGAATACGTCCTGAAGGAAGTTTCCATGCCTGATGGCTATATGAACCTGGGTGATATGATTATTCGCGTCAGCGCAACCGATGATCATGAAAATCATGTGATGGCAAAGAACATCCCCTACGAAAGAGGCGTTGCCATCTGCAAGGTCACTGAAGACGGTATCCGTCTGGCGGGCGCAACCTTTGCACTGTGTCAGGAGAACGGAACAGAACTTGCAAGAGAAGTTACCTCTGCTTCCGGCTATGCAATCTTCCGGGATCTGCCCATGGGCAGCTATTACATCCGCGAAAAGGCAGCACCTGACGGCTATCAGCTGATGGACGAAAAGATCACCTTCCAGATCGATGCAGACGGCAATCTGGTCAGTGACCATCCCTTCAGGAATATGGGCAATGAAGAGATGCCCTTCTTTGTGCTGGAATTTGTCAATCAGCCTGAAGAGTACGAGCTGAAGATCCTGAAGGTCAGCGCCACAGATCCTGATACCAGACTGGAACATGCCCAATTCCGTCTGATCGGCAACGGCCGGACCGAAACAGTGACCACTGATGCAGACGGCATCGCAGCATTTAAGCTGACGGTGGGCGAGTACATGCTGACGGAGGTCAAGGCACCTGACGGCTACGTGGCGGATGCATCCAGCCACCACATTCTGGTTACTTCTACAGAGATTAAAGTTGACGGGGAAGTGCTGACGGGAGATACCCTGACCTACACCGTGGAAAATATCCCTGAGAATTTCCGGATGGTTCTGGTCAAGGAAGACTCCATGACTGGAAAGTGGCTGGCTGGTGCAGGCTTCATGATCTATGACGATGCACAGAATGTTGTTCACAGCCTGGTAACTGATGACAACGGCATGTCCAATGAGATCACCATGGCACCCGGCGTCTATTACATTCAGGAAACCGTTGCACCCATCGGCTATCTGCGTCCCATGGCAACATGGAAGGTGGAGATCACGGAAGACGGCGATATCAGCTGCGATAAAACAGCAAACGCAAGCTACAGTGCGCAGCAGCGGCTGCTGACCCTGACGCTGACCAATCAGCGTACCAAGGGCAACCTGATGATCTACAAGCATGATGCTGACGATAAGACAGTTGCACTGGAGGGTGCAAGATTCCGCCTGTTTGACGAGGCCGGAAATGCAGTGAAGTTCACGGTTAAAAACGGAATCTATCATGCCGATACTTCCGGCACGGTGAATTCCGTCACAACCGGAGTGGACGGCAAGATCTGCATCGAAGAATTGCCCATCGGCGAATATAAGCTCTATGAGCTGGAAGCTCCCGTTGGTTATGAGGTTCAGGCAGATACACCGATTCTTGTGAAGCTGACCCATGCGGAAGAAGAGCTTCGTGTTGATGTCGGCAATGAACGGGCACGGCGCGTTGTCAGACTGATCAAGGAAGACCCTGACGGAGTCAAGCTGATCGGCGCGGAATTTGCTCTGTACAATACGGATGGTTCCGCTCCTGTCTTTATGGAGAAGGGCACGACCGGTTCTGACGGAATTGTGGAGTTCCAGGTGACCTTCGGCAGTTATCAGATTTTTGAAACTGCTGCGCCTGTGGGTCATGAACGGATTCAGGAACCTGTAGCAACCTTCACATTCGATGAGGACACGAAGGAAGAGGAAACTTTTACCTTCACAGTGATCAACGAAAAGACCCGCTACGCACTGGAAGTCTACAAGCATGAGAAGGGTAATCCCGCAAAGGGTCTGCAGGGCGCACAGTTTGCGGTAACCAACAGCCTTGGCTTTACCAAGGTAATCACCACCGGTGCAGACGGTATTGCCCGCTTGGACAATATCCTCTATGATGATTACACCATTCGTGAAATCAAAGCCCCTGCCGGATATTATCTCACGGATCAGACCTACACAGTGAAGCGTACAGATCTGGAGCATGGAACAGTTCTGAGATATGAATTCTCCAATGAACCTGTCATCGGTGCCATTTATCTGAAGAAGGTCGACCATCTGAACCGGGATAAGATCCTGAATGCGGAATTTACTGTTACCGACAGAAACGGCAATGTTCTGTCCTGGGAAAAGACCGCAACAGGCTACCGGGTGAGCGCAAACGGTACCCAGAAGATCAGAGCGGGCCATGTGAAGCTGGAAAACATTCCCATGGGTGTTTACACCATTCGGGAAACCGCAGCCCCGGATGGATATGTGGTTCTGGAGGAAAGCAGAGAATTCAGTATTACAGAGAAGAATGCTCTTGCTGAGATTGAAATTGAGATCACCAACCTGGAGCGAATGACGGCTGTTGGTGTGGTCAAGATGGACGCGGACAAACTGTCTGTCCGTCTGGAGGGTGCTGAGTTTACGCTGTATCCTCTGACAGACGGCAGGGAAGGCACAGCCATCAAGACCGTGACCACTGACAAGAACGGCATGGCCATCTTCTCTGATCTGACCATGGGCACTTACCGAATCCGGGAAACCAAGGCGCCTTACGGTTATGAATTGGTTGTCAATTCTGTCGATTTCAAGATCCTCGCTGATGGAAAGGTGGTACTGCTGCAGAATAATGCAGAAGTTTCCGCTCCCAACCAGGTGCATCTGATCGGTATTACCAACAAGGCGATCACCAGGGAATTTACCATCAAGAAGGTATGCGCACTGACTGACAAGGTTCTGAAGGGTGCAACCTTTACCATTACAGATGGCACGACCAAGCAGGAGATCACAACCGGTGAAGACGGTCTGGCAAAGATCAAGCTTCCTTACGGTGAATACACACTGGAGGAGATCGTTGCGCCCGACGGATATGTGCTGGACCAGAGAAAGCACGAGGTAAAGATCTCTGAGAACGGTATGTCCATTGACGGAAAGAACCGGGATACGTTTACCTTTGTTGTCCGGAATATTCCCGTTAAGATTCCCGTTATTCTGCACAAACAGGATAGATACGGCAGAAGTCCTCTGGAAAATGCGGAGTTTAAGATTACCGGAAACGGTGTTTCCTTTACACTGAAGACTGATAAATTCGGCAACACGGAGCTCTTCCATCTGGAACCCGGTGACTACAGCATCACAGAAACAGTAGCTCCCAGCGGGTATGTGAAACCTCTGAGTTCCTGGGTCCTGCGGGTGTTCAGAAACGGAAAGGTGCGTGCTGTTGGATGTCATGTAATCCGTGCATCTGACTGCGGTATCACCACCATCATTCTGGAGAATGAAAAAGCTCCCTCCGGCGGTTCCGGAGGATCCGGTGGATCCGGCGGCTCCGGCAGTTACGTCAACAGTTCCGGAATCACAAAGACCGGTCAGGTCTTTAACCGCACACTGTTTGAAAGCGGTGTGGCTCTGACATCCATCTCTGCAGTGGGTCTTGTGATTCTTTTCCTGGATGAAATGAAGCGCCGCAGAAGACGGATCGTCTAATGGATTGTCCATCATAATTTGAACCCCCGGTTCGGAAATCCGAACCGGGGGTTTTTGCATGAATCTGCAGCGGGTGTTTTCGCCCGTGCGCATTGCCTGTAATGTGGAAAAACAATATAGTGCACAACATATGGTCAACTGTGCACGAAAGATTGTACGAATATTAAAAATGATCAAAAAAAGATTGAAATGTGCAAAGTTGTGTGGTACATTTACCTTGTGTAATAATTGCCTTTTGGGGACTGCTCTCATGAAACGGGACAAGGCCGGAGGCGTAAAATAATATCACAATTTTCAGGAAATTGATCTTAGAGGAAAAATTCCTATCCATATATTGGAAAACAGGAGGTATCTGTATGACCAGATATACTGATGCGAAAAGAGGAAACCGTTCGGTTTTAAAACGCTTTGAAAGAGAACTTGCAAAGATCATGACAGTTGTTCTTTGCCTGAGCATGCTGTGCGTCTATTTGCCTGTGACGGCCAGAGCTGAGGAGGAAGAGGATGAGTACGTCATCCCCGAAACAGAGGATATTGCTCAGGTGGAAGCGGCGCCTGCGGAAGGCACGGTTATCATTGCGGAAAACGTCGAATCCCAGAATGTCAATGCTCTGGAAAATCTGCTCAAAGAAGGGGAAGATGAAGAAAATCTGACCTTTGTGAATGATTTTCCCGTTGTGGTTCAGACGCAGGTTTTCGACAATTCCGGCGTGACCCATCAGAGTTTCCATTCTCCCTATGAAGAAAATCAGCAGCCGGGTACCGGCGGCCAGGGCGGAAACAACACCCATGGTTCCGGCTCTACGACAGTATCCGAACTCTATGTTCCCAAGCCTGATGCAGTTCCTGTGTCCAATGAGATTGTGATCAAGGGAACAACCGAAAGCATCACCCCTCCCGAGGAAGTTCAGGAAGAGCTGGCAAAGGAAGAATTCAGTTCACTGCAGAGACAGGACAACAATACCCCTCAGGATACAACGGATGATACCTTTATCAGAACCAGAGAGACAACCTCTGACAATGCCATCAATAAGGCTGTTCAGGAAGCACTTGCCAGAGCTACCCCGGACAGCGAATACATCACCATCGTGGTTGGTGCCGGTGAATATAACGGCGATATTATTATAGATGCGACAGGTGATGTGGCAAATAATCTGGACGACGGTTTTAAACTCTACATCCTGGCGGAAGACTCCTATACAGCACCTGCTGAGGGTGAGATCATCGACAAGGCATCGGTAGGATCCCAGGGCGAAGGCGTTGCCACTGTGGACGGAAATGTTCAGGTCAATGCAGCCAAGAATTTTGAACTGATCATGGCTGGTCTGTATTTCTCCATCAACAGTCTTGTGGAGGCAAAGGGCAATGCCAGTGTTACCATTCACGGCACCCAGGACGATGATACGGTTACCTACACCAGCAGCGGATCCGGAGAAACCAAAATCAGCACCGGTGAAGGTGACGATACGGTCAATGTAACCCTCGAGGGAACCGGTGATCATGAAATCAGCACCGGTGAGGGTACGGATAATGTGGCGATCGAACTGTCCGGCAATAAAGAAGTTGAGGTCACCCTCAACGGCGGTGAAGGCGATGATACTGTAAGTGTCAGCGCGGCAGAGGCCAGCGGCCAGAATGCCAGTGTGACACTGAACATGGGTTCCGGCGCGGACAGCATCAATGTGGATCTGAATACCGCCAATGCTGTCTCCAGCCTGAATGTCAGCGGCGACGAGGACTATGATGTTCTGACTCTGAGCGGTGAGATCAACAGCAGCTACAACAACAAGGTTACAGAGGAAGCCATCCGCGTAGGTGAAGTAGTTGTTGACTACAATTTTGTCATTGAGGCTGCCAGCAAGGCAGGAAAGGTCATCACCATCAACGCAGCCAAGATCAATGCTCTGGCAGACGGTCTGGAAGGTAAGTCCACCACTGTAATCACGGAAAATGACATCACTGAAAGCGGCGACATCGTGGTTAGCGGTTCCTTCACCGACTATGTACTCTCCGGTAATCTTCTGAACAGTGATTCTCTGACCCTGCGTGCCGGCGAGGACGCCAAGCTGTATTTCGCAAAGCTGGAAATCAGCGGTGACGAACTGGAACTGGGCAGCATGGATATCACCGGTCTGGATCTGGAAATCAACGGCAAGCAGATCACCATCAACGGTAACATCAGCGCTGACAGCATTATTATCAATGCAAGTGACGATGACAGCTATGCGCTTTCCCAGGAAGGTTCTCTCGGAACATCTTCCATGAAGGATACAAATACGGACATCGATCTGGACTTCTGGAATTTTGATTTCGAAACCAATGCCCTGATCCGTGTGGCACAGGGCGCTGCACTGAATGCGAAGAATAATATTTTCCTGTCTGCATCCAGTGTTCAGACTCAGCCCATCTTCAATTTCGATTTGGGCAGCCTGGTCGATATTTCCTTCCCCCTGGTGGTTAAGGTTGGTCTGGCAGAAATCGGCATTGACGGCAGCCTGACGGCTGGCGGAAGAGTGGAAGCGGAAAGCTCCACCAGAATTAATGTCAAGACCAACAATAATCTCTATCAGCAGTTCCGTCTGCCTCTGTCTGTGGTTATTGTCACGGCAGATGCCAATACGGATGTGAGCAACACCGGTGTGATTACCTCCGGCAGTTCTACAAAGCTGTCCAGCAAGGCGGAGGTGACAACCTCTTCCGTGGCCACAATCGGTATGATTCCGGTGGCTCTGGCATTGAGCGTTGTCTCCGTGGATGCGGGCACCACTGTTGACGGTGTGATTACGTCCGGCGGAAACATCGATCTTCTGGCAGATGCTTATTCCAATGTTACAACCATTTCTCAGGAAGATCCTCCCACTGAAATGCTGACAATCCACAATGGCACCGGCAATGCCGGTACTGTGGTGAAGCCTCCGGCACCTCCTCAGAACGGCAGCTTCAGCTTCGGCGGTTTCTTCGCTGTGGCGGTGGTACTGCAGGACTGCAGAGCGTTGGTTACCGAAGCAGCCCAGCTGACAGCGGGCACTGACATCAATATCAACAGCAAGTCCATTGAAAAGGCCAGGACTCTGGCTCAGGCTTCCATGAAGGGCGCCAACGGTCAGCAGCAGGCAATGGACCTGAATTCCATCACCGGCATGATGACCGGTATCCTGGGCATGGTTCAGGAAAACCCCAATAATCAGGTTTTGTCCTATCTGGGCATGAACAAGTTGATGAGCCTTCTGGGTAAGGGCATCGATCAGATCAAGGGCGGCGACCTGAAGATCAACACCGGTAAAGCAATTAACGGCACCGTTACCGCTCCTGTCAAGGCAAACAAGGGCGACACGGTTACCGTTCGTGCAGTTCCTGACAGCGGCTATACGATCGATACTGCAATCATCGGCTACACCGATCAGGCAACCGGCCGTTTCGTGTCTGTTGTTGCAGTTCCTGCTGCAGGCGAGGGAAGACCCACTTCCACAGATTTTACATTTGTCATGCCTGATGCGTCTGTTGAACTGGCAGTTGCATTCAGAAAACTGAATAGCGGTGAGAAGGCGCTGACTCTGGGCACCGGAGAAATCGACAGCCGTGCAGGCGTCGAGGGTTCTGCCAATACTGCCAGCGGCAGCGGTACCGATTCCTTCAAGGCTCCTGAATATCCCAAGGAGAAAAAAGCCGGCGATAAGGACGTCTTCGAGATCACCGCGACTCCAGTGGAAAAGGTTTCTTCCACCGGTCAGAACGGTGCAACGACACAGATCGTTCCCGGTACGGTAAGCATCAATACCAAGTATGCAAAGAACGGTCAGCAGGTTCTGGTAGATCTGAAGCCTGCAGATGGTTATGAGGTGGAAAAGCTGGTCATCGTCAAGACCATGGACGGACGCAGTGTCACAGAAGAAGTCCATGCCGATGACAACGGACAGTATATTTTCACTATGATCGCAGCAGATGCAAAGGTCACCGCGACCTTCCGCAAGAAGACAGCAGCCACCAGCCAGACCCAGTCCTCCGATATGGGTACCACCGGTGCAGCCCGCAAGAACAGCGGTCAGCTGGTTGGCTCCGTGGCAGTTGCGTTTGTAAAGAACAATAACAAGGCAGACATTACGCTGGGCGATACCTTCACCGATGCCAACGGCATTGTGAGAAACTGCTTTGTAACTGCAGGCGGAACTGTGGCACTGGATGCCGACGCTTCTACCCAGTCCGAATCTTTGGCGGATGCTTCTCCCATTGACCGGGATCCCAAGGCATCCACCCACATCTACGTCAACGATGGCGGTGCTTCCGTTCAGGATCAGGTTACTGCAGAGAAGGTAAAGCGTTACGGAGCGGATGAACAGCATCCTGAGGTCACAGTTGTGTTCAATCAGATGCTCAACGGCTCTTCTTCCGATGAACGTTACAGCAACAACAAGAATCAGAGCGGCGGCAACAACCAGAAGATCACATTCAATCTGGCTGCACGGGAAGGATACTATATTAATAAGGTATGGTACACTTATGTGACTGAAACGGCAAGCGGCACGGTAACAGAAAAGGTCAGTTCCGATATTCTGCTGTATCAGTTCGCTTCTGACAATCAGAAGGTTACCCAGCAGAGCTTCACGCTGATGGATCAGCCGGATCCCAGCAATCCCACGGCTCCCAGCATTTTTGCCAAGGGTAAGATCTATGTCTATGCCGAATATGCACCCAACTACTATACCATTACCAGACCCGCGGCTCCTGCAGGCAAGACACAGACCGAGTACAGCTATCAAATCAGCGGCGGTTCCGGTACCAACAGTGACGGTAATGCCCAGGCCCGAAGCGGCAGTACGGTGGTGATTCACACCATCAAGAAGGGCAACCTCAACAGTGCAACCGGTAAGCTGGATTATAATGAGGCTATGACCAGTGATGACATCAAGCTGGTTGTCAGCTATATGGAAAATGGTGTGTCCAAAAATCTGGATGTAACCCTCAACAGCACCGGTGGTTTCTCCTTCGTAATGCCGGCTCACAACGTCAGCCTGAAGTTTGAATCCAAGAGTGTCAAGCTGGATATTTTTGATGCCACAACCGGCAGCGAAAACGCAGTTGTGAATTCTCTGAACAGCGACCTGAGCATCGGCGAATATTATTCCGTTACTGATGCAAACGGAAACGCTCAGCAGCACGCCAGAGTGACAGGTACTGCCGACAGCAAGGACAGAGTGGTTCTGCATCTTTCCCAGAAGGCATACGACAACGGCAAGAAGATCACCATCACTGTGGAAGCCTACGGTCATCTCACTTCCGGAAATCAGACCACGGAGCAGAAGCTGAATCTGGAGATTCCCGTTACCAATGACGGCAACGGTATCTACAGCTTCTATCTGCCGGATCTGACCAACGGAAAAGAATTTGAACAGGCTGGTTCTACCGACAAGCTGAATCTGGTTGGCCTTCGCATCAAGTATGCATTTGGTGCTGAAAAGGATTACAAGATCAGCGCAACGGCAACAACCAAACCCAGAGTGACCTCCACCACCAACGGTACGCCCAATCCCACACCGACTCCCACACCCAATCCTCAGGCCAAACCCAATGTGGCTGAGACCACCGGCGGTGTGATCAGTGTGGCTCCTGCAGCAGACCTGGGTGAAAACATTTATGTGACGGTCACCCCCTACACCGGCTACCGTCTGGTATCCAACTCTCTGAAGATCACCTTCAAGTTTACTGACGGAACGGAACAGACATACACCCTGGGTCTGGACGGAAACGGTGTTTATAAGTACACACTGGCAAAGGATCTGCCGGCAGGCAAGACCCTGATTGCTTACAACGAAGCCACCAAGGCAACACCTATCACCATCACCGGTCAGTTTGCCTCCGATGCAGGCGGAACCAGAACCTCCGATGCAAAGACCTTCTCCGCTGGCGTCGGTGTAGATGTGGCCATTACCAAGCATACCAACGAAGCAACCATTTCCAGAGGTGTCATCAATGCTGACGGCATCGTACTGGCAGCCAAGACTCCCGAAGAGATCAGCTCCAGCGCAACATCGCTGGCAGGCTATTCTGCCGGTGACTTCGGTGTGGCAGGTGCTATTACTGTCCATGTGGCCAGTGCTAAGACTTATGCACAAATCAAGAAGGATGCGGTCATCACCATTGGAAGCGGAGATCTGGTTCTGGATGCCAAGAGCAAGACCAATTTCAATACCATTGCGGAAGGCAGCAATCCCAATGGAGCGGAAGGCGCCAAGGCAGGTGTCGGTGCCGGTATTGCAGTGGCAGTCATCGGTGTTGACTCTGTAGCTGAGCTTTGTGAAGGTGTGAATCTGACTCAGACAGCGGATGCACAGCTTAAGAAGCTTGAAGTCACCGCTGAGTCCAGAAACACAGAGATCATGAATACCAAGGCCGGTTCTGCCGGCGGTATCTCCATCACTCCCGTTCTGGCGCTTGTGATTTCTGCCGTCACCAACGAAGCGATTCTGGGCAGGTCCCACAAGAACAATCTGATCAATGCAATGAATGGTACAATCCTGGCCAACAGCTTTATCGATCGTCAGGTCGCGGCCAATGCTTCTGCGGTGGGCGGCAATGTGGGCCTTGGCGGTTCCTTTGCCATTACGGTTCTGAATGATACCACCCGTGCAAAGATCAATAATTCTTACAAGGGCGACAACCTGAAGATCTCCACCACCGGACGTTCCAATCTGAGATCTACTTCCCGTGCCGGCGCCAAGGGCGCACCGCCTTCGGACAACAGTTCCGCAGGCAGTGACGGCTCGGGGTCGCCCCCAAGTGGTTCGTCTGATGCGCAGGCGAATAATGCCATAGGAAAGGCCTCCAATCTGGCCAATACAGGTAACCGTGGTCTCAGCGGCAACAAGGTCCAGACCATGGCCGATACCCGCACCAATGCCGATACGGAGGATGAAACAAGCGTCCAGATTGCAGCAGGATTCAACCTGAATGTTCAGGAAAACATCAATGAATCTGTCATCGCCGACGGAATCATTCTGGATCTGTCCGGCAAGCTGGAAGTTTCCGCCTACAATGATACCGATGCAGCTGTTTATGCCAACGCGAGCGCAGTCGGTTCTGACATCGGTGTCGGTGTTGCTGTGGCCATCAACATTGTGGATTCCGTCAACAGAGCGGTCATCGGTCAGGCTTCTGTCAAGGCTGACAGCATTCAGCTGGTTGCCGAAATGTATGATGACGGTTCCTACGAGAAGATGCTGGCAGTCGCTGCACAGAAGGCAGACAAGGACATCAATATTTTTGAATTCCTGGTCAGATCTGCTGTTACCGGTATCATCGACGGCATCTTCGGTTCTCTGGATCCCGCTTCCAACAGTATTCTGGAAGGTCTTGAGAATTTTGTGGCTGATCTGGTTGCCAGCACCACAGCACAGTTCATTCAGACCATGCTGACCCATGCAGGCCTGGAGAAACTGGTATCTAACGATATTGTTACAAAGACCAAGAATTTCTTTGACAGCTTTGGTGAAAAACTCAGCGATGCAGCCATGAACACGCTGAAAAATGTTCTGGTCACTTATCTGCTGAACCGGCTGACCTCTCTGGGCAGTGCTCCGTTGCAGGCCGCAACCAATAAGCTGACCGGCACGGTGAATATCCCCGGTGCAACCAAGCCCAACAATAGTGCAGCCAACGGCACAAATACCAACACCAATACCACCGGTACAACTTCCACCGGCGCGGTTCAGAGCATCATCAATAAGCTGTCCACCGAGCAGAAGGATACGTTGAAGGATGTGGGCGCACTGTCCCTCGCAGCACTGGAGAATTTCGCAAACCAGATGCTGAGTGACTTCATCAATATTTCTCAGCTCAAGACGTTTATCAATGCAGGCTTTGGTCAGAATATCAAGGCATCTTTCATCAATGCTCTGAATTCTGCCGGCAAGGCAGCGACCGATGTTGTGCTGGGATCCCTTTCCGATGCGATCGATGCACAGGTTGTGCCCGCACAGGAATACCCGACCCATACCTTCCGTACCCATGCCGTCTCCGGTGCCGGTGCATCCGACGTCGGTGTGGCCGGCAGCCTGGCCATTGCTGTGATCGATATTCAGACCATGGCATGCATCATGGATGCAGAAAAGGTCGAGGAATCCGAAGAAGTCAAGGACATTACCGTAACAAATGGTCTGGTGATCCGTGCCCAGAGCAAGCAGTATGAAGATACCATTGCCACCGCGGCAGTCAACGGAAACGGCGAAGCTGATCCGAATCCTGCCGGCGGCAATACGCCTCCTGCAACGACAACGGGCCCCGTTAATCCCGCTACCAACTGGGACAACGGTATCGTTACGGTTTCTGAAACAACCAACGGCATCGTCAACAAAGTGGATGTCGTAAGAGGAGCTGACAATAAGCCTACCTATACACTGGTGATTACACCCAATGCTAACTTCAAGGTTGGCAAGGTTACATACACCATTACCACTCCCGCAGCAACCCCCAACGGTCAGGCAACCACTTCCACTCCTGTTGAAGTTACCTTTACCAACAGTCAGTATAAGTTCACCCTGGATCAGGCTATTCCTGTATCTGGCACAGGTGCAGCACCTGGTACTACCGTGACCATCAATGTTACCTTCAGCAAGATTCTGGATCCCAAGCTGGAGATTGAGGGCACTGTGGTTACCCAGGGCACTGGCGGCAACCAGGGTTCCGGCAGCAATGCAGGCGGCAATCAGGGAACCGGCGGTACGACTGCTCCCACCCTGACCACCTACAAGACCACCGGCGCAACCTTTACGGTTGAAAAGGCAGCCACGTCCACCAATGCCCAGGGCAAATCTGTGGACACCCAGGTCAATGCCGTCAGCGGCGAGACGATCAAGCCCGGCACCAAGATCACGGTCAAGATCAAGCCGGAAGTTTCTGCTGCAGCCAACGGCGGTGCAGCTACCACATATTATGTGGATTACATTCTGCTGACCTATACGGCCCCCGGCAATATCACCAAGGAAGTAAAGGTCAAGACCAAGGAAGCTGCTGCAACCAACAAGAAGGCCAATACCCAGCAGAATGTCCTGAATACGGTTGCTGCCGAGACCTATTCCTTCCTGGTTCCTGAAATCAATCAGGACGGTATCGATGCCAATGCAAAGGTCACCATGAAGGTCGTCATGACCACCACTGCTCCCATCAGTCCTGTGAATCCCGGCGCAGTCACCAAGGCCCCCCAGACAGAGGCCGGTACCACTGTCGGTATGGGTGGAAGCTTCGCATTTAACTATGTCAACCGCAGCGAGCATGCACAGACTGTGGCAGCCATCGGCAAAAACCGTGTTATCTCCACAGGCACCCTCAGCATGGTATCCATGCTTCAGAATGATCTGAAGACCAATGCTGTGGCCGGCTCCGATCCTCTGGCAGTGGGCAACAGCTCCGTCACGGAAGATAAGATCATGGATGTTGGCCTGGACGCAGCAGTGGCCATCGGCTTTATTGACAACAAGGTATATACCTATATTGCGGAAGGTTCCACAGTAGACGCCAAGAAGAGCAATCTGGATATCGGCGGATTCGACGAGGAAAGCTACCGCGCAACCCTGTCCAAGGATTTGACGGAAAAAGAAATCCAGCAGATGGTCGACCAGGCAAAGCAGCAGGAACTGGTTTCCGTCTATATGATGTCTCAGCAGGAAGGCCACACCCTGGCTTCCGCCGGTGCTTTCAGCGCTGGCGGCAAGGCAGCAGTCGGTGCATGTGCCGCAGTCAACTATGCTGATTCTGACGTCGAGACCCGGATGGCAGGTTCCATAACTGCCGCGGGCAGAGCAAAAATTGCATCCCGTACCTACAATACGGACGATGCATTTGGTACTGCTTCCGCAATGGGTGCCGACATCCAGAGATATCTGGACAGAATCAATGACGGTACAGCTACTGCAGAGGGAATCGCTAACGGTGACTACAACCTGGCCGATAATCCCCACGCACAGTCCAGCTCCACCAAGGCTATCAGCAATGCTGGCGGCCTGACAACTCCCGGCGTGCCGGATGCTGCAAATCAGCAGAATCCTAACATCCCCGGAGGTTCCACAGGCGGTGCCGGTATTGCGGATGAAGGCAATGGAACCCAGATTGCCGCCGCAGTCGGCATCAACATCACAAAGCATAAGGCACACGCCCTTGTCAGCGGCAGCCTGACTGCCCAGGATGTGATGCTCCATGCGGAGAACAATGCAAACTTCCGGTCCCGTGCCAATGCGGCAACTGTGACCCTTTCCGCTTCTCCCTTCGCTGTGGCAGCCGGTGTTGCAATTTCCGTCAACAATAACGAAGCTGTTGCAGAAAACTCCGGTACCATTATCACCGCCCCGGAAACGAACGGCAATGCAGAACCCGCTCAGGAAGATGTTCCCAGAGATATTGTCATTTCTGCAGTTCACACAGCCAATATGGACGGCATCTACAGAGGAACTCTGGGCGCCCAGGCGCTGGCAGGCAGCGTTACCGGAGCCGACAGCAAGGCAACCATCAGCGGTGCGTTCTCTATCCTGACATCCAAGGCGCTGACCAAGGCTTCTGCCGCCAAGGGCAGTGTGATCAAGTCCGGCGGTGATCTGGAGATCACAGCAACCGATAAGACCAAGCTGGCAGTCCGGGCAGGCGGCATCAGTTACAGTGAGGGAACTTCCGTCGGTGTCGGCGCGTCCTTTGCGCTGATTTATGCGGAAAATCAGGTTCTGGCCCTCATCGAAGACGGTGCCAAGACGGTTATCTGTGCCGGCGACCTGAAGGTCAATGCCATCAAGCACAAGGTTTCCAATTCTGATTTTGCCCTGTCTCTGGACAAGTCCCTGATCATGACCGATACCACCGGTCTGACTCCCGAGCAGGAAGCAGCAGCCAAGAAGGGCATCCTGAATATCAACAAGGGCGCTGACGGCAAGTACGATGTAAGCATCAACATGAGCACCGAAAAGCTTATTGATGCCATTGATCTGCTGAACTTCCTGTCCTCCGTTAATTATTATGCAGAAGCCATCGGCGGTGCCATCGTACCTCCTGCCGGCTCTGCGACTGCAACCCTTGCCGGTTCCTTCGCAATGCTGTTCTACGGCAATGAAGTGAAGGCTTACATCGGCAAGCTGGAAAATGCAGATGATGTCATCACAGTAGGCGGCAACGCCGAAGTCCTGGCAAAGAATGATACCAATGCCAGACTGATTGCGGGCTCCCTGAATGTGAGCCCCGCCAAGGTGGGTGTCGGCCTGACTGTCGGTGCCATTGCCAACGGCGTGGGTACCACAGACATCACCAGTGCCGAGACCGCCGGTAAGCTCAGCGTTGGCGGCAGCTTCATGCAGAAGGCCGAAAACGATGTGGATTACCTCAGCATTACCGTTGCCGGCAGCGTAGCGGAAGGCAGCGGCAACAGCGTGGGCGGCGCAGTCAATGTGATTGACATGCAGAATCATGTGAAGTCCGTTGTGACCGGTCAGATCACCACGGAAAATGATCTTGACATTCTGGCTGTCAACAATGCCAAACTGCTCATCATTCCTCTGGCAATTGCCGTGGGTATGGGCGGCAGTGTTGCGGCCGGTGTTACCATTTCCGTCATTGTCACCAATACCCATACACTGACCGAGACCGGCGACCTGGCTGTTCTGGTCAGCAAGAAGGGCAGCGTATCTGTCGAAGCCCTGACCGATGAAGGTCTTATCGCCATCACCACTACCGGTGCGGCAACCGCCGGTACCGCAGCTGTTGGCGCGACCTTTGCAGTTCTGGTCAGTAATTCCCGTACCGAAGCAGCTGTGAACGGCAGCAATATCCAGGCAAAGCAGGATATCCTGGTCCGCGCCGCCGGTGATTCCTGGACCCTGACTGCTGTTATTGCGGCTACCGCAAGCAGCAACAGTGCTGTTTCCGGCAGCGTTGCGGTCAGTATCTTCCAGCGTTATGTGGGCGCCAAGGTTACCGGCGATGCAGAACTCACCGCAGAAAACGGTGTGATCCTGGTGGAAGCAATGGGTGATGACTTCTTTGTCAATGTTATTGTAGCAGCCGGCGGCAGCAACAACGCAGCCATTTCCGGCAGCATTCCCGTAGTTGTCAGCTCCAGCACTGTCGAAGCGATCGTCGACGGCGGTTTCGGAACAGGCAATCAGGCAAAGCTGACAGCAGGAGACAGCATCGGCGTGATTGCTGATCTGACCGGCAAATCCTATATGGCAGCAGGTGCTCTGTCCGTCAGCAGCAACGCAGCCATTGGTGCTACCATTGATACTGCTGTCTATCAGAATGTTGTCATCGCTTCTGTTGACAATGCTGTGCTGAAAGCAAACTGTCAGCATACTTCTTCCCGTGAAATCACCATCCCCAACCGTCAGGGACGCAGACGGGGCGTGGTGGTCAGTGCGACTGCCGACAACAGCATCATGACCTTCGCCGTCAGCGGCGGTGTGGGCTCCAATGCCGCGGTTACCGGTGTCGTCAATACTCTGGTCGTGGAAAACCAGGTAAAGGCACTGATGGGCAGAAGGGAAGAGGCTCTGGAGAATGGTCAGAATACCGAGGACGGAGAGGAAGCCTACGTTTCCGTGACCTCCGGCGGAGGGATTCTGGTCCAGGCAGAAGACGAAAGCGACCTAGTTGATGCAGCCGGTGCCCTTGCGGTTGGCAGCTCCGCCGGTGTCGGAGCCACTGTAGTCACTCTGGTCTATAACAAGACCGTTGAGGCCAAGATGGATGCCCGGTATGCCCAGGCTGCCGGTGATGTATCTGTCTTTGCCAACAGTGATGACGATGTGTTCCTCCTGGCGATCAGCTTTGGTGCCAGCGGCAGTGCCGCTGTTGCAGGAAACGTGAATGTCCTGGTATTCAACAGCAGCATTGAAGCAGCCATCGGTTCCGTTCACAGTGCAAAGAGCGTTACCGTCCATGCTGATTCCAATGCAAATCTTTACAATATTTCC
>JAFZGL010000058.1 GCA_017555395.1 Oscillospiraceae bacterium | reverse complement strand
TCCCAGCCGTAGCGGCGCCGGATCCAGTCCTGGATGGAATCCACAAAGCTGTCGGTACGGTTGATGATGTAACCGTAGACACCGTGGGCAGCACGTTCCGTCACCGCCTCCACCACTTCTTCGGGAGCCTTGAAATCCATATCAGCGATCCACATGGGCAGCATTTCCACATCGGGATCCACGCCGAACTTGGCATTGCAGCCGTCCCACTTGATGCTCCGGGTGCCCCGGCGCTCTACATAGGTATCAAAAAACGCCTTGTCGTATTTCATTTACTTGTCTCCATAGAAGCGCTTCTTGTAGTAGCCGTTTGCCATGTAAATGGGCTGGATGGGGTTGTGGCCGGTGACACGGTCCTTCACTGCCAGCACGGTGCAGGGAGCATCCATGTACTTGATGGCCAGGGTATCGTGACCCACGCACAGACCCAGCAGGATGTTGAACTCCACCTTCTCTTCGTTCATGGCCAGTGCCTGACCGATGGGGTTGCACATGACTTCGTTGGCGCAGCCGGACAGGGTGTCGGCATCGGTCAGACCGATGGAAGACTTGGGCTGGGCGCCGTTCTTGCAGATGACAGAGGACACTTCAAAGCCATGGTGGGTCAGGATCTTGCTGACTTCCCGGGCCTCATTGTGCAGACCCATGCAGAACACCAGACCCAGCTTCTTGTAGCCGGCCTTCTTGCAGAAGAGGATGATCTCCTCCATGCGGCACAGTCTGCCATAGCCCTCTGCCTCGGTCTTGCCGGCGGCATTGGCAATACGGTAGTTTTCTTCCTCCTGGTACAAAGCGGCAGACTTGGTCTGAACTTCTTCACTCTTGCAGGGGCAGACCGTCATGGTCTTGGTCAGATCACGGAATTTGCAGCCGGTCTGGCGGCACTCAGCGCACATATAGGACATAGTTATATACCTCTTTCTGTGAAATTGGAAAAATATCAAAGTTTCTCTTTTCTCATTATACCTGCACAGCTTAGAATGTAAAGAAAGATAACATTTCCTCTTTTTTGTCATTTATCGGCAGTTTAAATAAATCCCCCATCCGGGATGCCGGATGGGGGGAATCAGACTTATTCTGCCGTCAGTTCGGGAAACAGTTCGATGCTGCGCTGCAGGATGCCGTTCATGTAGGCGATGAGGGTGCCGTAATTGGTGATGGGCACGCCCTGATCCACGGCGCACTTGGTACGGTAGCGGACCTCCCGTTCATTCAGCATACAGCCGCCGCAATGGATCACCATGGCATAGGGACTGAGATCATCAGGGAACTCCATGCCGCTGCAGGTCTTGATGGTGATGTCCTTGCCGGTGTATTTGCGCAGCCAGTTGGGGATTTTCACGGTGCCGATGTCATCGCACTGGCGATGATGGGTGCAGCCCTCGGCAATCAGGACAGTATCGCCGTCCTTCAGATTCTCCACGGCGGCAGTACCACGGACAGCGTCCTCCAACAGTCCCTTATACCGGGCCATGAGGACGGAGAAGGAAGTCAGGGTGATATCCTCCGGGACGGTCTGCGCCACGGATTTGAACACCTGGCTGTCGGTGATGACCATGGCGGGCTTTTTACCCAGGGCGGACAGGGTATCCGCCAGTTCCGTCTCCTTGGCCACAATAGACACGGCACCCGCATCCAGAATATCCCGGATGGTCTGCTGCTGGGGCAGGATCAGACGTCCCTTGGGGGCTGCCTTGTCGATGGGCACCACCAGCACCGCAAAGTCACCGGGATTCAGCTTGTCCCTGACGATGCACCGGTCGGTCTGGGTCTGCTTCAGAGCGGCGATCCGCTCCTTCAGTTCGAAGATCTTCTCTCCCCGGAGGGCGCTGACATAGATCTCATGGTCGGTATCGGCAGGAACCTCTGCCAGCAGGTCGGTCTTGTTGCAAACCACGATGTAGGGGATCTCCTTGGCTTTGAACAGGTCGATGAGCTGCCGGTCGCAGTCTTTCTGGCCTTCAGAGGCATCCACCACCAGAACGGCAATATCGGTTTTGTTCAGCACCTGCCGGGTCTTCTTCACCCGGAGCAGTCCCAGCTCGCCTTCATCGTCAAAGCCGGGGGTATCGATGATCATCACCGGGCCCAGGGGCAACAGTTCCATAGCCTTGCTGACCGGATCGGTGGTGGTGCCCTTCACATCAGAGACCACTGCCAAGTCCTGTCCGGTGACCGCATTGACCACACTGGACTTGCCGGCATTCCGGCGTCCGAAGAATCCGATGTGGATCCGGTCGCCGGTGGGGGTGTTGTTCATGCTCATAACAGTCCTCCTTATCAGAAACCGGCACCGGCCTCGGCCGCAGGCGCAAAAATGGAAGCAGCCTGGTCATCCGTCAGGGGGATGCCGAAGACTTCGTTGTAATAGGTTTTGGTTTCCTGAATGATGTCGATGTCTTCAAAGAGCTCCGGATAGGCGGTCTTGGCCAGCCACAGCAGCGTCACCGGGGTGTCCGCGCCGGGGGTATAGCTGCGGTACATACCCAGGGGCATTTTGAAGACCTTCTGATCCTTCACCGCGTCAATGGCGCTCCAGTCATAGTAGCCTACGGTGTTGCCGTAAAGATCTTCCGCTCCCGCGGTGGTGAAGTTGGTGATGAAGATCAGGCTGGGATTCCAGGCATAGATCTGCTCCATGTTGACAGTGACCTGATTGTCCGTATCGATTTCTGCGGCCACATTCTCGGCACCGATGGCATCTGCCCACCACTGGCCGAAGAACCGGCTTCCGGAGGTCATGATGCTGGTCTCGGCATACTTGTACAGGAAGAAAACCTGCTCCCGCTCTTCTTCGGGGATGGAAGCAACCCGCTGCTGCACCAGATTGTACATCTTGTTGGAATACTCTGCTACAATCTCCGTCTTGTCGTTGTCGGGGAAAATCTCACTGATGAGGCTGATCCAGTTGTTCAGAGTCTCAATGGAATTGTACTGCCACTTGTTGACAGAAACGGCAATGCCGGGAATGCCCGCCTTTTTCAGCAGTTCGGCATGTTCCGTCCGGGCTGCATTGTAGAATACCACATCAGGCTGCAGTTTCAGCAGTTCCTCAATATTGATGGTGTTGCCGTCAATGAAGCCAGTTTCCGCCTCCATAATCTCGGGGTACAGTTGACCCAGCAGGCCGTTTTGGGCGGCACTCATGCTGGTACCGGACATGCCCACGATCTTCTCCGCGGAATCAAAGAACACGGTCAGCACACTGGGCAGGGGCAGGATATCACAGACCACCACGCGGTTGATCTCATAGGGCAGTTCCACTTCGTTGCCGTTGTGATCCACCACGATGTGGGTATCGGTGGCAGTGTCAGCAGGTTTGGTATCCGCGCCGCAGCCGGTCAGGGACAGCAACAATGCAGCCGCCAGCAGGATGGAAAGCATCTTTTTCATATTACAGCACCTCTTTCGCAAATGCGTCAAATCCGGTCACCAGGTTGGGGATCCGCTCCCGGTAGATCCGGCCGGAAAAGGCTTCCGTGGGAAGCTCCACGAATTTTACATGGTCCGGGCAGATGGGGCGGTAGAGGGGATCCGCAATGACGGTTTTGGCTTCCCGCATTGCCTCTTCGATCTCCTCTTCGTACTGCGCCCGGAGATCCCTGGATCTCAGAAGACCTTCGCTGCCTTCTGTGGGACACAGCACCCGGACACCCTGACCGGCAGAATACTCCAGAGCAGAGGCCAGGGCCAGGGAAGTCACTGCCTCGCCAATGACCAGAATGTCTTCACCGGGCAGATCACTGACCGGGTATTGGTTTTCTCCGGTGGATGCCGCTGTATGCAGCGCTTCCCGAAGGTGTTCTTTCTGGATTTTCCCAATGGGAAGTCCCACCACATAGGGGGTGCCGAAGCGTTCCTGCAGGGCTTTGGCTGCGCTCAGACCGGTGGAGGAAACCACCAGATTCACATGGGCACCGCCAGCCTGGGACAGATCTTCCAGAGAGCTGCCCATGGCCCATCGGGAGAGAACCCGGAAGCCGGATTCTTCCAGAAAGTCGGTCACGGAATGCTCCGTACCGGTGACGGAAAAATCCAGAGGGGTCAGGCCCAGGATGTTGGCAGTCAGGTCAGAGGTTTTCTGCACGTTCCGGTCCGCAAACCGCCGGGCAACAGCCTCCAGCGCCATGGAAGCGCCGTGGACATAGGTCTTCATGCCGGTGGTATTGAAGCCGAAGGCAGGAATGCCGGTGCGCTCTTCGATGAGTGCGGCAACCGCTTCAAAGTCAAAGCCGGTCATGGTGGGTATGGGGGTTCCCGCCACGGCGATAAATCTGGGGTGCAGGTCTTCCGCTGCCGCCACGATATCGCCGATGAGCTTTTCATCGTCACCCATAATGGCCTCCATTTCGGACAGGCCGGAGATATAGACCATGCTCTCCATATCATACCACCGGGGTTCATCGTGGGTGGTATAGGTGGAATTGCAGCCGGAGGCATCATGCATGATGATTATGCCGCCCAGTTCAAACAGGGCACTGCAAACGCCGAACACATCGGCAGAATAGGTTGAAATGATTCTTGATGTCTGTTTCATCCGCAGCAGCCTCCGCACCCCATGCCTTTGATCTGGATCAGATCACGCATGTCTTTTTCTTCTCTGTATGCTTCCTGCATCAGCGCAAGGGTCCTGAAAATTGCCTGATAGCCCAGCATGCCGCCGCCCTCCACCACATTGACAAAGTGGTTGGTATTGTTAAAGTGCGCCGCCTTCTGTCCGATGGCCAGCACATCGGTGGGTTCCTTTTCCGCCAGGAAGCGCATGGAGGCGTGGACGGTGGGATAGAGCATCAGCGCGGGATGATTGGATTTCAGATATTCAAAGGCCTGCTTTTCCTCTCCGGTGACCACGTCCAGATAGACTTTCTGTACGTTGAATCCGGCGTCCAGCAGCAGCTTTGCAAGACCCAGAGGCCGGGGAGAGTAAGTATAGTCGATGGCAATGGGGGCATTCCCCACCAGCGCCAGAGTTTCCTTCAGCGCCTGCTGCACGTCTTCCCGCTTTCCGGTAAAGTCCGGGGCAGGAATGTTCAGAACCTCCGCCAGCCGGGACAGTCCCCTTTCGATCTCGTCGCAGTCAAAGCTGAAGGGAACATAAACATGGGTTCCGCCCAGGCGCTGGGACAGCATATCGCCGCCGGGGACGGCTGCGGGATAGGTGGAAATATAGAATTCGCTCTCTGCCATCTCCTGGTATTCCTCATAGTTCCGGCAGGCGGTGATCTCATGGATCTTAAAGCCGTTTTCCGTCAGCAGCCGCACCAGATCGTTGTCTTTTTCATTGGGCAGGTCGCTGCCGATGAGAGCCACCGCTCCCTTACGGATGGGGCGCTGCTTCAGGGGCATATACAGGCGGCTGCGCATCAGCTGATCCGGCGTCATGCCGCTTTTGCGCATGATAGGGTTCATGTAGCAGTCTGCAAAGTCGATGTCCGGGAAGCGGCAGCGCAGTTCCTCATAGATCATATCCAGGTCGCAGCCGGCAAAATGGTGGACACAGCTGGTATACACCAGCACCACAGGAGGCCGCTTGGGGAGCCGCTCGATGATATCCGCGACACCTTCGATGACCAATTCTTCCATGTCGCCGTCCAGCAGGTTCCGCTCCCGGACCTCCACTGTGGAGAACCGGTGGGCCGCCCCCATTTCCGCCGCGGTGAGCACCACGCCCCGCAGACAGCTGGCGGCACAGACGAAGATCTCATGGGCTTCCGGGATCAGCATGCCGGTGTGGACGATGTTCCAGGTGCCTCTGGCGGGAGAGGCATATTCCAGTCCCGACACAAAGGGGGACGGGAAGGAGGCTTTGCCAATGGGGATGCCCACACTGGCTACCTCTTTGGGAGCCGTGACACGCTTCAGCATACCGCCACCCCGCAGTTTTCCAGCAGAGTTTTTGCCAGTGCCCGGTATTCTCCGGCCATGGCGCTGTCAGGGAAGGCTTCCACCACGGTCTTGCCCAGGTCTTCCGCCTCCTGCACCAGATCGCAGCGGCTCAGGGTGGCGATGACAGAAGAGCGGATATCCTCGGCCAGTTCGGCAACCTTTTCTTCCTCATTTTTCACATTGCGGCGGTTCAGGATGATGCCGCCCAGCTGGGCATAGCCTCTGCCCTTGAAGCCGTCGATGGCCATGGCGATGTTGGCTG
>JAFZGL010000057.1 GCA_017555395.1 Oscillospiraceae bacterium | reverse complement strand
GACGATAACGAAGTCACCGCAGTCAACGTTGGGGGTGAAGTCAGCCTTGTGCTTGCCGCGCAGGATGTTGGCAGCGATAACAGCGGTACGGCCCAGGGGCTTGCCGGCTGCATCGATGACGTACCACTTGCGCTCCAGGGTCTCCTTCTTCAGCAGAGTAGTGGACATTATGCGTTCCTCCAATTAGGTAAAATATTTTGACTTTCTTCTGTACTTGAAGTACAATATCTTCAAATCGCTAGATTCTTATATCACAACAATTTTTAAATGTCAACAACTTATTTTCGAAATTTTCTGAAAACAGGAGTAACCTCTTAAATGCTCTCAAATACTCCCGAATACTCCTGTTTTCTCACATCCTATTTTAGAAAGTTTTTGGAGGAAATTGAAACTATGCAGAAGCTTATGGGCCTGGTCCGCCGGTGTGTGGATGATTATAATATGATAGTTGAAGGTGATAAAATCGCGGTTGGTGTGTCCGGCGGCAAGGATTCCCTGGTTTTGCTTGTTTTGCTGGCAGGTCTGCGGGAATATTTCAACAAACCCTTTGAACTGCATGCCATTACCATTGATATGGGACTGGGGATGGATTATTCCGGAGTAGAAAAACTCTGTGAAGAGATCCGTGTGCCTTACCATATTGTAAAGACTGAAATCGCTCCCATTATCTTTGATCACCGCAAGGAGAAAAATCCCTGTTCCATGTGTGCCAAGATGCGCCGGGGCGCTCTGAATCAGGCGATCCTGGATCTTGGCTTCAACAAGCTGGCGCTGGGACACCATTATGATGACGCGGTGGAAACATTCGTCATGAATCTGTTGTTCGAAGGACGGATCGGCTGCTTTCAGCCGGTGACCAATCTGGACAGAACCGGTATTATCCAGATCCGGCCCATGCTGTATATCCATGAGCGGACGGTGGATAATTTTGCCAACCGCCGCCAGCTGCCTGTGGTGGAGAACCGCTGCCCTGTGGACAAGACCACCAAGCGGACAGAAGTAAAGGAACTGATCTATAACCTGAGCCAGACGTATCCGGATCTGAAGGAGCGGGTATTCGGAGCCATGCAGCGTTATCCGCTTCCTGAGTGGGAACCCCAGGGCAGATACAAGCGCCCCAGGGAACAGGAATAATTTTTTTATGTGCAACTCCTGTATGTACTTGTAATTATAGTGAAAATATGGTATAATCCGGCGTAAATTGCGAAAAACAGGAGTTTTTATGAGGATCAGAGAAATCAATCTCGGCGATGTGGGTACCATAACCCGGATGCGCCTCCAGATGCTGGACGAGGTAACGGAGGAACCGCTGCCTGAAGGTCTGGACAACAGCATCCACCGCTTTATCCTGAAGCATATGATGGACAACACCTGTCTTGGTGTGGTGGCTGAGCAGAATGGGGAAGTGATCGCGGATGCGGTCATCTACCTGTTTGAGACCATGCCGGACGAGGTCAATGTCCCTGGGCTTACTGCCATGCTGTACAATGTCTATACGCTGCCGGAATATCGCGGCCAGGGTATCATGGCACAGATGCTGCCGGAAGTGATCCGTCTTGCCCGGGAAGCAGGTGCGGTGGAACTGAAAATGACAGCGGAAAAGAAAGCGATCCCCTTGTATGAACGCCTGGGCTTCAGCCTCAGTGATAATACCATGCTGATGAGTCTGTAACAATGGAATAAAACCGCCTCTTTCTGGAAATGATGTTGCCAGGGAGGCGGTATTTTATGGTAAAAGGTATTTCACGCCAGGTCATCGTGGTGGACACGCCGGAGCCCAAACTCTTTGAACAGGCGATTTTTATCCTGAAGGATGATATGGAAGGTGTTACCGATGAAGTGCTTCTGAAGGAGGCACAGAAGATTATGCAGAGCCGGGATAAAAGCGACAGAAAGCGTCATATATGGCTGTACGGAGCCTTCTGGGCCGCGGCAGGGGCGCTGGCAACCGCTGCTGTCTGGGCGGTAACCCTTTGGATTTAACTTGCGCTGAGATTGTTCCTGTGATATAATCCCCGCAGAACAGTCAGCCGAAAGAAAGAGAGAAAACCATGAAAATTGGCAATATTGAAGTGAACAATCCGGTGTTTCTGGCACCCATGGCCGGTGTCACGGACTGGGCGTTCCGTACCGTCTGTGCGGAACTGGGCGCCGGCGTGACTGTGACGGAGATGGTATCCTCCCGGGCACTGGTATATAAAGACAAGAAGAGTGCCAAGCTGCTGCGGAAAAACGAGGGCAGCATCTGCGGTGCCCAGATTTTCGGCAATGATCCTGAAATCATGGCAGAGGGAGCCAGACTGGCTCTGGAAATCTCTGGCTGTGACTTTATCGACATCAACATGGGCTGCCCCATGCCGAAGATCGCAAATTCCGGCGATGGCTGCGGTCTGATGCGGACGCCCGAACTGGCAGGGGAGATCCTGGCTGCTGTTGTGAAGGCAGTGGATGTGCCTGTTACCGTCAAGTGCCGTCTGGGCTGGGACAAGGGCAACATCAATGTTCTGGATTTTACCAAGCGGATGGAGGACAACGGTGCCGCTCTGGTGGCAGTCCACGGACGGACCCGGGCCATGCTGTATACCGGCGTTGCGGACTGGGATTATATCCACAAGGTAAAGGATCAGCTTTCCATTCCCGTCATTGCCAATGGCGATATCACCGGCGGTGAAGCAGCCGTGAAATGCCTGAAGCGCACCGGTGCAGACGGCATCATGATCGGCCGCAGTACCTTCGGCGATCCCTGGATCTTTGAGGAAGTGGCCTATGCCCTCCGGGGAGAGGAATATCCCGGCAGACCTGTTCTGGCGGACCGGATTGCCAAAGCGGTACATCAGTTCCAGCTGTCGGAGCAGGATCACGGTGAAAAGATTGCCTGTCTGGAGGCAAGAAAACATTTCGCCTGGTATTTAAGAGGTGTTTCCCATGCCAGCTTCTACAAGCGGGAGATTTCTTCCCTGACTACCATGGCAGACATCTACCGGGTGGCCAAGGATGTTGTCCGGGATCTGAAATAATTGCCAATGATAAAATAAAGACCGCTCCATATCCTAGCCAGAGAGGTGAGGATATGAAGCGGTTTTTTCTTGTGCTGATGCTGCCGCTGTTTGTGCTGACTGTCCGGGCGGATTACATCAAATGGGTGGACTTTGATGTGCCCTATGAATCTTTGAACTACGCTATGGAGCAGGATATTGCCAGTTTTGAAGAGGAAAAGCACATTTCCTGGATTGATGCTCTGGCGCTGGCGGCCTGCCGGACGGGAGGCCGGTGCGGCCTGGATTCGGTGAAAAAAGCAGTGTCCGAATTAAAGCAGGACAAATCTCCGGAGGAACTGCCGGGTGCCCTGCACAAATACTACCTGTATTATCATGAGGCCTACAGCGCCGTTCTTGGAGGGCTTCTGGGCAGCTATGCCATCGAGAAGGACGGGCAATGGAAACCAACCTACGGCCTGAAAGCCTTTTCTCCCATTGCTGCCGGGTATCACTACAGCCACAGCGATGATTTCGGAGCCGCCAGATCCTTCGGCTTCAGGCGCAAACACCTGGGCCATGATATGATGGGTTCTCTGGGCACTCCCATTGTGGCGGTGGAGGGCGGGATCATTGAGGCCATGGGCTGGAACCGCTATGGTGGCTGGCGGATCGGCATCCGCTCCCATGACCGCAAGCGCTACTATTATTATGCCCACCTGCGAAAAGACAAACCCTTTGCCCAGGGTCTTTCGGTTGGAGATACCGTTCAGGCCGGTGATCTCATCGGCTATATGGGAAGAACCGGGTACTCAGATACGGAGAATGTGGACAATATCGAGATCGTGCATCTGCATTTTGGCATGCAGCTGATCTTTGATGAATCCCAGAAGGAGTGCGACAGCGAAATCTGGATCGATACCTACGATATTGTCCGCCTGCTGGAATCCCACCGCAGCAGCATCAGGGACAGTCAGAGAATGTATCCCTACCGGGATCTGGACAGAGAAACAGCGCCGGGAGACTGATGTTCCCGGCGCTTTGAGTTACTTTTTGATGGAATATTCCACAGGGATATTTGCCGGCAGTTCCAGAAGCTCCGGGTGCTCCAGCAGCTCCTTCACCAGAGCTACGGTACCGGAATAGTAGTAGCCGTCGGCGATGCGTTCATCCAGCGTGATGCCCAGGGGAATCACTTCGTGAATATCCGCGTTGCCGTCCTGATCGTAGTCAGCCTTGATGTATTTCTTGCCAACCACAATAAAGCAGGAATTGGTTCCCCAGTTTACCAGATGGTGGTAGCCGCCGGGCAGACCGATGGAGCCCAGATTGCTCAGGAAAATAGAAGCGTGGTTGGGATCGGAACCGATGAGAAACTCCGGGGCCCAGCCGTGTTTGTCCAGCCACAGCACTGTTTTGACAATGCCGGTGATGAGCCACTGGGGCAGCTTGCAGATGATGTCCATGGCGCCGGTGGAGGTGTCCTTTTCTACGCTGCTCTTGGTCTGGTGGATCACCTTCATTATCTTCTCATGGAAGCTCTGCAGGGTTTCTTCAGGATCATAGGTAAAGAAGGCCAGAGCTTCCGTTGCCTTGTCCGTAAACTGCTTTTTCACTGTAAAAGCAATGGTGATGTCCCTGCGCTGATACATTTTGCTTCCAACGATAAACCGGTTCATCCGGGGCCGCAGGACAAATGCTTTGCCGATGGCGGCGCTGATCAGATGGAAAAAGGTGTATTTGTCGGTGGTTCTGCCTTCATTCAGCTTTTCAAGGTATGCATTCAGGGGGCGGATATCGATGTCGACACTGATGTGTGCCTCATTGTCTGCCCGGTTGGGCATCAGGTCAGGCATGATCCGGTTCATGGCGGGAATATCTTTCAGCCAGATTCCGTCTTTCCGGTCGCCCCATTTTTTCTGTTCGCTCATAAAAACCTCCGTGACAGGTTAAAAGATGCATCTATCATACCAGAAAAAACCATGACTTGTAAAGCTAAGATTCTGACAGATTTGGATCTGTCTGTATGCTACCATAGCTGCGGAGGGATGCAAATGAAGCAGCTGACAAGGGATATTCTGGTGTCCGCCTTTCTGGGATTTGTGCTGCCGGGAATGTTTTTGTGTTACGGTGCGAAGGTGCGGCGCGGCATACAGGAACCTGTGGAAACGGCAGTGCCGGTATCTTTGCCGGTCAGGATCCGGGATTTGGATGGAACTGTGTCGGAAGGGGAGATGGAACTCTATCTTGTGGGTGTTTTGCTGCGGGAGATGCCTGCTTTCTTTGAAGAAGAGGCACTGAAAGCTCAGGCAGTGGTGGCCAGAACCTATGCCCGGAAGGCCTGGGAAACCGGAGGAAAGCATGGTGACGGGAGTGTCTGCACAGAACCCTCCTGCTGCCAGGGGTATTGTTCACAGGAGGAATATTATCTCCAGGGCGGCAGGGAAGAGGGGGTGGAGAAGATCCGAAGCGCGGTCTGTGCCACCGCCGGACAGGTGCTGACCTATGAGGGAAAACTCATCGAAGCGACCTATTTTTCCTGTTCCGGCGGCAGGACGGAGGATGCAGTGGCTGTCTGGGGCACGGACTTTCCCTATCTGTGCGCGGTGGACAGTCCGGGAGAAGAGGAGGCGGCCTATTACCGGTCGGAGATGACTGTTCCCAAATCTGAAATAGAGCAAAAGCTGGGAGTATTACTGGATCAGGGCGTGATGGATGAGGTCATCTATACAGAAGGCGGCGGTGTGGATACCGTTTGTATTGGCGGGACATATTTTACCGGTGTGGAGGTCAGGTCTCTTCTGGAACTTCGCTCCACGGCCTTTTCGATGAGGGAAGAGGGCGGGAATATCGTCATCACCACGAAAGGCTTCGGCCATCGGGTGGGTATGAGTCAGTACGGGGCCGATGCCATGGCCGTGGCGGGCAGTACATACGAAGAGATTCTGTCCCACTACTACCCGGGGACAGCGCTTGTGTTATCTCCGCAGATCCAGTAGTTGACAAACGCCTGTTCTTTTTGCATAGTATAGGAAAAGCGGAGAGGAAAGAAACAATATGAAAGAAAACAAGGAACAGACAAAGAAAAATCCCTGGCGGTTTGCCTTCCTGGCCTGCGGGGTTTACGGCGCGGTAAAGCTGCTGGGCGGTCTGTGGGTGAATATTGTATACTGGTTCTCAGTGCTCTTTATGGAGATCCGGTCTGAATTTGTTCCCAATGAGGCCTATTCCATTGGTATCATCGGCGGCGCTGACGGCCCTACGGCGATTTTTGTCACAGCACCGGTGTGGATCTCTTACCTGATCCCCACAGCAGCCTTGATCGTGGGCATCTGGGGTTATCTGCGTCTGAGCAGACTCAGTCAGAAATAACACATGCAGCGGAGGGATTTCCTCCGCTGTTTTTACATATTATTTACAGATTGTCAGCCATGGAAAGTTGCATATTCTACAATTGTCTGATACAATAACAGAAAGATTTTGTACAGACCGCCCAAGGAGGTGCTTGTATGTATTTGGATATGGAAGGAAAAAGGATCAGTGCGAAACCGGGACAGAGCATGCTGGATCTGATCCGGGAGCTGGATCTGGACAGCGGCAGTCTGAAAACCCGTCCTCTGGCGGCGAAACTGGCCGGTGAGGTGTTTACCCTGAACTACATCCCTGTCCGGGAGCAGGATGCCTGTGCGGACCGTCCGTCCATCCGCCGTGCCATGGTGGCTTCCGGAGGCCAGGTTCATCTGCTGCGCTACGGGGATGAAGCCGGTAAGGAGTGCTATCTGCGTACGGCCTGGTTTGTGATCTATCTGGCCCTGCGGCAGCTTTGGCGGGAAGCCGTCTGCAAGACCAACTGCACCCTGGGCTCCAGTATGTATGTGGAAGTGAAAAATGCGGAAAACTTTTCTGTGTCCGTTTTGAAGGAGCGGATTGCGGAACTGGTGCGTCAGGACATTCCCCTGATCCGCCGCCGAGTGCCGCTGCAGGAGGCTGCTGACCGTTATGCCTCTGACGGTCAGACCGACAAGGCGAGACTTCTGAAGTGGCGCGCACAGGACTATTTTGATGAGTATGCCTATGAGGATTTTGCGGACTATTATTACGGGGAAATGATGCCCTCCACCGGCTATCTCACCGTCTGGGATGTGCTGGCGGCAGACGGCGGCTTCGTCTTTGTGTACCCGGATGATCAGGATCCGGATACTCTGGCCAAGGTGCCTTCCATGCCCAATTTCTTCAGCGTGTTTTCCGAAGGCGAGCGCTGGTGCACTCTGATGGAGTGTGAGACTGTGGCAGATTTAAATGACCTGACAGAAGGCGGCAAGATCCGGGAACTGATCCGGGTCAATGAGGCGCTCCATGAAAAGCGCTATTCCCAGGTGGCGGACATGGTCTGTCAGCGGGGCGCCAGGGCTGTTATGCTGGCAGGTCCCAGCTCTTCCGGCAAGACAACCTCTGCCAACCGTCTGGCCACCCAGCTCCGGGTGCGCGGCAAAAAGCCCATTCTCATGAGCCTGGATGACTACTACATCGACCGGGACAAGATTGCGCCCGGCCCTGACGGCAAACTGGATCTGGAACATATCAACACCCTGGACTGCGACCTGTTCCGGGAGGATCTGGCAAAGCTGCTGGCAGGGGAGGAAATCGAAATCCCTACCTTCAATTTCCTCACAGGCCGACGGGAGTGGAGAGGCCACAAAATGAAGCTGACACCGGATTCCGTCATCATTGTGGAAGGCCTTCACGGTCTGAATCCTGCCATGCTGCCCAAGGATGTGGAACCCAATCTCATCTTCCGGCTGTATGTGAGCCCGCTGCTGCCTCTGAATCTGGACAATCACAACCGGATCCCCACCAGCTACCTGCGGCTGCTGCGGCGGATCGTCCGGGACTACGAGTCCAGAGGCGCCTCTGTCCAGCGGACCATTTCCATGTGGGATTCTGTCCGTGCCGGTGAGAAACGGTGGATTTTCCCCTATCAGGAGAACGCCGATGTGATCTTCAATTCCTCCACACTCTATGAGCTGGCCGTGCTGAAAAAGCACATCTTCCCGCTGCTGACGGCAGTTCAGCCGGAGGATGCGTGCTATGAGCAGGTGCGGGGTATCGTCAAGATCCTGAACTATGTCCGGGAGGCGGATGTGGACGATGAGATCCCGCCCACCAGCCTGGTCCGGGAGTTCATCGGCGGCAACAGTTTTTACAGAAAGTAATTTGTGAAAATGAAAAGAGGTGACTGCGATGCAGTCACCTCTTTGGTTTTATTCATTAGATCACAGCGGGGCAGGGGAAGTTCAGCAGCAGGCTGAAGAGCACGCACAGGGCGATGCAGGCGAAAGCGGTGATCATCCACAGGCTGCGGCGCTTGGGGAACTCGCCGGTCATATACAGCCAGCCCAGGCATAAAAGAGATCCAAAAATGGAAATAATAGCGGTAATTACCTTAAAAACAGTCCAGCCATTGCCGGCGCTGACCAGAAACAGAATAAAAACAAGCAGGTCGCCCAGGATGACCTTGGTCATCAGGCTCTCCATTTCACGATAACGGTTGCGTTTTGCCACAGTACATCCCTCCGGGAAATCATTATGTAGACCTATGATATCATGCTTGAAAAGAAAATGCAATCATTTCTGAAAGAAATCTCAAAATTTTACTGAACGCTTGCGCTGAAGGAAAAAGGATGATATAATGAGCCAAAGTATTTTTTCTAACATGGAGTTATTATGTCACAGCCCCAATACCGCCTGGAGGGTATTGTCCATACCCGCAGCGAAGTTCTGGAGGACTTTGAAGGTCCTCTGGACGTGATTTTTCTGCTGCTGAGCAAAAATAAAATAGAGATCCAGGATGTGTCCATTACTGCCATTCTGGAACAGTATCTGGCTTACCTGGAAGAGATGAAGCGGCTGGATATGGAAATTGCCAGTGAGTTTATCACCATGGCCAGCCACCTGATGCTGATCAAGACCAAAATGCTGCTGTCTGCCGCCGAACAGGCGGAGGCGGAAAGCGAACTGGATCTGCTGCGCCAGTCTCTGGTGGAGCGCAAGCGCAAGGAAGCCATGGATCAGATCCGGCTGGCGGTTGCGGAACTGGAGCCCCGGAACGAGATCGGCCGATGCCTCTTCGCCAAGGAGCCGGAGCCTCTGCGCCGGGACCAGACCTACCGCTATCAGCATGATGTCCGGGATCTTCTTCGGGCGCTGGATATGATCACTGAGCGCAATGAGCGGCAGCTGCCGCCGCCCGCCACCAATTTTATGGGCATCGTGGGCAAGGAGCCCTATCCCATCGGCCGCAAGACCGGAGAGGTGCTGCGCCAGCTGGTGCTGCGGGGTGCGGAGCGGCTGAAGAACCTGTTCAGAGACAACAAGAGCCGTTCTGAAGTGGTGGCAACCTTCCTTGCTATCCTGGATCTGTGCAAGACCAATGCCGTCACCCTGGAAGACGATGTCAACGGCGAAAATCCCAATGTCCGCCTTCTGGATGCGGAAAACCGAAAGGAGATGACCTGATGGAACTGGATGAACTGAAACGGGCCATTGAGGCCATCCTCTTTGCCGCAGGCGAGCGGATCGATATTTCCCGGCTGTCTGCGGTTCTGGAAACCGATGAACATGAAATTGAGGCGGCTGCAGATGCCCTGATGGATACCTATTCCTTTGAACGCCGGGGTATCCGGATCATCAAGCTGGAAAAGGGCTATCAGATGGTCTCTGCCGGTGATATGGCAGACTATGTGACCAAAGCCCTGGAGACCCGCAAGCCTCCCAAGCTGTCCTCTTCCCAGCTGGAGACCCTGACCATCATTGCCTATTATCAGCCTGCCACCAAAGCTATGGTGGAGCAGATCAGAGGCGTGGACAGTGCCTACTCTGTGGCTGCATTATTAAATAAGAAGCTTATTGAAGAGGCGGGCCGTCTGAATGTACCCGGCCGCCCCATCCAGTATAAGACCACGCCGGATTTCCTGAAGACCTTCGGCCTGCGGTCTCTGGAAGAGCTGCCTCCCATCGACAAGATTGCGTTTGGTGAACCGGTGGAAATTCCGGAGCAGCCGACGGCCGAAGAGGTCAAGTAAATGGGCTGGCTCATCACCCTGGGTATTCTGCTTCTTCTGGCGGTGCTTCCGCTGGGTGTCCGCATCCGGTACAATTCCGAGGGAATTCTGGTAAAGGTGATTGCGGGCCCGGTGAAGATCACCGTGTACCCTCTGCCCGGGAAGAAGAAAAAAGAGAAAAAGAAGAAGGAACCGAAAAAGACTGCGGCTGCTCAGGAAGAGGATCTTCCCAGGCCTCCCCAGCCTCCCAAGGAAAAAAAGAAGAAGGCTGAGAAAACCGAAAAGGGCGGCAGCCTTCTGGACTTCCTGCCCCTGGTGCAGGCGGCACTGGATTTTCTGGGGGATTTCCGGCGGAAACTGCGGCTTGATAACCTGTATCTGCGGCTGATCATGGCAGCAAATGACCCCTGCGACCTGGCTGTGAACTATGGCCGCGCCTGGGCAGCAGTGGGCAATTTGCTTCCTCAGCTGGAAAAATGGTTTGTCATCAAAAAACGGGATATTGATGTGGAGTGTGATTTCGAAACCTCAAAAACCCTTGTGATTGCCCATCTGGATCTGACCATCACCTTGGGCAGACTCCTGGCGGCGGTGGTTAAATTCGCTGTCCGGGCATTGATCGAATATCTGAAAATCAGGAAAAAACGTAAAGGCGGTGCTGTAAAATGAGCCAGAAACTTCCCAACATGCTGGAAAATACCATTCAGAAGATCCGTGAGATGGTGGATGTGAATTCCGTCATCGGCGAGCCCATCACCACCCCCGACGGTGTCACCATCATCCCTGTTTCCAAGGTCAGTGTTGGCTTTGGCGGCGGCGGCAGCGACTTCGTCAAGAATGAGAATTCCTTTGGCGGCGGTGTCGGCGGCGGTGTGAAGGTGACCCCCATCTGCTTCCTCATTGTCAAGGACGGCAATGTGCGGATGATGCCTGTGGCAGAGCCTGCCAATACCACCGCAGACCGGATCGTGGAAATGGTTCCCGATACCCTGGACAAGCTGACTGCCTACCTGGATTCCAAGAAGGCTGCCAAATAAAAGAATAGTTTCGTTCAAACCGGGCACTCTAATCCCGGGTGAGAAATATGAAACGAATGATCGCCACAGCGGCGGCTGGATTGCTGGCCGCCGCTGTGTTTTTGCCATGCCGGGTACAGGCCTTGTCTGCGGAGAAAGCCTGCGTCCTGGATGCTGTCAGCGGCAGAATGTTACAGGAAAAGAATGCGGACAGCCGGAGTCTCATTGCCAGCACCACCAAGATCATGACGGCGCTCGTTGTCTGCGAGCAGTGCAATGTGCTGGACCGGATGCGGATTCCCAACGAGGCAGTGGGCATTGAAGGCTCTTCCATGTATTTAAAGGAAGGGGAGATTCTGACCCTTCAGGAACTGCTCTACGGCCTAATGCTCCGCTCCGGCAATGATGCGGCTGTTGCCCTGGCCATATACTGCGGCGGAACCGTGGAAGGCTTTGCCCAGCTGATGAATGACAAGGCACGGACCCTGGGACTGCGCAATACCCATTTTGTGAATCCAAACGGCCTGGATGCCCCGGGGCATTATTCCACGGCCCGGGATCTGGCAGTGCTTGCCGCCTATGCCATGGAAAATCCCGTTTTTTACAAGACGGTTTCCGCTAAAAACATCCGGATCGGGGAGCGGTATCTGACCAACCACAACAAACTTCTGTGGCGTGTTGACGGTGCTGACGGTGTAAAGACCGGATATACCAAAGCGGCAGGACGGATCCTGGTGTCCAGTGCCACCCGTGACGACCGACGGATCATTGTTGCGACCATCAATGACGGGGACGACTGGAATGACCATGCCCGGCTGCTGAATGAAGGTTTTTCCCGGTTTGAAGTGAAGCCCATTATATCGGCAGGGGACTGCCTGGATATCCTGGAAGTGGCCGGCGGCGAAAACAGGCAGGTGGAAATCCTGGCAGCAGAGGATTTTTCCTTTCCGCTGGCAGAGGAAGAGAGACCCTATACCCTAATCCCCGGTCCGGGATTTGCCTATGCCCCTGTGGCGGAAGGTGCGGATGCTGGAGTAGCCTATATCCTGATCGGCAAAAAAGCCGTGGGCAAAATCCCGGTGGTGTACGGCCGGACCGTGGAACAGGAGCGGGAAGAATCAAAGGGATTATTTGAAAAACTGTTTCGGAGGTGACTGCTCATGAAGGAGCGGCTGCAGAAAATACTTTCCGCCCGGGGCGTTGCTTCCCGGCGGAAAGCGGAAGAAATGATCGAACAGGGTCTGATCACCCTCAACGGCACAGTTGCCGTTCTGGGAGATACTGCAGATCCTGATATGGATGAAATCCTGGTGGAGGGCAGACCGCTGCCCTCCCGACAGGAATATGTGTACATCCTGCTGCATAAACCCCGCGGCTATGTAACCACATTGTCCGATGAAAAGGGAAGACCCAATGCAGCCCAGCTGGTATCCGACTGCGGTGTCCGGGTCTATCCTGTGGGGCGGCTGGACATGGATTCAGAGGGATTGCTGCTGTTTACCAATGATGGGGACTTTGCCAATGCTCTGATGCACCCCAGGCATGAGGTGAAAAAGACCTATGACACCTGGGTCACCGGATATGTGCCCGGTGCGGAGGTAAAGCTGTCCCACCCCATTGAACTGGACGGCTATCTGATCCGCCCGCCTAAAGTCACCCTGATCCGTGCGGAAGGCAGAAAGGCGAAATTCCGGATCACCATCCATGAAGGCAGAAACCGGCAGGTTCGTCGGATGTGTGAGGCGGCGGGTATGACTGTCACCCGGCTGAAGCGGATCCGGGAGGGAACCCTTTCTCTGGGTGATCTGCCTCTGGGAAAATGGCGGTATCTGACAGCCGAGGAAGTAGCGCAACTGAAATAAAAAAGAGTGCCGGAGCAGCTTTGAACTGCACCCCATTTGTTAGACAAGTATGATATAATACTTGTACTAAGAAATGGGGTGTTTTTCTATGCCTAAAGGAGTGCCTAATAAACGCCATACCGGCGAATTTAAGCAGATGGTGGTTGAAACCATGATGCACG
>JAFZGL010000056.1 GCA_017555395.1 Oscillospiraceae bacterium | reverse complement strand
TCATGACCGGCGAACTGAGACTTGCCCTTTTCCACCAGCTTGGCAACATCGCTGCTTTCCTTGATGGTCTGTACCCAGTTGATGCCGTCCACGATGCCGCGGCTGGCCAGCAGCATGCCACACAGCGCCAGTTCCATAACGGAGTTGGCATTGGCGCCGGGGGTATTGAAGACCACGATACCCTTCTCGGCGCAGCTGGTCAGGGGAATATTGTTGACACCGGCACCGGCGCGGGCAATGGCCAGCAGATTATCCGGCAGGTCCATATCGTGCATGCCTGCGCTGCGAACCAGAACCGCGTCAGCATTTTCCATGGCATCGGCAGTCTGATAGTCCTCCGTCCACAGGGCAGTGCCCTTGGGGGAGATCTTATTTAAGTAATGTACGTTATACATAGCAATTCTTCTTTCCGGATTTTTTACTTGTTTGCGGCCTCGAATTCTGCCATAAAGGCAACCAGCTTCTCAACGCCTTCGATGGGCATGGCGTTATAGATGGAGGCGCGCATACCGCCAACGGAGCGGTGACCCTTCAGATTGACGAATCCTGCTGCGGTGGCTTCCTTAATGAACTTGGCATCCATCTCTTCACTGCCGGTGACGAAGGGAACATTCATGATGGAACGGTCCTTCTTCTCCACGGTACCCTTGAACAGTTCGCTGCTGTCCAGGAAATCGTACAGGATCTTGGCCTTCTTCTCGTTGTATTCCTTCATGGCCTCCAGACCGCCGTTTTTCAGCAGCCACTTGAAGACCTTGCCGCAGATATAGATACCGTAGGCAGGAGGCGTATTATACAGAGACTTGGCATCGGCATGGGTCTTGTAGCGCAGCATGGTGGGGGTGCCGGGGATCACATCTTCGGTGATCATATCTTCCCGGATGATGCAGATGACCACACCGGCAGGGCCGATGTTCTTCTGAACGCCGCCATAGATCATGGCGTACTTGGTGACATCAACGGGCTCAGACAGGAAGCAGGAGGAGACATCGGAAACCAGGGGCTTGCCCTTGGTGTCGGGCAGCTGCCAGAACTTGGTGCCGTAGATGGTGTTGTTCTCGCAGATGTAGACATAGTCTGCATTCTCGCTGATGGGCAGATCGGAGCAGTCGGGAATGTAGGAGAAGGTCTTGTCAGCGGAGGAGGCCACGGCGTTGGCGGTACCGTAGAGCTTTGCCTCTGCATAGGCCTTCTTGGCCCACTGACCGGTGATGATATAGTCTGCCACCTTGTTCTTCATGAAGTTCATGGGAACCATGGCGAACTGCTGGTGGGCACCGCCCTGGAGGAACAGCACCTTATAGTTGTCAGGAATGTTCATCAGGGTACGCAGATCCGCTTCTGCCTCTTCGATGATGGTCTGATAAGCCTTGGACCGGTGGCTCATTTCCATGACGGACATACCGGTTCCACGGTAATCCAGCATTTCGGCGGCTGCTTCTTTCAGAACTTCTTCAGGCAGGACTGCGGGACCTGCGGAAAAATTATAAACACGTGCCATTGTAAAACTCTCCTTATTTCTGGATCAGCCGGGCCAGCAGACGGTGGCCGTTGGGTTCAAAGTTGCCCGATGCGGCTGCTTCTTTTTCATTATAGTGGGCGACTGCCTTGCGCTGTCTGGTGCTGTCATAGAGCACATAGGGAACAGGATCGCCGGTGTGGGTACGGTAGCGGATGGGGTTGGGATGGTCAGGAAGAATCAGCATCCGGAATTCCTCTCCGGCGTCTTCCATGGCCTGCTTGATGGGAGCGACGATCCGGCTGTCCAGATATTCAATGGACAGGATCTTCTCCTCGGTCAGACCCTGGTGGGCCATTTCATCGGGGGCTTCCACATGGACGTAGACATAGTCGCAGCCGTCCTTCAGCAGTGCATCGATGGCGGCCTGTGCCTTGCCTTCCCAGTTGGTATCGATGGAACCGGTGGCACCTTCCACATGGCAGACCTCCATGCCGGAGCCTACGGCAATGCCCTTCAGCAGGTCAACCGCAGATACCATCGCTCCCTTCAGGCCCGTTTTTGCCTGGAAGTTATCCAGGCTGGGCTTGGTACCGGCACCCCAGTACCAGAGGGAATTTGCCTTGTTTTTTCCCTGGGCAGCACGCTCTGCGTTCAGGGGATGGTTGTTCAGAATGTCGTAGGAACGCTCCATGAAGTCCCGGAGCACGCTCTCCTTGGGCAGATAGTCGCCGATGACCTGCGTCAGGTGGTCATGGGGGGGCTCCAGAGAAACCTGTCTGCCCTTCTTCCAGATCATGATATGGCGGTAGCTGGTGCCGGGATAGAACTGGAATTCTTCATTATTGAATGCTTCCTGAATGGATTTCATCAGGATATGGGCATCTGCCGTGGAGATCTCACCGGCACTGTGGTCGATGATGGTCTTTTCGGCGTAGGGTTCCTCATCGGTCAGGGTCACCACATTCACCCGGAAAACAATATCGTCGGGTTCCATGTCGATGTTGAGACTCAGTGCCTCCAGGGGAGATCGGCCGGAGTAACTCTCTTTCGGATCATAGCCCATGACGGACAGGTTCGCCACGTCACTTCCGGGGGACATTCCGGCAGGCACATTCTGAACCATACCCAGTTCGCCCATAGAGGCAAGCGCATCCATCGTGGGAATACTGGCTGCTTCCAGAGGGGTTCTTCCACCGAGGACATCCATGGGTTCGTCAGACATGCCGTCACCAAGAATCACAATGTACTTCATAACCGCTCTCCTTTTCATAAAAGTCACACCGTCCGCGTCCAGCGGACAAATGTGCATCATTTTTCAATATTATAGTACCAATTACCGCGGAATACAATATGGAAAACTAACAGAAAAGATCTGGCATTTTGTTTCACCCATGGGCATTTTGTGCAAAATCCAACTTTTCTTTTTCATTTTTCCTCTTTTCAAGGGACTCTGCCTGTGTTATCATAGGCAAAAAGGAGGGATTTTCCCATGGAACGGCTGTCATATGACTTCTTTCACCGCCACGCTCTGGAGGTTGCGCCGGATCTGGTAGGCAAATTGCTGGTGCACGGCGACCGGTATCTGCGGATCAGCGAGACCGAAGCCTACTGCGGTGTCACGGACACCGCCTGTCATGCCCACAAGGGCCGAACCAAGAGGACAGAAGTGCTCTATGCCGATGCCGGCACCATTTATATCTACCTCTGCTATGGTATGCACTGGCTGATGAATGTGATCACCGGAGATATCGATGACCCCCAGGGTGTTCTGATCCGGGCTTGCGTGGAGGCAGAGGGTCCCGGCAAGCTGACCAAAAAGCTGGGGATTACCGGCGACTTAAACCGGGGCAGTGTGGTGGATTCCCGGGAACTCCGGATCGCCGACGACGGTTTCCGGTGTACTGTCCGCACAGACAAGCGTGTGGGTATCGGCTATGCCAGCCAGGAAGATCAGGACAAACTCTGGCGCTTTATTCTGGAGAGCCCCAAATAGAAAAAATCCCGAAGGAAGATTTTCCTTCGGGATTTGCTTTTTATCCGATCAACAGGTCAATGCCCTTCTGCAGGGTCTGTGCGCTGAGCATGCCCGGCTGATAGGTGACAAAATAGCCTTCTGCGTCAATAAAGTAGGTGACGGGAACCGCGCTGACACCGTAGGCAATGGCGCCGCTGCGCTCCGTATCAAAATACACCGGGAAGGAATACCCTTCTGCCGCAATAAATGCGGATGCGGTCTCCACCGTTTCCTGAGAACCGTCGGTCAGATTTACCATCACAAAGTGTACCTGATCGCCGTATTCACCGTACTTTTCATCAAAGTCAGGCATCTCCATCTTGCAGGGGCCGCACCAGCTGGCCCAGAAGTTCAGGACCACGGGCTTTCCCCGGAACTCGGACAAACTATGGGCATTTCCTTCCTTATCATAAATCGTAAAGTCGGGAGCTGCCTGTTTGACAGGTTCTGTACCCTCTGCGGTTGCCTGGGTGGCCAGGCTGTCCATCTGTACCTGAGCACCCAGGGTGTCATACAGCCGCTTTGCACCCAGCAGCAGTGCCACAAAGATGAGCACCAGCAGAACCATTTTCAGAATCTTATAGGTTTTTTCCATCGCCATACCTCCTTAATTCAGAACCGTCAGGAACCGACCCAGCAGACCGGTGGCCATCAGCACACCAACCATCACCAGCAAAGCGCCGCTGACCAGATTCACCTGCCTGTAATGGGCTTTGATCCAGTTAAAGGCGCCCTTCAGCCGGTCGATCAGCACCGCACTGAAGAGGAAGGGTACACCCAGACCGGCGGAATAGCTAAGCAGCATCAGCATGCCCTCCAACACATGACCCTGCTGGGAAGCCAGCATCAGAGCACTGCCCAGGAAGACACCCACACAGGGCGTCCAGCCGATGGAGAACACCATGCCAAACAGTGCCGCGGAGAAGAAATCCAGACTGTCACGCTCCATGGAAGCGCCGGTGCCCCGGAAAAACCGCAGATTCAGCAGCCCCATATAATTCAGGCCGAAGAGGATCACGATCAGACCGGATACGATATTGACTGCTGTCTGATATTTTGTCAGGAAACTGCCAAGGGTTCCCGCCAGGGCGCCCATGGCCACAAAGACCAGGGTAAAGCCCAGAACGAATCCCAGTGCGGTTTTCAGAGTTTTCTTGTTGCTCCGTTCTCCGCCGCCGGCAAAATAGGAAACATAAATGGGCAGCATAGGCAGCAGACAGGGGGACAGGAAGGTGATGATGCCTTCCAGGAAAGCGATTACGTACTGCATAAAATCACTCCTTATGATTTTGGATCAAATTCCCCCTGAAGCCAAGAGGAATGGTATTACTTCATCAGCTTGCACACCAGCTCGGTGTAGGCATAGGGATCTTCCAGAGGAAGCTGGGCCATGAGCTGAGCCTGGTAGCACAGCAGCTGTGCATAGTCCTTTGCCTTGATGGGATCCTCGGTCATGGCCTTCTGCATGGCCTGAACTGCCTCGTGGTCAGCATTCAGTTCCAGAATACGGCCCACAGAGAAGTTATACTCGGGAGTCATCCGCTTCATATACTTCTCCATTTCGAAGCTCATACCGGCTTCGGGGCTCATGCAGACGGGATGGCTGCCCAGGTTGGAGGACAGCTTGACCTCCTTCACCTGCTCGCCCAGAGTTTCCTTCACAAAGGTCAGGAAACCCTTCAGTTCCTCTGCCTTGGCCTCCGCTTCCTTCTTCTCCTCCTCGGTCTGCAGGCCCAGGTCTTCGGAAGATGCGTTGCAGAAGGACTTTTCCATATAGGTCATGAGGGACTGGGCAACAAACTCGTCCACATCCTCGGTAAACAGCAGGGTGTCGTAGCCCTTCTTGCTGAGAGTCTCCACCTGGGGGAGCTTGCGCAGATGGTCCTTGTTTTCGCCGGGCACAAAGTAGATCTTCTCCTGGCCCTCAGGCATTGCCTCAACGTACTCTTTCAGGGACACCAGTTTCCCCTGCTTGTGGCTGTAGAACAGCAGCAGATCTTGGGTGGCATCCTTGTGAATACCGTACTCGGAAACCGCACCGTACTTCAGCTGGCGGCCGAAGGCTGCGAAGAATTCTTCATACTTCTCCCGGTCATTTTCCAGCATATTCTTCAGCTCGGACTTGATCTTCTTTTCAATGTTCCGGGCGATGACAGTCAGCTGGCGGTTCTTCTGGAGCATCTCACGGCTGATGTTCAGGGAAAGATCCTGGCTGTCCACCACACCTCTGACAAAGCAGAAGTGCTCCGGCAGCAAATCCTCACAGGATTCCATGATCATGACACCGGAGGAATACAGCTGCAGTCCGCGCTTGAATTCATTGGTATAGAAGTCATAGGGTGCCTTGCCGGGAACATACAGCAGAGCCTTGTAGCTGACAGTACCTTCTGCACTGGTGTGGATGGTCCGCAGAGGACTGGTAAAATCGAAAAACTTGTCCTGATAGAAGGAATTGTACTCCTCTTCGGTGACATCCTTCTTGGCCCGCTGCCAGATGGGCACCATGGAGTTCAGGGTCTCGGCCTCGGTGTAGGATTCGTACTCCTCGGAACCGTCCTTCTTGCGGGACTTGGTAACTTCCATTTTGATGGGGTAGCGGATATAGTCGGAATATTTGCGGATCAGATTCCGGATCTGGAACTCCTGCAGGAAGTCGGAGTACTTGTCATCCTCGGTATCCTCCTTCAGGGTCATGATGATGTCCGTACCGGCAGATTCCTTGGTGGTCTCTTCAATGGTATAGCCGTCTGCGCCATTGGAGACCCACTTCCAGGCTTTGTCCTCGCCATATTTCTTGGTGATCACCGTAATGGAGGATGCCACCATGAAGGCAGAGTAGAAGCCAACGCCGAACTGGCCGATGATGTCAATATCCTCCTGCTTTTCCATGGCCTGCTTGAAGCCCAGGGAACCGGACTTGGCAATGGTGCCCAGGTTTTCCTCCAGTTCTTCCCGGCTCATGCCGATGCCGTTGTCAGAAACGGTCAGGGTCTTGAGATCCTCATCACGGGTAATTGTGATGGCAAAATCTTCTCTTGCGATGCCCACCTTGTCATCGGTCAGTGCAGTGTATGCCAGCTTGTCGATGGCATCGGAAGCATTGGAGATGATTTCTCTCAGGAAGATCTCCCGGTTGGTGTAAATAGAGTTGATCATGAGATCCAGCAGACGCTGGGACTCGGCTTTAAACTGGTGCTTTTCCATCATGTAAATTCGCGTCCTTTCATATTTAGCACTCTCGTTTATTGAGTGCTAATATTATAACGCGCAGGATAAAAAATGCAAGTCCTTTTTCGGATTGTTCTCTCTTTATTTACAATTGCCCCACTGGCTTTTTGTGGATTCTGTTGAGATATTTATAGCAAATCCGGTGGTTTATTTCCGTAACAAAATCACGCAAATCCATTGATTATTTTACGTTTTGTGTTATTATTATACTGTATGAGTATGTGCCTGCGGGCACCCAATGTTGTTTAAAGAATATTGAATATATAAGGAGTATGAAATGATCACAGTATCCAATCTCGGTATGCAGTTCGGCGGCCAGTGGCTGTTCCAGCATGTTGACCTGCAGTTCCTGCCCGGCAACTGCTACGGCATCATCGGTGCCAACGGCGCCGGCAAGTCCACCTTCCTGCGCATCCTCACCGGCGACCTGGACTCCACCACCGGCAACATCGTCATCGATGCCGACAAGCGTGTCTCCGTTCTGAAGCAGAACCAGAACGCTTATGACCAGTACACCATCCTGGACACCGTCATCATGGGCAACCAGCGCCTGTACGACGTGATGCAGGAAAAGAACGCCATCTACGAAAAGGAAGATTTCTCCGATGAGGACGGCATCCGCGCCGCTGAGCTGGAGGCAGAATTCGCCGACATGGACGGCTGGGAAGCCGAATCCGACGCCTCCCGCCTGCTGCAGGGTCTGGGCATCGGCACTGATCTGCACTATGACATGATGGGCGACACCGACCCCCGTCTGAAGGTCAAGGTATTGCTTGCCCAGGCACTGTTCGGCAACCCCGACATCATCATGTTGGACGAGCCCACCAACAACCTGGATATCGAAGCCATCAACTGGCTGGAAGACTTCCTGCTGGACTTCCCCGGCATGGTCATCGCCGTCTCCCATGACCGCCACTTCCTGAACACTGTCTGCACCCACACTGTGGATATCGACTACGGCAAG